>NZ_JBEKFG010000039.1:0-31760 GCF_050013435.1 Binatus sp. (SeqCode) | reverse complement strand
CGAGCAGATCGATGAATTTCACATCGACCATCACCACGCCCTTATCCTTGATCATTTGCAGAACTTGTTTAGGCGTCATCGAACCCGTAACCCTCCTGGCCGCTTAACGGGGCGGCATGCCCATACTTGTTGATTGATCGATCTATAGAAACCGCGCGCATCGTCCGCGCCTGCGCACGATGGCATGAGACGCATCAGGAATTCCACCGGCCGTCACACCAGACTCATTCGAACGATTCGACCGATAACGCTTTCTTTCACGAAAATCTCCATAACGCAACGCACGTCTAACGGGCATCTGCCGCACATTCGAGCAGCATCGCACGCCCAACGACTTGCGGTTCAGTGGAGGACCCAGCATCGGAGCCTCTATTTTTTCAACCCATCAGCCTAACAATTTGATCACAGCAAAATAGATGCCTAGCATGACCAGCCCCATCGGCACCCCAATCTTCGCCCACGCCCCGCTCCCGATTCTGAGCGCCCCCGCACTTACGATGTTGGGGAGATTGCCCGGTATCAGCATCCCGCCCGAAACCAGCAGCGCCAGAATCGCCTCGCGCGCGCGCGGGATGGCCATGCTGTGGACTTCGAGCGCGACCAGGGTCGCATTGTCGAGCGCGGCGGACACGGTATTGGCCCAGAACAGAAGATCGCTGCTCATTTTGCTGACGTACTCATTCGCAATCGGCCCGTAAGCGCTGCTGATCAGCACCAGGCCCGCGATAAACGCAAACACCTTGGCCGCTTGAACGAAAATCGCGGCGTAGGATTGGCGTACGTGCGCGCCCGCCGGCGCCTCGTCGTATTCACCGCGGGCAAACGCGCCCGCGACGATCGAGCTCACCAGCACGCCCGGAAATACCCACGGCGCCAGCAAACCGAACAGCCCGAAGAAGCCCAGATTGAGCGCTCGCGCGGCAAGCGTCGAGAGCGGCTCGCCCAGCGGCGTCAGCGATGCGCCCAGGCCGATCGCGAAGCATCCCGCAACCGTCACGCGCACCCGCTTATCGCGGGAGAAATGAAGCAGGCCTGTCACCTCGACCAGCACCAGGGCGGCGACGATCGCGGTGATGAGGCTGGAGATGGATGCGATCGCAAAAACCGTCGCGGCGGTCAGTACCGGTCGCGATACTTGGTTGCGCAGCCGGTCGAAGACCCGGTCGAGCCTGCGCCGCGTCCATCCGAACAGGAGCGCGGCGACCATCACGGCGACGCTGATCGCGACCGGCTCGTGCAACGCCTCTGAAACCAACTCAGGCGTGAAGCCGGTCCCGAACAGGGTCGCGAGCACGCCGAGCGCGAGGCAGTAGAGCTCGATATTGTGCTCGATCTTCGCGATCGCGAGCGGCCCGAACAGGAGCAGGGCAAGGATCACGGCGGCCGATGGGTGATTCATGAGGTGCGAGCGGAAAAACTACTATCGCGCATCGATCGCTTGCAACAAAGAAGCGGCGGGTCCGCTTGTTCGGACCCGCCGCCGGCGCATCGCTGCGCGATTGACTGGTTAAACTCCCGCCTTAGAAGGCGTAGATGAAGTTGGCGTCCAAGGTGTCCTGGCCGTGCCACAGATGCTGCCCGGTGAACACGCCGTTAGTGTACAGACTATTGTTGTTGAAGAAATAGTTCTGGCTGGAATTGTCATGCCGGTACTCCAGCCTGGCAAGCAGTCCCGTCACTTCGGGTATCTTGTAGCTCAGCGTCTGGGTAATTTCCCACAACGTCTGGGCAGTCCCGGTTCGCGCCCCATCCTCGTCGTCGAAGAATTCGGCGCGGGTGGCCGACTCCAGCGAAGGGTTGATGTCGTACACCAGGTACTGAGCCAGTCCCTGCCACGTCGCGGCGTGACCGTTGACTACCGGACCGCTCTCGCTTGCATACAGATACTCGGTCTGAAGCGTCAGGTTGGGGATGAACGACGGCTTCCAGGTCGCGACCGGATCGACCGCGCCGAGATTCGAGTCGGACTTACCCAACCCGGTCGGACCCACCAGGTTCGGACCCCAGATGCCGTTGAGCGCGAGGCTCAGCGTCTTGTCCTTGTTGTTGACTGTCAACTCGCCTTCGTAGTTGGGACCGCCGTTGTTGGCTGTGGCAGGATCGTCCCAGCCGTTGTTGAGGCCACCCGTAAACGCAACGTAGTCGTTGAAGGTGTACGATGCGCGGATTCCCGTGTGCGTGAATGGAATCCCAAAGCCGAAAATGATGCTCTTGGATTCGTTGTAGTTCAGATTGTTGTACGTGTTGATCGTTTCCGCCCCCAACAACGTCACAAAACGGCCGGCTTGGAAGCTGATTCCCGATCCGATCGGCGCCGTGTAGGTCAGGTAGTACTGCGTCGGATCGAACCATTGGTTACCAACACCCGCCACATTCGAGTAGCGCGTGGCGGCCGAAATCGTGTTCGCGACCTGGCCGAAGTTGAGGTCGGTCACGAATCCCACCGTTCCATCGCGCTCGATGTGCAGGTTGCCCTGGTTGAGCTGGAATCCGTCCTCGTCGAAGACGCGAATGGCATTGATGTTGTTGATCGGCTGATTGAAGTTGTGCTCGTAGCCCGCATCAACCAGCGCGTGGACGCTGATGCCAAGGTTGTCCGACAGATCTTTCTTGATGTCGCTGACATCCTTTTCGACCAGGCCCACGTGCTCGCCGATCGTGGCCGGCTTCGCACCGGCCGTCGCCGGCACCGCGACCGTCATCGCCGCCTCTATCTTTTTGACCTCGCTGGTTGTGTCGTCGGTCTGCTTCTGCAGATTGCCCACCTGGCCAGACAGCGCGTCGAGCCGCTGCTGCTCGCTGGTGTTGGCGACGACAGTGGTTGTGGTCGTGGTGGCCATGTGGTGGTGATGTTTCGTGGTCGTGGTCGTTGTCGTTGTCGCTGGATCTGCGGTCGATGGATCTGCTGCCCAAGCATTCGCGTTGCACAGCAGTGCAATCACTGCGACGCCGGCAATCAGGTAAAGCCTGGCAGCGACCCGGGTCGTTTTCCTTCTGTTCACTCGCTTCCTCCCTCCAAAATGCGCGGCCCTCAGCCGCGGCTTTCTGCGCCCGCACCTAGCGGGCTACAGTGATGAACCGGCTGGTCTGTTTACAAGATTCATACCGGCGCAATAACTTCACGACGCCGAAAATCCTTTGTATCTACAAGGAATTTCGAGCGGCGGTAGCCACTGGTGACGCCTAAATATGACGCATTTGCCGCACGGTTAATCATATTTGGCGAGCATATTACCGAAATATTACGGCCGTGCAATACGGGTGTTGAATTAATCGAGGGATGGGACGAGATCGTCAGGCGGGTGCGGGAACCTCCAAACAAAAGAGCGGCGGGTCCGCTGCTTCGGACCCGCCGCCGGCGCATCGCTGCGCCACTGACTCGCTCCTGCCTTAGAAGGCGTAAATGAAGTTGGCGTCCAGCGTGTCCTGGCCGCGCCATAGATGCTGCTGGCCGGTCGCCGGGTCCACGAAATTGTTATTGGTGAACAGGTTCTGGCTCGATTCGTCATGCCGATATTCCAGGCGTGCGATCAGTCCCGTCACCTCGGGGATCTTGTAGCTGAACGTTTGAGTGATCTCCCACACGGGCTCGAGGTATTCGCCGCGTGTCGCCGACTGAAGTGAAGGGGTGAGGTCGTACACCAGGTATTGCGCCACTCCCTGCCACGACTCGCTGTGACCGTAGATCGCGGGACCTGACTCGGACCCGTACAGGTATTCGAGCTCAAGCGTCAGCTTGGGTATGAACGACGGCTTCCAGGCCACGATCGGGTCGATCGCGCCAACATTGGAATTGGACTTGCCCAACCCGGTCGGACCCACCAGGTTCGGCCCCCAGATGCCGTTGACCACGAGGCTCAGCGTCTTTTCCTTGTTGTGGAGCGCGATGCGGCCTTCGTAGTTGGGACCGCCGTTGTTGAGCGACGCGGGATCGTCCCAGCCGTTGTTCAAACCGGCCGTGGCCGCTACGTAGTCGTTGAACGTGTAGCTGGCGCGGATGCCGGTATGAGTCAGCGGCTCGGCCAGGGTACCGAGCAGGCCACGGCTCTCGTTGTAGTTCTGGTTGTTGTAAACCGGAATGACTTCGGCGCCCAGCAGCGTTACGAAACGCCCGGCTGAAAAATTGATGCCCGATCCGATCGGCGCAGTGTAAGTCAGGTAGTACTGAGTCGGATCGACGAACTGATTTCCGACCGGCGCCACGTTCGAGTAGTGCGTGACCGAGGAAATCGAGTTGGCGACCTGGCCGAAGTTGATGTCGGTTACGAATCCCACCGTTCCATCGCGCTCGATGTGCAGATTGCCCTGCGTGAGCTGAAATCCATCCTCGTCCCAGGCGCGGTATACGTTGACGTTGTTGATCGGTTGATTGAAGTTATGCTCGTAGCCGGCATCAACCAGCCCGTGGACGCTGATGCCAAGGTTGTCCGACAGATCTTTCTTGATGTCGCTGACATCCTTTTCGACCAGGCCCACGTGCTCGCCGATCGTGGCCGGCTTCGCGTCAGCCGTCGCCGGCGGCGCGACGGTGATCGCCTGCTCTATCTTCTTGACCTCGCTGGTTGTGTCGTCGGCCTGCTTCTGCAGATTGCTCACCTGGCCGGACAGCGCGTCGAGCCGCTGCTGCTCGCTGGTGCTGGCGACGACGGTGGTTGTTTGGACCGCCTTGTGGTGTTCGGTCGTCGTCGTCGTTGTCGTCGTTTGCGCCCACCCATTCGCGTTGCACAGCAATCCAATCACTGCGACCCCGGCGATCAGGTGAAGCCTGGCAGCGACCCGGGTCGTTCTCCTTCCGTCCACTCTCCCCTCCTCCGAAACGCGCGGCCTTACGCCGCGGCTTTCTGCGCCCGCACCTGGCGGGCTACAGTGATGAACCGGCCGGCTTGGTTTCAAGATTCATATCGGCGTAATAATTGAATGATGCCAAAAAGAAAATACCTGAACTTTGAATCGACCGAGGCGCCGGATGAGATCCTCAGGCAGGGGCGCTGTGCGCGAACTTCCCGGACCGATACTGTCACGCGCGCGTGCTAACCTGTGCCCCGCATGCGTAAAAGCGCGATCATCGTTCTGCTCGTCGCGTTATGCTTCGCCGGCTACGTGTTCTTCGCCTTGTTCGGCACGGAACCGGTCAAGGTGACCGAAACTCGCCTGGTGCGAAGCGGCGGCCAGGTGTTGGTCGAAGGCGAGGTCCGCAACACAGGCGACGACGCGGGCCCGCTCCAGGTCGAAGTCCATTATTTCGACCGCGACGGCCGCTCGATCGGCAAGGATGTCGTTTCGGTGGACGGCCTCCGTCACGGGGCTGCCGCGCACTTCAAGAGTTCGCCGCGGGCCGACGATGGCGTCGCCGATTTTTCGATCTATCTCAATCACGGGCGGAACCCCTACGGAAATTAACCGGGATCGCCCCTGGAAATGCATTAATAGTTCTCATTCATAAGATAAGCCTTCTTTTCATTCGATGTTCCTAAGGCCGCGAAGTCTCAACATTTTGTAGAACGACGCAATTCGCAAACGTATAACGCTGTTGAATGCGTCTTTTCGAATTCACCGGCAGTTTGTTTGTCTTTAAGTCATTTTGATGGTACTAACTGTAAGTGTCAAAAACCACCTTTTTGACGAGTACACGGTCAAATCACGGACCACGCCAATTCGGCACAACCCGGGGGCATAAGATCAATGGCACGCACCAAGGAACGCAGCTTCGGACAGGTCATTCGTGAGCGCAGACGGCAACTCGACCTGACTCAAGAGGAAGTGGCCCATCGCATCAAGACCTCCACGCCATACGTCGGTCACCTCGAATCAGGCAAACGCCATCCTTCCGACAAGATTCTAACCCGCCTGGCGGAAGTACTCGGACTCGATCGCCGCGAACTATTCTTCCTCGCCAATCCTCGCGCGCAGGCACTGCTGAGCCCCGATACCGAGTCCGCGCCCGAGTCGGCCTGGGATGATTTCAAGAACAACGAGCAACTGCGGCGCGTTCACAACATCGCGGGCGATGAAATGGAAGTTCTTTCGCGAGTGGCGTTGCTCGGCGACGTGCGTTCGGCGCGCGACTTCATCTATATCCTGAACACCGTGCGCCACGCAGTCGGAAGATAGGGAGTATCCGCGGCGCCGATTCGAGCTTCAGCGCAACCGATTCCTTAAAGACGCGAGAGCAATGCCTCCCGCGTCTTTTTCTTGCGCGCGCCAAAATCGCCGCTCTGGTCAAGCTTGCATCGCTCAGCCTAAGCTCCACTGCATCATGGGCGAGCCTGCACGTGCGCGCGATACCCCGTCTGGAATCCCGCGATGGCCGCAACGCTATACGGTCGTCGCGCTGTTCTTTCTCGGCACCGCGCTTTGCTACATCGATCGCATCAGCATCTCGGTCGCGATAATCCCGCTCGCCCGCCAATTCGGCTACAACTCCGCCGCGCAGGGGCTCGTGCTGTCGGCGGTGTTCTGGGGATACCTGTGGACGCAGCTCGTCGGTGGATGGATGGCCGATCGATTCGGCGGCCATCGCGTGCTGGCGGCCGGGGTCGCAATCTGGTCGCTGGCAACCTTCGTTACGCCGCTCGCCGCCGGCGCGGCATTTTCCGCGCTGCTCGCGGCTCGGGTGCTGCTCGGGCTGGGCGAGGGCGTGAACTTTCCATCGATTCACAGTCTCACTGCCCGCTGGACGTTGCCGTCCGAGCGCGCGCGGGTGTTATCAGTCAACTATAGCGGGATGTACGTGGGCACCGTCGCCGCGCTCAGTGCAAGTCCGCTGATTATCACGTCTTTCGGATGGCCCGCGCTGTTCTATATTTCGGGCGCGCTGGGCGCAGCATGGGTCGTAGTCTGGATGTACCTGGCCGCCGACCGCCCCGAGACGTCATCGCGCATCGGCGCCGCCGAACTCGAACTGATCATGTCGTTGCGCTCGGCCGCGCCGCGCGCGGTCCGGGTGCCGTGGGCGGCGATCGCGCGCGAGAAAGCGGTATGGGCGATCGTCGTCGCGCATTTTTGCAGCAACTTCGGATTTAATATTCTGCTGCTCTGGCTGCCGACCTATCTGCATCACACGTTTGGCGTGCCGCTGGAACGGGTCGGCGGGTATTCGATAATTCCATGGATCGCGACGTTCTTCACGATAACTTTTTCGGGCTGGCTGGCCGACGCCCTTATCGCGCGCGGCCTCAGCGTCGGGACGGTGCGAAAGTCGATGCAGACCGCGGCATTTGCGATCGGCGCGATATCGCTGCTGGCAGTGCCCGCAGCCGGTTCGCCGGCAATGGCGGTTGCGCTGCTCACGGTCGCAGCCTCCGCTAACGGCATCGGTACCGCGGCCTTCGGGGTGAATCACCTGGACGTCGCGCCGACCTACGCCGGAATCCTGATGGGAATCTCGAACACCATCGCGACCATCCCCGGTATCATCGGCGTCGCTGCAACGGGACTGATTGTGCAGGCGACCAGGTCGTTCAGCGCGGTATTTATTCTGATCGCGGCGGTCTATGGCCTCGGAATGTTCTTCTACCTGCGATGGGCCAGCGGCGAGCAGATGATCTGAAGTCTCGCGCACGGCAGGGCGCCAGTTTTCCGGTGGCGCGGCGGCCGAGCGGCGGGCTATACCGTCAGCACGAACCGGAGCGCGAATAATCAATGAGCCAGCCGGATAAACTCTCGCCCTACCGATGGATTATCGAAGTCCTGTTGCTGCTGCTGTTGACCGCGCAGTCGCTCGCCTGGCTCGCGCCAGCACCGATACTCCAGGAAATAAGGAACGGGCTCAAAATCTCGCTCGGCGATGCGGGCCTGATCATCTCGATCATCGCGCTATGCATCGGCATCTTCTCGCTATTGGGCGCCGTGGTCGCCGAGCGTATCGGCGCGCTGCGCGCCCTGGTGATCGGAATCTGGTTGCTGGCGATCGGACAGGTCGCCAGCGGCTACGCGCCCGATTTCGCCGCGCTGCTCGCCTGCCGCGTGCTGGAAGGAATCGGTTACGGGCTCGTGGTCGCGCCGCCCGGCACGCTCGTGATGCAATGGTTCGGCGCGGGCGAATGGCCGTACATCAATATGATCAACTTCGCCTTCAGCTACGTCGGACTCACCGTCGTGTTCCGCGCGACGCCGGCGCTGTTCGCGGCGGTCGGGTCGTGGCGGATGGTCCTGCTGTGGTACGGCGTCGGATCGGCGGGCGTCGCGCTGTTGTGGACGCTTTTCGGCCGCGAGCATCGCAGCCGAACCGCCGTGCCCGCACCGGGCGCGGTCGAAGCGCCGGCCGAGCGCGGCTCGGCGCTGATGGAAGTCGCGAAGATGCGCAACGTGCTCTTGATCGCGGCCGGGCTGTTCGGCGGGATGTGGGTGTTCCAGATTTACACCGCGTTTCTCCCCGAGTTCTTCCGCACCTACCGCGGCATGACACTCTCGCAAGCCTCGCTGATGACGCAGGTGCTGCCGCTGGCCGGCTTGTTCGCGGCGTTGGGCGGTGGAATCGGCACGGGGATGTCTGGACTGCGCAAGCCGTTCACCTGGCCGATCGCGTTCACCAACCTGGTTGGATGCGCCGGCGCGATTATACTGCGCGATCCGATGTGGATCAGGATCTCGCTGGTGCTGGTCGGGATCGGAGCGGCGGGATCGCTCGCCGCGCTCACCACCCTGCTGATGGAATCACCCGGCATGAATCCGACCCGGCTGGGAGCCGCAATCGGCTTCGTTTGGGCCGTCGGCTATCTCGGCGCGTTCATCTCGCCCTTCCTGGGCGGCGCGCTGGCGGCGCGGATTGGACTGCGCACCGTGATGCTCGGCTTTCTGGTCTTCCAATTCCTGCCGATCGTGACGTTTTACTTCCTGCCCGAAACCGGGCCAAGCCGCGCGCGTTATGAAATCGCCGGCGCCTCCGCCGCGCAGTAGGTTCCGCTGCTTTCCGGCTACGGCTTGCGCGCCGGATGAGGCGCCACCTTCATCAACGCCGCGTGCAGGATCGTATTGTCCGCGATCAGCCCTTCGAGCTTCACGTTGCGCTGATTGAAACGAATCTCGCGTCCTTTGATATCGGTGATCGTGCCGCCTGCCTCGATCACCAACGCCGCACCGGACGCGATGTCCCACTCGCTTTTTGGCGAGCGCGTGAACGTCGCATCGGCCTTGCCCGCCGCGACGATCGCGAGCTTATACGCGACGCTGCCGGTCGGGCTCACTTTCAGCATCCCGTCGAACCCCTGCCACTCGCCGCGCGCGGTTTCGCTGCGGCTGGCAAGCACGGTCGCGCCCTTGAGCGTTCGCTTGCGCGTGACCCGCACCCGGCGCGTATTCAAGTGACATCCAACCCCGCGCGCCGCCCAGTACATCTCGCGTTTGATGGGATTGTACGTCACGCCGAGCGCCGGCACTCCATCTTCGATTAGCGCGATCGCGACCGCGAACTCGGGAATGCCCTTGATGAACTCCTT
Organism: Binatus sp. (SeqCode); assembly: GCF_050013435.1. Classification (GTDB taxonomy): domain Bacteria; phylum Desulfobacterota; class Binatia; order Binatales; family Binataceae; genus Binatus. The sequence goes on along the minus strand of NZ_JBEKFG010000039.1, from coordinate 22,323 downwards.
GGTGCCGTCAAGCGGATCGACGATCCACACGCGCCGGCATTTCAGGCGGTCGTCGTTGTCCGCCGTCTCCTCCGAGAGCCATCCGTAGCCGGGAAATGGATCGCGGAGCAACTTCTTGATGGCGGTATCCGCCTCGAGATCGGCTTGAGTGACGGGGTTGTCGTGTCCCTTCGATCCGATTTCGTAACCGCCCCGGCGCCAATAACCGCGCAAAATCTCGCCGGCGGCGCGCGCGGCTTTCTTTGCGAGCGCCAGCTCCCGCGTCAAATCATTGGCGGGCGCATGCGCGCCAATTCGCGGCACACCGCCGCGCTTGAGTGTCATCGATTCTTCCATAGTTCCTTCCAGGCCTTGAGATGCGCCACGAGTTGCCCGGCGACGGTCCACCCTGCGCGCCGCGGAGATACTATCTTCACCTCGACGGCGATTCCATCGCGGGCTGGGTAGTGATCTAATTTGATTTGACCGTTCAAAAAAGGAAGGCCCGGTTTGCGCCGGGCCTTCGTGTATCGCGTATTCGTTAAAGACAGATCATCGGACGTGAGAACGTATTAGCGCTGCTCTCTCCGCAGGAGTAAGCGAACGCAAGTCCGCCAAGAATTCTCTGGTACTTAGCGCCCTCTCAGCGAGCGCTTGGTCGATGTCCATTTTGGTTGACTCCGCCTGACATCCGCCGTGGAGGACGTTGGGTGTCTTGCGACACTTTTGCCTTCCTAGCCGGGACTTTCGCGGGGCCAGCGAAACCGTTGAATGTGATACCTGCATCAACTAACTCCATAATTGCCGTGGACAGGCGTTCATCCTGTCTGCGGTCTAATTCCTTGACGGGCAGTTTGAGTTCCGCTGCCTCGTCAAAGTCAATACCAAATTCGTGAGAGGGGTACTGCCAAACGAGCCGATTCACAATTGATGCGGCAGCCGGATTACCGACAAGTTTGAGAAGTCGCTTCGCGTATTCCTCGCCGACGGCAAGAGCACGTCGATGGCCGCCGACTTCCAGCGGGTCGATTTTCTCAAACAAGGGTCTTACCATTGCTGTCACATAAGGCCCACTTTCATGGATCGCCTCTTTTACGCTCATTCCTGATTGTCTGATTACGAGGAGAGTAAAAAAGTCGAACACCTCCATCGCATAGTCGCGCAAAAACTCCATCGACTTAAACTCATCCAAGGGGGAAAGCGGTTCGGCTCCGCGTTCAACCGGGTCTTGAATCTGAACATCCACTGGGCCAAGTTCTGCGAACTCTCCCATAAAGATAGCGTCAGCACCCAAGGACATGATCGTTGCAGCGCTCTTTGCCATCAGAGGCACGATAACATTTAACCGCTTACATCGTCTTCGGAAAAACTTCATCAGTTTGAAAGCAAAATCAGCATCTCCACCCGGAGAGTGCAGTAGCAATTCCAGAGTGTCGAGTCGGTCGAAGTGTCCGCGCCGGTTTATGTACTCCGGCAACTCCAGACTACAGATATGGGCTGCCTTAGAATGGATTATGCAAAAGATGCGAGACTTTCGCTCACGTTCCAAATCGGTGACCAACTTGGTGAACTTTTGCACCGACGGATGCTGTGCTGGCGCTGCCATGTGCTCTATCTTCACTGCCTCAACTCCTAATATGCAACCACTCCATCTTGTGTCAACCGCTGGGTTGGCGTTTTGCCGCCTGCACGGCAAGCGCCCTGATCCATGCTGACGTATCAAGTCCGCTGCCTTCGGCAGCTCGCGTCAGCAAGTCCTTTTGTTCCTGCGTCACTCGGATGCGAACTAGATGCATCTTTCGCTGGCCTCGCGGTTTACGGTGTTTCACAGCTCCAATGTAACCACATTAGACCCACTCTGTAAACAGGTTGATAATGGTGCTCTAATGTGGGCACATTAGAATTACACGCGAGACACGTCAAACGCCGATCGGAGTCCACACCCGATCAATTTGTTCGTCTGTCGATGCTCTTGGGAACTGCCATCGTCAAAACACAAGCTCCAGCCCAACCACCCGCAGCAATCGCAGTTGCGCCTTCTTCTGCTGCGCCCACTGCTCCGCCGACGCCAAAGCCGGGCACGCCCTGATCCCCATCGCCCGTTTTCAAATTAGATCAATACCCAGCCTGGTTTGCCCTTCAGCCGATCATGAATCTAAGATGGCTGCGGGGACTCGAAAACAATACTCGCCGGCTTGGGGAGCATCGATGGCGGTTATCGCGATCAGTCAGCAGATAGGCAGCAGGGGCATCGAGCTCGGCGAACTCGCGGCGCGGGAACTCGGCTATCGGTTCCAGACCGGCGAGCAACTTATCGCCGAGACGGCGAAGCGCTTCAACGTGAGCGCCGAGCAGATGAAATGGTTTGACGTACGTAACCCCCATTTCTGGGAGCGCAAGACCGAGAGCAGCCGTTTCGCCGCATACTATCGCGCCGTCTTCCTGCAAGCGGCCGCGCAAGACCGGATCGTCTTCGCCGGACGCGGTTCGGCGCATTTTCTCCCCGAAGGCGGATGCGGCATCAGGGTGCGCACGATGGCTCCACTGGCGGCGCGCATCAAGCAGGTGGCGAAAGACGAGAACCTCGCGGCGGCGGCGGCCGACAAGCGCGTTCGCGACTTCGACGCGGAAGTGAAAGCGCGCACTCAGAGTCTGTTCGGGCAGGATATAGACGACCCCGCGATTTACGACCTGGTGATCAACACCGCGCGCCTTTCGATAGCGTCGCACGCGAAAACTCTTGCGGCGCTCGCCGCTCATATCGACAGTGAAGGCGCCCCGGAGCGAACGAAAGTGATGCGCGACGCCGCGATCGCTGCTCTGGTCAATGCGGCATTGGTGGCGCATCCGAAAATCGGCGACGCGCAGATGTCAGTCAATTGCTCGGCGGGATGCGTGCGTGTGAGCGGCCCCGGACTGGTGCCGCCGTGGGACGATCTCGTGATCGGAGTCGCGCAAACGATCGAAGGGGTCGCATCGGTCGAGGTCGGCGCCGAAGAAGACCCTGTAACCTTGGCCTCCAGCTAGCTGCGCGCCGCGGCTGCTCGCGCATCTGCGGCCCGCGCACTCGATCGCACTTACCCCGCTGCGGCCTGCCATGCTATCTTCGCGCAATCCGTTTTAGCCGATGCGCTCGCTAATCATATTCTTCGCCACTGGAATCTATTCGGGATACTCCCCGATTGCGCCGGGAACCGCGGGCTCGGTGGTCGGGATGGCGGTTGTGTGGCTGGTGTCCGGCCCGCTCTGGATGCATTCGCCCGCGCTGTGTTTAATCGTCTTCGCGATCGCGTTTGCAATCTCGTGCTGGATTTCCGATCGCGCCGAGAAAATATTCGATCAGCACGACGATTCGCGCATCGTGATCGATGAAGTGCTCGGCATGGCCGCCACGATGTTCGGCAATCCGCTCACGGTCGGCTATCTGCTCCTGGGATTCATTCTGTTTCGAGTGGCCGACGTGATTAAACCGTGGCCGGCGAACCTGATCGATCGCCGCATGCGCAACGGCGCAGGCGTCATGCTGGATGATTTGGCCGCGGCGATTTACGCCAATATCGCGCTGCAGCTGATCGTGCGCGTGCTCTGAGCGTACGCGCCCGCGAGGATCTCCCGATGATTCAAAGCGCTGTGATTCTCTCAACCGGCGACGAAATCACCAGCGGCACGGTCGTTGATACCAACGCCAACTACCTTTCCGACAAGCTCTCGGAAATTGGAATCGATCTCGTCGCGGTGATTACGGTCGGCGACGTTCCCGACCGTCTGGAATGGGCATGGCGCACGGCCGTCGGGATGGGCGACGTCGTCATCTCGACCGGCGGCATCGGACCGACCGCCGACGATCTGACCACCGAAACCGTCGCGCGCGTCGCGGGCGCGAAATTGTTGCGCGACGAGGCCACCGTCGAACACATGAAGCGCTTGTTTGCGACGATTGGCCGCCCGATGCCCGACAACAACCTCAAGCAGGCGCTCTTTCCCGACGGTGCGACGGTCATCCCCAATCCGCTCGGCACGGCGCCCGGCTTCAGGATGCCGGTGACGCTGGGCGGCCGCAGCGCGCATCTGATCGTTCTGCCCGGTGTGCCCCGCGAAATGAAACCGATGATGGAAAATACGGTGATACCGTGGATTTCCGCCAATCGCGGCACCGACAAGGTTTACGCGGTTCGCGTCTTCCAGACCTTCGGGATGAGCGAGTCGGCGCTCGACGAAGCGGTGGCGGGATTGATCAAGCCGGAAGAGGCCAAGGTCTCGTTTCGCGCGAGCTTCCCGCAGATTTCGCTGAAAATCAGGGTCGAGGGACAACCAGGCGAAGTCGATCGCAGGGTCGAAGAGCTGTCCCGGCGGGTGCGCGAGAAAATCTCGCAGTTCGTTTACGCCGAAGGCGATACCTCGATGGAGGAAGTCGTCGGCCGCCTGTTCATCGAAAAGAAATTTACCCTGGCGGTCGCCGAATCGTGCACCGGCGGGCTAATCGGACATCGCATCACCAACGTTCCCGGCTGCTCGCAATATTTCAAGGGCGACCTCGTTACCTATTCCAACGACGTGAAGTCCGGCGTGCTCGGCGTTTCGGAGGAGACGCTCAATGCCCACGGCGCCGTGAGCGAGGAATGCGTACGCGAGATGGCGGCCGGCGCTCGCAAGCGCACGGGCGCGAGCGTGTCGGTCGCAACCTCGGGCATCGCGGGCCCCGACGGCGGCACCCCGGACAAGCCGGTCGGCACAGTCTGCATCGCGCTGTCCGCCGACGATCGGGGCGTCACGCGCCGATACCAGTTCCGCGGCACTCGCGACTGGGTGAAACTGATCACCTCGCAGGTCGCGCTCGACTGGTTGCGGCGCTACGCGCTGGGTCTGCCGATCGCGGACTCGACGCTGTTCCGCCGCTGACCCGCCCCGTCTTGATGGCGCGCTCGCGTCTTCCGTTTCAGCTCGCGTGCTTGACGTCGCCGTTGGCGGCCGCGTTGGCTGCGGCCGTGAAAATATCCATCGGCGCCAGCGGCGGCCGGCGCTTGCGCTTCAAGTCCGCCAGCTCGATCTCGGCCTTGCTCTCGGCGTTGCGCTGACGGATCGCCTCGAGCTTGTCGCCGAGTTCGGAGCCGGCGATTTCGTGATTGACGCCCGCCTGCGCGAGCATCCGCTGTATCGACTCGCGCACTTCTTCGAGCGCGCGGACGTCGTCGTCGTAGGAGATCTCCTCGAGCGCGTGCTGGATTCGCACCCGTGCCTGCGCGTTTTTCAGCCGCGCGATCATTCGCACCTTTTCGACCTTGAGCTTCTCGATCTCGCCCTTGAACGCGATCAAATTCTTCTTCGCATCCTCGGCTTCCGAAGTCAGCTCGCCGAGCTCTTCGCGCAGCCGCGTGCAATCGCCGTCGAGGATATGTTTGCGCTGAATCAGAATCAGCGCGCATTGATCCTCGTTCATATCGGCGGCCTGCCCCGCTTCTTCATCGACTTCCTTCATCTCGGCGAGCTTTTCACGCAGCTCGCGCTCGAGCTTGTTGCGCATGTAGATGACGCCGGCCGCCGCGGTCTTGAGCTGATGATAGCGCCGCACCCGATCCGAGATTGCGGATTCGTACACCGCCTCGGGGTCGCGCGCCTCGCGCGCCTTGATCCAGCGGCTGAACTTGCCTCCGATCAATTTGAATAATCTTGATAACACTTCCGTTCTCCTTGCGGCCCTGAGCGCGATTCGATCGCGCAGCCGCGTGTCGCTGAGATTTCAGATCCAACGTCTGACGCGATTCTTGTAATCGACGTAATCATTGCCGAAGAGCCGCTCCAGCGTTTCTTCCTCGCGGGGAATTACCATCCGATCGATCACCGCGAAGAACACCGCCGGCGCCAGGAGCATCGCGATCGAACTGAAGAAGATCGCCAGTCCGAACAACGCGGCCGCAACGCCCAGGTACATCGGGTTGCGCGTCCAGGTGTACGGCGCCTGCGCGACGAATGTGGTCGGCTCGCCCCACGGTTTCCTGGTCGTCCCGCGGGCCTGGAAAATCGCGGCCGCGAAGCAGCACAGCCCCGCGCCGAACGCAACGACCAGCAGCCCGATCACCTGATACCATCCCACCGTGCGCTCTTCGGGCAGGAGGAAGTGCAGCACCAGCGTGCCCAGCACCAGCGCGGCCGCCAGCAGCGGAGGATGAATCCTGGTCGTCGAGAGCACAGTGCTTGTGGACTGAGGTTCGGTGGAGTTCATCGCTTAGTGTCTCCGTGTCTGCGCGAAATCAATTCCCGTCACCCTTGGGCGCCAGGCCGATATCCGCGAGCGTAATCCCGAGTTCGCGCATCTTTTGCTGAAAGCTTTGCCGGTACATCCCGGTTCGTTCCGCGGCGCGCGAGATATTGCCGCCGGTCGCCCGCAGCGCGCGGACGAAAAACTCGCGTTCCCAATCGCCGACGAATTTTTCTTTCGCCTCGCGAAAGGTCAGCGCCGAGCCGCCGCTTTCGCCGGCCGCGGACGTGTGATTCGACGGGTCCGGCGCCGGCGAACTCGCGTGGTCGCCATCCGGTTCCGAGCCGGCGAAAAGATCTTCCGCGGTGATCTCGGCGCCCGGCGACAAGATCACCGCCTGCTCGATTGCCGCCTTGAGCGAACGCGCGTTGCCTTTCCACGGCGCCTCGACGCACGCGCGCATCGCCTCCGCCGTAAGCTGCTTGCCGGGCGCGGCGAAACGCTGGCATGCCTCCGCGATGAAGTGCTGCACCATCAGCGCAACGTCTTCGCGCCGCTCGCGAATCGGTGGCACCCGAATCTCCACCACCTTCAGGCGGTAGTAGAGATCCTCGCGAAACTTCCCCTGCGCGATCATCGCTTCGAGGTCCTGATTGGTCGCCGCGATTATCCGCACGTCCACGCTCAGCGGTTGATTCCCGCCGATCCGCTCGAACTTCTGCTCCTGCAGCACGCGCAGCAATTTGGCCTGCGTCTCGAGCGCCATGTCGCCGATCTCATCCAGAAATAATGTGCCGCCGTCGGCCGCTTCGAATTTGCCTTCGCGCCGCGCGACGGCGCCGGTAAACGCGCCCTTTTCGTGGCCGAACAGCTCGCTCTCGACCAGCTCGCGCGAGAACGCCGCGCAATTGACCGGGATAAACGGCTTGCGCGCGCGCGGACTTCGAAAATGGATCGCGCGTGCGACCAGCTCCTTGCCGGTGCCCGATTCGCCGCGTATCAGAACCGTGACGTCGGTCGGCGCGACCTTGTCGATCGTCTCGAACACGCGCATCATCGCGCGCGATCTCCCGACCATATTCTCGAAAACCCCGGTCTCCAGCCGCACCTGTTCGAGCAGTTGGCTATGCGCGCGTTTGAGCAGCTGCGTCTCCATCACCTTGCGCACTTTCAGCCGCAGCTCGTCGTTGTCGAACGGCTTGGGCAGGTAATCCTCCGCCCCCGCCTTCATTGCTTCGACGGCGATTCGCTGCGTGCCGAACGCGGTGATCATCAGCACGGCGCACGCGGGATCGAGTTCGCGGACCTGCTTGAGCAATTCGATCCCGCTCATTCCCTTCATGCTGAGATCGGTGATGATCACGTGGAACAGGCCCGCCTTGACCTTGTCGAGCGCTTCCTCGCCCGATTCCGCGGTCTCGACTTCGTAGCCCTCCTTGGTGAAGAGCCCCTTGAGCGCGATGACGATTCCGCGCTCGTCGTCAACTACCAGCAATCGCCCTTTCAATTGCGTGCCCTCGAAGTCTCGGTGGACGGCGCGCCCGCCGCCAGCGCCACGATCGGCGCGTCCACCGCGCCACGGCCGTTGTTTTCCGGCGCCGGTTCTTTGGCAGTGTCTGCGCCCGTGTCGGTGGTCGATTCGATCGATACGTCGGCGCTGTCGCGCACCGCGTCGCTGAGCGGAATCGCCAGCACGAATTCGGTTCCACTGCCCACTTTGCTTTGCACCTCGATCGTTCCACGATGCGCGTCGATCACTTTTTTCGCGACGCCCAGCCCAAGCCCGGTGCCGTTGGCCTTCGAGGTGTAGAAGGGATTGAAAATTTTGGCGATCTTGTCGTCGGCAATTCCGCAGCCGTTGTCGCGAATCCTGACCGCCGCCATTCCCGCGCCGTTGTTCTGTATCGCGAACTCGAGCCGGCGCTCGCCGCTCGTCGATTCCATCGCGTCGATGGCGTTGTCGATGATGTTGGAAAAAACCTGCCGCAGCTTGTCGGCGTCGGCACGCACCGTCGGACCGCTCAGGTACGCGCGCGACACCGCCACCGAGTTCGCCTCCAGCTTGCTGCGCATCTGCGTCAGCGCGCCGTCGAGCACCCACGCGAGATTTACGTTTTCGAACTTGTAGTCTTCTTCTTTGGCGAATTTGAGCAGATGCGACACGCTGCGCTCGACGCGTGCGAGCTCGTCGAGCGCGACCTTGGCGTATTCGACGTTTTCGTGCGAGGTCGGATCCTCGCCCATCTGCTGCACCAGGCTCTTGGCCGCCGCGATCGGATTTCGGATTTCGTGGGCGAAGGTCGCGGTCAACTCGTCCAGCGACGCCTGCTTCTCGGTGCGCAGTTGCTCCTTCTCCTGCAAGACTTCGCGCTGAACTTCGCGCGCGATCGCCGGCTCAAAAACCCGCTGATGAACCCATCGCCAGCCGTACACCGCCGAGAAATGGCTCGCGATTCCAAATCCCCAGAAAAGCGCCGGCCACAGGAACCACGGATACGAAGTCGTAATCAGATTGATGAGAAATAGGAACCCGATGACGATGCCGTACCACATCAGGTGCACGAAGAAGCCCGCCTCGGCCTGCGCGCGTTTGCGCGCGCGCTCGTAGGTCTGGCGCTCGGCGTCGTTCTTGAACTGCGGTGGCGGCGGCAGATCATTGGCGGGATCCAGGCTGACGCCGCCGTATTTCTGCGTCTGCCGATCGAATCGCGCCCGCAGCTTGCGCTCGAATTTCTCGGCCTTGGCCTCGAACTTGTGCGCCAGCTTGCTATCGAACTCGCGCTTTATCTTGGAATGAAGATCGCTTGCGAAGCTCTCCGCCGACGCCGTAGCGGAGGCCGTCGCGTCTGCCGCCCGCTTGGACCAGTCACGGTGCCTCGACCGGCCGTACTTCGACCAGTCGCGGTGCGACCACTTCGACCCGTCGCCGCCGTCGCCCCATCTCATCCAGCGCAGGCGGTTTCGCTTTCGATGTTGCACGACGGCGTAAATGATTAACGCTACTAAAAGGATGCCCCACATCTTGTTTCACCTGGGGCCGGAATTGCCGGTCCTTGTAATTGACCTATCGCAGTGGCGAGAACTAAGACAATCGCTGCCATTTGCTCGTCCCGACCTCGTCATGACCTCTAACTGCAAAGCCGGTGCCGACGCACGACTACGCGAAAAGCTGAGCATTCGTGCGAATTTCAACGATTACCTGCGCGTGCGCGAGGCTCAGTGCAGTCGCGCCGATGCAGTCTGGGCACTGCGTCCAGCCCGAACTGCCGCGCAACATTCCGGGTTCCTTGACATAGTCGGCGATCGGCATATTTTCATGGAGTCGGCTTCCCGGGCTGCCCGCGATGAAGGGGTTCGATGACCCAGTACTGGCCATTTTCAGGTCTGACACGACAAGGCGCGCTCCGCGAGCGGCTGATCGTGTCGCTCGACCTGCGCGACCGGGAGGAGGCGCTTGCGCTGGTGAACCACCTCGCGCGAGTGGTCGGGATGTTCAAAGTCGGGCGCGCGCTGTTCGTCGGTGGCGGCCCTGATTTCATTCGCGAGATTCGCCGGCGCGGCGCCGAAGTTTTCCTCGACCTCAAATTCCACGACAGCCCGCAAAAGGTGCTGCGCGCCGCCGTCGAGGCGACCCGGCTGGGCGTCAAGATGTTCGACATCCACCCGTACGGTTCGACTTGCGGCTCGACCGAGATGATGACCCGGACGCGAGCCGAGGTCGCGCGCATTTGCCGCACCGAGGGGCTTCGGCGCCCGAGTATTCTGGCGGTCGCGACGCTCGCGGAACTGAAGTCCGCGAGTTCAAGCCCGCGCGCGCCCGGGTCGCCCGACCGGGTCACGGAGATCGCGCGCTTCGCCGCCGCAGCCTCGCTCGACGGCGTCGTCACCTGGCCGCACGAAGTTCCGCGCGTGCGCGACACTTGCGGACGCCGATTCATTATCGTGACCTCGGGCGTGCGCCTGCGCGAGGCAGCCTTCCCGGCCGCGCATGCGATCACGGCCGCCGATGCAATCCGCGCGGGCGCCGACTACGTCGTCGTCGGCAGTCCCATCTGGCGCGCTGCCGAGCCGCTGCGCGCCGTGCGCGAGATTACCGACGACATCGAGCGTGGATTGCGCGGCAATCCCCGGCGCACGTTTGAAATTCTCAACCCGCGTCCCGTGTAGTCCAGCTTCGTTGCGCGTTTGTCTTTCTCATCCGAACCGAACTACGATTGCGCGAAATGCCCTGGCCAATCATTTGAACTTCAACTCTGAATCTGCGCCCGGAGCCTGTTTTTGCTCGAAATCCTCATCGACCTGTTAGCGCTTGCAGTCGGAGCCGGATTCATCGGCGCGATCTCGGGCCTGGGCGGCGGAGTCTTCATCGTGCCTGCGCTGGTCATCGTGGCGCACATGCCGATGAAGGTTGCGGTTGGCGCCAGCCTGATCTCCGTCGTCGCGACCAGCGCCGGAGCCAGCGTCGCATTCGTGCGCGACGGATGGACCAACCTGAAAGTCGCGATGGTGCTGGAATGCGCGACGGTTACCGGCGCCGTGGTCGGCGCCTATCTCGCCGGCGTCGTGCCGACCGTGGTGCTCGAATTGCTCTTCGCCGCCATGATGCTCCAGTCGGCGTACTTCACGGTGACCAAGCGCGGCGACGACATCCTCACCAAGGGCGACCCGCTCGCCGAGCGCCTCGAACTCTCAGGCGAAGTGCCCGACCTCAGCGGCAACCCGGTCCATTATGAAGTCGTGAATGTACCGCAGGGCGGCGCGCTCATGGTCGTCGCGGGCCTCATGTCGGGGCTGCTCGGAATTGGCTCGGGCGCGCTCAAGGTGATGGCGATGGACTACATCATGCACCTGCCGCTCAAGGTTTCCAGCGCGACCAGCAACTTCATGATTGGCGTCACTGCCGGCGCCGGCGCACTCGTGTTCCTCGCGCGCGGTGACGTTGCCACCACCATCGCGGCCCCGGTGGCGATCGGAGTCACGGTTGGCGCGCTCGCCGGCAGCCGCGTCCTGCCCCATCTCAAGGTCGAGTCGCTCCGGATCGTATTCGTGATAATTCTTCTGCTGATCGCCGCCGAGATGGGATGGCGCGCGTTATCGGGGATCTAGTCGATGCCGAAACAGGAAGAAGACCGCATACTCAGGGAATGGACGCCGATTCTGCTGCGATCGATTCTGATCGCCGCGATGATCGTGCTTGGCGCCGGACTCGTCCTGACCTACACCTTCGCCCCGGACTACTATGTCGAGCGCTACCAGGCGGTGCAGCATGGTCACCTGATCGGCAAGGAAACGCTCGGCCTGTTGTTTGACAGGGTTCGACAAGGCAATCCGCATGCGGTTCTGACCATCGGGCTGTTCGTGCTGACGTTGGTTCCGCTCGCGCGCGTCGCGTTCTGCTTCATCCTCTTCATCAGGGAACGCGACTACACATATGTTGCGCTTACGGCTTACGTGCTCGCGGGGTTGATCGTCGGCGTGCTGGCAGGCAGTGCCGGTTGATTATCGATTAGTATTCGAACGGAGGATCGCTCAATGGAAATTAAAGGAAAGGTCGGCGTCATCACCGGCGGCGCATCGGGGATCGGGCGTGCAACGGCACAGCGGCTGGCGAAAGAAGGCGCCAGGATCGTGGTCGCCGATCTCGACGAAGCCGGTGGCGCCGAGACCGTCAAGCGCATCGAGAGCGCGGGCGGACACGCCGTTTTTGTAAAGGCGGACGTCACCCGGATCGAGGATGCTCGCCGGATGCTCGACACCGCGGTCTCCAAGTTCGGCCGCCTCGACATCCTGCACAACAACGCCGGAATCGGCGTCGGCGCGCCCGGCTTTCCCGAAGCACCACCCGAACGATGGCAGCTGGTGATCGATATCGATTTGCAGGCGGTGGTTCTCGGCACCGGGCTGGCGGCTCCGCTGATGCAAAAGCACGGCGGCGGCGTCATCATCAACACGGCCTCGATGGCCGGCTTGTATCCGCATCGCCAGGACGCGGTTTATGGCGCGGCCAAGGGCGGCGTGGTGAACTTCACCCATTCGCTGGCGTTCTGGGAGGCTGAACGGAAAATCCGCGTCAACTGCGTCTGCCCGGGAATCGTCGATACCCCGATGGTGCGCAAGGGAATCGAGGCGGCGACAAAACTTGGTTTTTTGACGAAACCTTTCGTGCCGGCGAAGATGATTCAGCCCGAGGAAATCGCCGACGCAGTCGTCAGCCTGGTGCGCGACGATTCGCTGTTCGGATGCGCGCTGGAAATTCGCCCGACTGGCCGCCAGATCGTCGATCCGCGCCGCGCCCCCGGCTCGCGAAAATAAAAACCGGCGCGCTCGACGCGGCTGCCTCCGCTCCACGTTCTTCTCGGCATGGTGACTGGTTGTCAGGTCGCAGCGATCATTGGTAGGTTCCCGAGCGATGCCCGAGACCGTTCAGCTCTTCCGAATCCTGTTGGCCTCCCCTTCAGACGTAGTTGAAGAACAGGCGCTGGTCGCAGGCGCGATCAACGATTGGAATGTACAGCATGGCGACAGCGCTGAAGCCAGAGTAGAACTGATGAACTGGCGTACACACGCACACCCGGAAGCAGGCAAACGGGCGCAGGCGTTGATCAACCGGCAATTTGCCGATCGGGCGGACATTGTGCTTGCTATCTTTTGGCGGCGGCTCGGAAGCCCGACGGGGAAAGCCCCCTCAGGGACCGTGGAGGAAATCGAGCGTGCCCAAAGACGAGGCAAGAAAGTGATGTTATACTTTTCCCAGCGCCAGGCCATCGAAAAAGAACCGCTTGATTCGCGCGAACAAGCCAGGATGGAACGGTTCAGAAGGAGATTGGGGCGGAATGCCCTCTACGGGACGTATGGCAGTGAGCGGGAATTCGAGATCGCGGTGAGGAAAGACCTGGCGCTGGTCATGCGCGAAGTGGTCGAGGCCACAAGGAAGAAGCGATGAAACACGGCAGTTCACGAGGTGTAGAGAAAAGCAGAATCACAAACGGCGCGAACGTTACCTCGATAGCGGGCAGCGTCGTTCATGGCAGCGTGCACACCGGCCCCACAACCATCAATCAGATCAATCGCGGCCGACGGTCCAGCCGGCCAAATGAATACCCCGCCGGTTCGATCGGAAGCGATCTGGAACAACGGAATTACATCAGGTATCTGGTCCAGCGTTATCACCGTGCCCGCGAGGCCGACTCGAGCTTTGGCAGAAGCGGCCCGGCGCGTTTCAGTTACGCGGTAATCTTCACCAACATCGAGCGCAAGTTCGGGGCGCCCACCTACTTTATTCGCCAGGCGCGGTTCGACGAGCTTGTGAAACATTTGCAACAGCGCATTGACGGAACGATTCTCGGCAAGAGCAACCGTGCGAGAGGAATCCGGAACTACGCGAGTCGCGAAGATTTTTTGGCTGAGCAGGAGGCACAGTAACCGCCAGTCACGCCGACGCTTCGAAAGCATCTTCGCCGATTCCGGGCTGTGTGCGGCTTTACCGACGCGATTTCGCAAGCGAGTCCCGCCTTCATTTGGCGATGCTCCATTGGCCCATGAACTCGCGCGCCTGGCGGCGCAGCGAGCGGCGCAGATCGAATCGCGGGCCGTGCAGGTACCATAACATCGCCAGTCCCAGGTAGCTCGAATAAATCTGTGTCGCCGCCCAAGTCGGATCGAGGTCCGCGGCAAGCACCCCCAACCGTTGCCCGCGCTCGACCAGCTCGCGAAAACTCGCGATCCCGCGCAGGTTCGCCTTGCGCATCGAGCGCAGCACCCGCGGCCCAATCTTGTGCGATTCGAGCGCAATGATCAGCAACAGCCGGCTGACCCACGGATTCTTCTCATTGAGCGCCGCCATCGTGTCGAACATCCGCACGAACTCCGCGCGGAACTCGACCGCATTCGCCGCCTGCGCGGATTTTTCAAATACCAGCTCCCATTCACCAAGCACCTTGGACACGACCGCGATGAAAAATTCTCCCTTGTCGGCGAAATGCCAATACAGCGCCCCCTTGGTGACGCCCGCCGCGCGCGCGATTCGCGCCAGCGAGGTGCCGCGATATCCGTACGACGCGAACAGGTCCATCGCCGCATCGATCAATACCTGATCGAGCGAGCCGCGCCGACGCGCCTGCGGAGCCGCTGCCGCATTCTTGCGAACTGCCGATATCATCTGAACGATCGGTATGGTGAGACACTGCGGGTGCCCGCGTCAAGCGCGAGGCACCCGTGCGGGATATGAAGTGCTACTGTACGGTGGCGGAGACTGCTCCGCGTTTGCGTCCGGGCCGCTGCCGGACGCGCGCGACTCGATGATGTCGCGGGTCAGTTCTGGCTCGAGGTGCCGCCGTCCGGACCTTTCATGTTTCGCTCCAGACACCAGCGGTCGATCACCTCGGCGTTGAAACGCCAATCGGTGCCGATCCGAAAGCCCGGCAGCTCTCCGCGACGCAGCAGCTTGTAGATTGTCGATGGGTGCACGCGCAGATAATCGGACAATTCCTTGACCGTCATCACACGCGGCAAGCTATACTTGGTTTCGGTAGTCATGATATTCCCCACTAAGGTCGCTGTTTGCCGCTTATTGCTAAAATTTGATGGCTTTTTTCGCATCGATCAACTAGTTCGTCCGCGCCTTACGCCCACTTTGAGCCTCTTTGAAAGTCTCAAAATAGTCGCTGGTGGTCAAGAGCAGCTTAAAAGAACTTGTGATACTTTTCGCTTTTCCCCACATTTTTGTATGTGAAGTTACCAATTCTTGCAGAAATTCCAATACAGAGTGCATACCAAGCCTTCAAACCGTGCCTGCGAGCGCCTTGAAATCATGATAAGTATGCCACATCTCAAGAGAATTTCAATAGCGGTAATATTCGCTTTGCTTGGCCTTGCCAACGCACGACCCGCCCTGGCGCAACTGCGGCTGACGAGCCCCGCAATGGCTTCGGGAGCCGCAGTAGCTGATGACTACGCATGCACCGGGGCCGATCGATCACCAGCGCTCGCATGGAGCGGCGCGCCGGATTCGACGAAATCATTTGCATTGATTGTCGAGGATCCCGACGCCCCCGGCGGAACATTTTTTCATTGGGTAGCGTATAATATCCCGCCTGGCGTCACTTCGCTGCCTGCCGGCGTGCCACAGTCCACGGAAATTGCAGGTGGCGGAACAAATGGCATCAACGGCTTCGAGCATATCGGCTACAATGGACCGTGTCCGCCGCCGGGGAAAATGCATCACTATCATTTTCGTCTCTTCGCGCTGGACTCGACGTTGACTCCCGGCGACAACGCGGACGCGCCCGCCGTCCAGTCCGCGATGACCGGCCACGTCATCGCGACTGCGGAACTGGTCGGCACATTCCAACGATGAGGTGAAGGTGAACCATCGATGAAAACGGTACTCAAAATCCTGGCTGGAGTGTTTGTTCTCGCGGTCGTCGCGATCGTGGGATGGCGTTACTATCAAATCCATCGCGCGCGGCAGGCCGGCCTGCTCACCGAGAACATCGCGCATGACGGCAACCTCTGGAAGGCCGATTTCACCGCGCGCATCCCGGCCCCCGAACAGACCGTCTTCGCCGCGATTCGCGACATCGAAAAGACCCACAACGATCAGGTCAAGATGGTGCGCGTCGTATCTCAGAGCGGAAATAAAAAAACCGTCGACATCGATCTCGCGGCGCCGGGCGGACAAACGATCACCACCGAGCTCGTGTTCGAGTACCTGCCCGAGCAGAAAAAAATCATCTATCACACCGTCGACAATCCGCTGCTCGATACTCAGGCCGTGTACCAGTTCGGCGATGAAGGCGCGAGCACGTTCATCGACTACCACGAAACCATGCATCTGCTGCAGTCGCTTCCGGTCCCTGACGGCGTCATCAAGCAGGTCATTCGCGGCATCTTCGTCGCGCAGCTCGAATCCTTGAAGCACACCCTCAACCTCAAGACCGACGACGCGGCCAAGTCCGCCGACGACGAGCCCTGACCGCGACCGCCGTTTGCGCGCCAGTCGCGTCGAGTGCGCCGGCTCAATCGCAGCTCAACATGATTCCCTTCACCGCAGAATTCCTAAGCTCCGCATTCGCTCTCGACGGATGCCCGCGATGGAAGCGCGCCGAGGTCGCGCTGGCCGGCCGCTCCAACGTGGGCAAGAGTTCCTTGCTCAACGCGCTGGCCGGAGTTAAGGGTCTCGCGCGCACCAGCAAAACCCCCGGACGCACGCGCTGCCTCAACTTCTTTGCGGTGGGTAACACGCTGGCGCTGTGCGACCTGCCCGGCTTCGGCTACGCGAAAATGAGTCACGACGACGCCGCCAAAATCGCCTCGATGATGCACGAATACATCCACGGCCGCGTCAATCTCGCCGCCATCGCGATTCTCATCGATTGCCGCCGCGGTCCACAGCAAGACGAACTCGATCTGGCGGCGATGGCTGCCGAGCGTGGCATCGATGTGATCCCGGTCGCGACCAAGTGCGACAAGTTGCGCCGCTCCCAGCGCGCCGCCGCGCTCAAACGCTTCGACTCGATGCGCGCACGCCCGATTTTCTGCTCGGCGACTTCCGGCGAGGGCATCGACGACCTGCGCCGCCGAATCCTGGCCGTCGATCGCTCCGACTCCGCCAGGCGCGCCGGTTCCCGATGACTCCCGAAGTCTCCGTAATCATCCCGGCGTACAATCGATGCGCGATGCTGCTCGAGGCGATCGATTCCGTGCTCGCCCAATCGACCCCGGCCTTCGAGTTGATCGTCATCGACGACGGCTCGACCGATGGAACCGCCGAACGGTTGGAGCGCCTCACCGAAACGACCCGCATCGAAATCGAGCGCATCGATCATCGCGGTCCCGCCGCGGCGCGAAATCGCGGCGTCGCCATCGCGCGCGCGCCGCTCGTCGCATTTCTCGATTCCGACGATCTCTGGTCGCCGGCCAAGCTCGAACGCCAGCTCACCTTCATGCGCGACAACCCCGGCTGCGCGATCTCGCAAACCAACGAAATCTGGATCCGCAACGGACGCCGCGTGAATCCCGGCCATCGTCATCGCAAGCGCGCCGGCGATATTTTCATCGACTCGCTCCGCACCTGCCTGATCGCCATGTCGTCGGTGATGATGCGCACCGATCTTTTCCGCTCATCCGGCGGCTTCGACGAGCACCTGGCCGCCGCCGAAGACTACGATCTGTGGCTGCGAATTCTCATCGACCATGAAGCCGGCCTGCTCGACGAACCGCTGGTCACGCACCGCGCCGGGCATCCCGATCAACTCTCGGCCACGACTCCCGCCCTCGATCGCTTCCGCATTCTCGCGCTGACGAAATTGCTCTCGGACCATCGGCTTTCTCCGGCGCGGCGAACCGCGGTCGTCGAAGTGCTCGCCGGGAAATGCGGCATCTACGCGCGCGGCCTTCGGCGCCGCGGCAAAATCGAGGAAGCGCGGCTGTACGAATGGGTCGCGGACCAGGCGCGCGGCTGGCTGATGCGCGCGGTTCCTGAAATCGGATGCGCGGTTGAATCGATGCGATCCATGCTGCGCGAAATTCCACATGACTGCTGACGAGATCGACACGCAGATTCGGATGCTCGCTGCCGAGCGACGGCTGCCGCCGAGCCATCTTGCGCGATGGCTCGCGATGGACCCGGCGTCGCGCGCCGCGATGCTCGAAATCGCGCGCGTCATTCGCCTGCGGACCGGTCAATTGATGACCGCGCTCGAGACGCTCGAGGAAATCGCCGTGCGCGAGCGCGTCACCGTCGCCGGCGTTCTCGACCGCCCCGAAATTCGGCGCATTGCGGGCGGTCCCGGCTCCGCGCCATCGCGCGCCAGCGCGCTCCTGGAAGCGCTTCGAACGCTTCGCTACCCGCTGCTCAGGAAAATGCAGGAGCAGATCCGCTCTGAAGTCGCGGCGCTCAAGCTCCCCCGCGGAATTTCGATAGCCTTGCCCAACGAGCTTGGCTCTGATGAGCTCACGGTTTCGCTTCGGGTGCGAAGCGCCGCCGAACTGACGCGCCTGCTCGAGGCGCTCGATCGCTCGCGTCCGGGACTTGTGCGAATCATTGAAATGCTCGCCGGCAAGCAGTGAAAAGTGAAACGGTGAAAAGATGAAATTCGATCTCGACGCCGTGTTTGTCGAGCATGGATGCGCCGGCTATCCGCTGGCGACCCGCATCCTCCGCGCGCTGCCGCGCGAGGTGCCCGTCACCCACGTCGCCGACCCGCGCGAGTCCACCCGGCCCGCATCCGGCGCGCGCGATCCGTTCGGCGCCGGCAAACGCCGGATGGTGATCGCGCGGCGCAAGTCTGCGTTCCTGGCGCCGTGTCCCGCCGGGTCCTCGGAGTTCGCCTGCTGCGGATACCTGGTGCTGACGCTGGCGTCGAACTGCCCGATGGATTGCTCGTACTGTTTTTTGCAGGAATTTCTGGCCGACAATCCCGCCTTCCAGGTGTATGCGAATTTCACCGATTCATTCGACGAGCTCGACCGGCTCATCGGCAACGCTCGCGGGCGCAGCTTCCGCGTCGGCACCGGCGACCTGGCGGATTCGCTGGCGTTCGACTCGCTTACCGCGATGAGCCGCGAGCTGATCGAGTTTTTCGCCTCGCGCGAAAGTCTGACGCTGGAGCTCAAGACCAAGACCGGTGAAATTGAAAATCTGCTTGCCATGGACCCGCGCGGCCGCGTGCTCGTCTCGTGGACCTTGTCGCCCGACGCCGTCTATCGAAGCTCGGAGCATCTCACCGCCTCGCCCGCGGCGCGGATCGCGGCGGCCCGCGCGGTCCTCGACGCCGGCTACCGGGTGGCGTTTCATTTCGATCCGTTGATCGCGTATCCCGGCGCCGAGCGCGATTACATCCTGCTGATCGACGAGCTGCTCGACACAATTGCGCCCAAAGAAATCTCGTTCATCAGCATGGGCGGTCTGCGGATGACGCCGCGGTTGCGCGGCGCCGCGCGCAGCCGTTTCCCCGGCGATCCGATGCTGTGCGGCGAGGACGTGCTCGCCTCCGACGGGCGCTTGCGGACCTTTACGCCGCTGCGCCTCAATCTCTACCGCACGCTTGCCGATCGTTTCCGCAAAGCGGGCGCGGAAATCCCCGCCTATCTGTGCATGGAAGCGGCCAGCGTCCACGAAAGCGTCTTTGGCGCGCCGCCCTCCCGACCGGCTATAATCGGCAACCGCCTCGCGCGCGACTGAGCACCGGCCACGCACCCGCGGACTTAAAAAAATGCCGACCCGAAAAAAATCTGCAACCCGGCCAAATTCAATCGCGGCTTCCAACGGACTTGCGCGCGGCTCGCGCGCCGCGATCGACCGGCCCATCGGCGTCTTCGATTCCGGCATCGGCGGACTCACCGTCCTCAAAGCGCTGACCGCGGCTCTGCCCAACGAAGATTTCATCTACCTCGGCGACACCGCGCGGCTCCCGTACGGCACCAAGTCCAACGAAATCATCGTCCGCTACTCGAAGGAGAACACCGGCTTCCTGCTCGCCAAGGGAATCAAGATGCTGGTGGTCGCTTGCAACACCTCCAGCGCGGTCGCGCTCGACGCGATCGCGTCGGACACGATGGTCCCCGTGATCGGCGTGATCGAGCCGGGCGCGCGCGCCGCCGCCAAGGCCTCGCGCAACGGCAGAATAGGCGTGATCGGCACCGAGGCAACGATCGCGTCGGGCGCTTACACGCGCGCCATCCAGCGGCTCAGCCCGCGCGCGGAAATCTACACGCGCGCATGCCCGCTGCTGGTGCCGCTGGCCGAGGAAGGATGGACCGACAATGCGGTCGCGGAATTGACCGTCGCCCACTACCTCGAGAGTCTCAAGCAGAGCGGCATCGACACGCTGCTGCTGGGATGCACCCATTACCCGCTGCTGCGCGATATGTTCGCGCGAATTCTCGGGCCCCGCGTGAAGATCGTGGACTCCGCGACTGCGACCGCGGCCGACGTGCGCGGCCGGCTGCGGATTCTCAAGCTGGCCAGGCGCACCGGCAAGGGGATTCAGAGTTTCTTCGTGACCGAGACCCCCGATCGTTTCGTCCGCGTCGGCCGCAGATTTCTCGGCCCGCAAGTCGAATCCGCCGTCCGCATCGAGCGCTAGCCAACGCCGGACTTGTCATTCTGAGCGCAGCGAAGAATCCCGGATCCGTGGTCTGTCCGCTCCTAACCTCTCCTTGTCCGAGGAGAGGTCGGCGCGCTTCCTGCCGCGCCGGGAGAGGTTCTACGCCCGCCGCGATCTGTGCGAAGCCTGCGCGCTTGCCGCCTCTGCTTGCTCGGCCCGCAGGTCGAATCCGCCGTCCGCATCGAGCGCTAGCAACGCCCGGTTTACCACGGTGCAGGGGGTAATGTCCTGATTGAAACCGCTCAGCGTTTAGGCCCCGAAAGTCCGCGATGCGCGATGTCCAGGAAGTCCGCCTCGCTCTTAGCCAAAAGCTTTCGCCAAATACCGCGTGGTGTTGCCGGGGATACTCCAAATTGATCGATCAGCAACCTGATTACTGCCTCTAACGAAACGCGGGTGGCTGGGAAGTGGATATCTTCCAGCACCTCCCCGCCGGGCAGGCAGTTTTCCTTCAAATCACCGCGTATGTGAAAATGAGTTGGCGGATATGGTCGCCGGGGAAATCGGTCGTAGTCGTAACGAAAGATCCATCGCTTGCCATCGATATCAACCTGATATTTGAACCCGGAATTAATTACCTTGAGTCTCGGTCCTTCAGAGGTGCCTTGGATAGCGAGACCATAATAAACGCGGAGAAATTTCCCATCCCTCAACTGGATAGGGGCCAGCAGCCGTCCTCCGACAATATAGTTGTTTCGACGCTCTCCTTGTTGAAGATGGAGACTGGCCCCGACCGCCATCACGGTGTTCGCCAAAAGAAGATTCAACAAATCGCAGAATGCTTGGGGCGAGTCTTTACCGCCGCGCTTGTATGAGCGCGTCAAATCCCTAATATCGGCTAGCAGGTTGTCGAGGCTGGCGATCGGAGATCACTGCGCAAGAAGTGGATCATTCTTGCGAAGTAAATTGGAGAGTGCAATTAGATCGCTTACCCTGCTTGGATCGGGCAATCTCCCTTGGCGGTGTCTACGCAACATCAGCCGTGCGGACATGCCAACGCGATCGCGCGCTCCCTTTTCAAGCGAATTGAGAATCTCGCTACGGCTCAATTTGACGACCACGCAAGAGTTGCCGTTTTGACGCGCGAGCCCCCTGTATTTTGTCGTTTTGGTCATAGCGGTCAAGCAAACACCGAAAACAGGAGGACGGCTACAAGCTTGCTTGACGTGAAATTATAATACCGAGAGTAGCGGCTACCGCTCAAGCTCGCCTAATCCTGCTGAATCGGAATCACGTTTCAAACTACGACACTACCGAGCAGCGCCACCCCCTGACTAGGGCGCCGATTTCAGGATAAGATGATTTCCAGCTAAACTTGCGAGTTGTTTCACTGTTTCACCGTGCCGCCGCTCAGACCGCGTCGCTGTGGCTCGTCGAGAACCTGAACCCAAAAGAAAACTTACCGCAGAAATTACTCAGATAAGATGGCTTCAGCTATTTCCCTCGTAGCGCGGAAAATCTTCGGCTCGAAGAACGAACGCGAAATCAAACGGCTCCGTCCCGACGTCGACGAGATCAACCGGCTCGAACCCGAGACCTCGGCGCTCAGCGACGACGAGTTGCGCGGCAAAATCGCCGAATGGAAAGCGAATATCGGTGCGATCGAGGAGCGCGAGCGGCGCGACGATGCGATGCTGGAAATCCTGCCGCAGGTCTTCGCCGTCGTCCGCGAGGCCTCCAAGCGGACGATCGGCCAGCGCCACTTCGACGTGCAGCTTATCGGCGGGATGATCCTGCACCAGGGGCGAATCGCCGAAATGAAAACCGGCGAGGGCAAGACTCTCGTCGCCACTCTGCCCGCCGTGCTCAACGCGCTGGCGGGACGCGGCGTGCACATCGTCACCGTCAACGACTACCTGGCCCGGCGCGACTCCGAATGGATGGGGCGCATCTATAAATTCCTCGGCCTGACTGTCGGCGTCGTCGTTCACGGCGTGACCGACCAGGAGCGCAAGCTCGCCTACCGCGCCGATATCACTTACGGCCAGAACAACGAGTTCGGCTTCGACTACCTGCGCGACAACATGAAGTTCAACATCG
>NZ_JBEKFG010000038.1:0-32396 GCF_050013435.1 Binatus sp. (SeqCode) | reverse complement strand
CGTCCGCTGCTCACTCATCACTCCACCTCCGCACCCATCCATCGATCAACTTCATTCTACCTATATCGATCTACCTATATCGATCGACTTGTGCAGAGGTTCCCTAGCTGTCAGTAACAATCGACCGAACGATCCGAAAACTACGGTAAAGAAGTTCCAAGGTCTTCCGACACGAAAGCCGGGTCATACGCATGTGCTCGGCTATGATTTTGTCCTTCTGGTACCCGCATTCATCGACAACGTTAATCCTCCGTATTTGGCGCGGGAAAACGAATTAGGAATTAATATCGACGCTGATTACCGGGCGATGATCACTCACATATGCAAGGCATATACGGCGCGATGGCATCTGTGAGCCTCGTGCCGCGTTTCACAATGCGGTTATCGCGTAAACGCGGGGCGAGTCTCCACGGCGGGCGGTGACCACATCGCGGGTCGCAGTACCGTGGCGTGCGCTCTGCAGTTTAGGCGGGGATTTCCTCGATGGCTGCGACGCTCAAACCGCTCGTCCAACCGGCGCACGCGGTTCATGAGTTTTCCTCGACGCGCAAGTGAGTGGGGGAAGGAGGGGATCCGGGATTCTTCGCTTCGCTCTAGAATGACACAAAACAGCAAGGAACCGGGATTCTTCCCGTTCGGCAGCACTCAGGGCTTCGGCTCAATCACAGCAACTTTCGCTAGTTGGACGCGGCGACTCGAAACCGGTACCGGCTTCGCTGGCGCGAAGCTGTCCGAGATCCTTCCGCTTCGCTCGCGTTGTTCGCTTCGGTCAGGATGACACGAAAAACCACGCCGCCATTTTCCGCCAACCCTTCTAACAGGGACGAAGCCCGGCCGTTGGCACGGCTGGCCAGTATTAAGAAACCGCGTGCCCGTGGCAGGGGCCGCGCGCGACAACGGAGCGCGGCCTTAACGGTGGGTGCAGGGCTCAGCCCTGCGGTGCAGGGGTCACCCCTGCCGAAGGAAGCGTGAAACCCACCGCGGGTTTCACATTCAATCACGTTCCCCATCAACGCGGGTCGTTTTGCGGATGCGGGCGCGGGCGGATCGCGGGTGAACAAGGGCACGGGGGCAATCGGTTGTCAAGTTTCGAAGCGGATATTAATCGATCGTTCAATATTGCCCCCCCTCGGTACGCGCGCTAGTTAAGATGCCGGTTGTATTGATCGTTACTCTTGATGGCCTGAAAACGTCGCGCGGATCGCAACGGCCAAGTCGGGGGATTTGACCACCGAGTTAGACGCGCGCATATCCATCGAGCCGCCGCTTGGATTGAGAAGTGGCGCGGGCAGGCGGGCGGGCGTTGTGGATGCTGAGCGGGCTGATGGTCCGATGAAAAGAGCCGGTGCGCATGGCGCAAGTTTGTTTTGGCGCTTTTCGATCTCGGAGCCCTGAAATCGGCGCCGCCGGGCGCCGGGGCTGGCGTTGTTGGCGCGGCGCAACGGCTACACGACGCATTCCCCGCATTTCCCGAATCGATTTCTCACCCATCACTCGCAGTTCCAATTCGAAATTTGAAATATCTGTCCGACGGTCCCTGACGGTGTCCGGCGGTAAGGCCTCGCGCCGATGCGCGTGCGTTGGCACGTCCTCGACCGCGGCACGCCGACCGGAACTCGAAGCCCCGGGAGGTTGAGTTGTGCGAAACGGACGCCTGGTTCATCGACGCGCGCACGCATCGCGATTTGCTTTCGGCGCGCAGTCGCCGTTGGAGCGTCTTCAATCATTGTCAGCATTCGGCAGCCCGCGGGCGGTTCCACGCCTGGCGCGCAGCGTGCAAGTCGAGGCGTCGGCGTGGAAGATGCAGCGTTTGCAGCTCGGCAGCCGCCTGCCGATCAACCTGCGTCATTTCCTGGCCGAGCAACTCGGGTCCTCGATGCGGGTCGAGGATGACTCGATCGTCGCGCTCGAGCCGCGCTCGAATGAAGCCCTGATGCGCGAGCTGGCGCGGGCGATTCGGCGCTTTTCCACCGAGCGCGCGCGCGAAGCATGGTGCGAATGCGCGATGGGACTGGATCGCCTCGAGCGCGAGTTCTTCGCCGCGCCCAGCGACGACCGCGGACCGGTGGTGCTGTGCCTGCGATGCTCGTGCGTGGGCGCCGGTCCTCTCGATCAGCATTGCGGGAGCCGATGCCTCCCGGTCCACCTGGGCGCCGAGGTGCGCGCGCAGCAACTCGAGGGCAAATGCGTGGATGGGGCGCTGACGCCCGACGCGCTGCATCGCGCGGTCGAGAATTTCCGCCTCCACCGGACCGAAGGCGGCCTGCCTCATTTTGATTTGGACTGCTACGTGGCGGGCCGCCAGGTGATCTTCACTTGGCGCCCATTGCCAGAGTAGCTACATAGCGGGCGGGCAGGGAAATTTTCGCCTGACCGTCAGCACGAAACTGGATTCACCGAAAAGAGCATCGCGGGCGGGCGGAGAAATTTTCGCCTGACCATCAGCACAAAACCGGATTCACTGAAAAGAGTCGCGGGCGGGCAGGGAAATTTTCGCCTGACCATCAGCACGAAACTGGATTCACTGAAAAAAGAATCGCGGGCAGGCGGAGAAATTTTCGCCTGACCGTCAGCACGAAACTGGATTCACTGAAAAGACTACATTGCGGACGCGCGACGGCGGCGCTGTTCCTTACGGCGGCGGCGCTGGGCCTCGGAACGCTTGCGCTTGCGGCGGACGCTGGGCTTCTCGTAAAAAGCCCGCTTCTTCATCTCCTTGAATACGCCCTCCTTGGCCAGCTTGCGTTTGAGTACTCGCATCGCCTGATCAAGAGAGCCTTCGACCCGAATTTCCATAGTCCTCCGTCCGTCCGCTGATTAGCCCATGGAGCTTAGGTCGGCCCTTGCTTCGAGTCAACCGGCCCGCGCGCATCGGCGCATCGAAGTGTTCTCCGCGGATCCCGCAACTCCTCTTCATGCGCACAACCCGCGTCTGGTAAAGGAATGGGCAGGGCAGGGGCTGACCCCTGCACCCAGTGTTAAAGCCGCGCTCCGTTGTCGCGTGGGAGGGGTGGACCCTGGAGCCGGTGTTAAGAGGGACTGCGAGGCGCGGCGCGCATTTAAAGGAGGATCGAGATGGATTTGGGTCTCACGGGAAAAGTCGCGATGGTGACGGGCGCCAGCCGCGGCTTGGGACGCGCGATGGCTCATGCGCTCGCCGACGAGGGGATGTGCGTCAGCATATGCGCGCGAACTGAGCGCACGCTGACCGAAACAGTCGCCGCGCTGACGCAGACGGGATCGGCGCCGCGGCCGGCGATGGGGTTCGCCGGCGACGTTACCAAGGCCGACAATGCGCAAAGGTGGGTCGAGGAGACACTGAAAAAATTCGGCGGAATCGACGTGCTGGTCAACAATGCCGGCGCGGCGCGGCCGGGGGCGCTGGCGGAACTTCCGGAGTCGGCGTGGCAGGAGCAATTCGATCTCAACCTGTTCGCGCCGGTGCGGATGGCGCGGCTGTGCGCTCCGCACATGGAAAAGCGCGGCGGCGGTTCGATCATCAATATCGGTTCGATTTACGGGCGCGAGTCGGGCGGGCCGCTCACCTACAACGCGTCGAAGGCGGCGCTGCATTCGTTCACCAAGATGCTCGCGCGCGAGTACGCGCCGAAAAATATCCGCGTCAACACTATCGCTCCCGGCTCGATCCTCACCGCCGGCGGAAACTGGGAGCGGCGCTTTCGCGACAACCCGGCCTTCGAGAAGGATTTCATCAGCCATGAGATGCCGGCCGGGCGCCTGGGCCGTCCCGAGGAAGTCGCGTACGCGGTGGTGATGCTCGCGTCGCCGCGCGCGAGCTGGATTACGGGCGCCAGTATCCCGGTGGACGGCGCGCAGGGACGATCGATCCTCTGATGACGCGGCTGCAATTCTTTTTTCGATGCTGCTTGGCGATTGCCGCGGCGCTTATCGTTGCGGGATGCAGTGCGCCGCTGCCGAGCACCGAACTTCCGCCCGCACGATACATCCAGCCGGCGCCGGAGTTTCCCGGCTTTTTCGACTACCGCGGAATCGTCGATCTGCCGATCAAAACGTCGGGGATGGATCAAGCGGGAATCGCGGACCTGGCCAAGGCCGCGCAAATCGATTTCATTTTTCTTGCCGATCGCGTCCAACCCGATGGAGGCGAAAGCGACTTTGGAATCGCGGGATTCACCAGCGACATTCTTTTCATTTCGGGCGGAGCGTTCGAAATCGGCGGCAGCGAGATAATCGGCGTGAACATCCATGACCCGATCAAACCCAACCTCACGCCCAACGATTTGATTTCGGCGATTCACGACCAGGGCGGACTTGCGATTGCGGCCGACCCCGCGAAGTTTGCGTCGTCTGCCGACTACGGGTTGGCGGATGCGATTGAAGTTTACAGCCAGCGCTCGGCCTGGACGGTGCAAAATCCAACCGCGCTCTACTTTCGCGCGATTTTTCTCGGCACCGATCATTTCCTGTCCGCACTCGACCGGCGCCCCGACGCGAACCTCGCGCTCTACGACCGGATGACGGCCGGCGCGCGGGTCTCGATGCTCGCGGGGATGGGCGCGCCCGGCAACATGAACGTGCTCGGCGCGAAGGTCGGCACGATTCCGCAACTTTTTCTGTTTTGCACCACCCATCTGATTGCGCGCGCGCGCGACTCGGGGCCGATCCTCGAGGCGCTCCGGCTCGGACATTCGTATGCGAGCTTCGACTACCTCGGCTACGTCGGCACGTTCGCGTTCTTCGCACACGCCGGTGACACGATTGCAATGATGGGCGATGAAATCCGCCTGGCGCCCGGTCTCGTGCTCAAGACCGAGCTGCCCGCGCCGGCCGATCGAATCGCGATGTATCGCGACGGCGCTGAAGTGGCGTCCGCCGAGAACGCATCGACGCTCGAGTTCGCGCCGAAGTCGCCGGGCGCGTACCGAATCGAGGCCTATCGCAGCGGCAAGCTGTGGATCCTGTCGAATCCAGTGTACATAAGGTGATTGTGCGCCATAGGCGAAGAACGAATCGAATGTGAAACCCACCGTGGGTTTCACACTTCCCTGGGCAGGGCTGAGCCCTGCACTCAGTGAAAAGTGAAAAGAGAGGTTGGAAACATGGATCGTGTCGATGGAAAGACCGCATTCATAACGGGAGGAGCGCGCGGGATAGGACTGGGTATCGCTCGCGCGTTCGCGCGGTCCGGTGCGAAGCTGGCGCTCGCGGATATCGATCAGGCCTCACTGGTCACGGCAAAATCCGAGCTTTCGGACTTGACCGCGGTGGAGACGTTCAAACTCGACGTGCGCGACCGCTCTGCCTACGCTCGGGTCGCCGACGAAACCGAATCTCGACTCGGCCCGGTGTCAATTCTATGCAATAACGCTGGAGTGGCCGGAGACCAGCACGTTACGCGCCTGACTTACGAATATTGGGACTGGGTAATGGGAATTAATCTGCACGGCGTGATCAACGGAATCCAGACTTTCCTCCCGCGGATGCTCAACCGCGGCGGTGGCGGGCATATAGTCAACACGGCTTCGGGTGCGGGACTCGCCGCCACTTCTAGCGGCCTCTTATACACAACCTCGAAATTCGCGGTGGTGGGTCTTTCGGAATCTCTGCGGAACGCGCTCGAACCGTTTAAGATTGGCGTCAGCGTATTATGCCCCGGTCCAGTCAATACGAAGATCATCTCGAACAGCCGCGAGACGCAGCCTCCGACACAGGTGACAGCCGAAGAAGCGAAGGTCTTCGAAACCATAATTGCGCAAGTCAACGCAGTCCTGGCCGCGGGCGTCGATCCTAACGAAGTAGGAGAAATGGTTCTGGCCGCCGTGAAGGCAAATCGGCTCTATATCCACACCGATCGAATGATGGCTGGACTGATCGAGGCACGGACAAGGATGCTGCTCGATGCGATGCCGCCCGCGAAATAGCAACCAGGATGACTAGCTCTCTAGCAGTGCTGATTCAGGCCGGGCGAAGCCCGGCCGTGGCGACGGGCAGGGGTGACCCCTGCACCCAGTATTAAGGCCGCCCGCCGTTGGCGGACGCGTCCCTGCCAACGGGCAGGGCTGAGCCCTGCACCCAATGTTAAGGCCGCGCTCCGTTGTCGCGCGCGGGCTCTTTTATCGCGTGGTCGCGAAAAGATGCGCTGCGCAGATTTTCGCGTCTTCTTAATATCGGGTGCAGGGGTCACCCCTGCCCAAGGAGGTGCGGAACCCACGGTGGGTTCCGCATCTGATCGTCGATTGGCGCGACTGCGCCCCTGCGGCGGTTAGGCGAGCGAGCACATCAGCGAATGGCTGCTCGCGGAATCGACGCGCACGTTGACGGTATCGCCCGCGGCGACTCGCTTGAGGCCCGCGACGGTGTCGACGGCGAAGATTGCGGTCTTGAACTGCGGCGTCTTCCCCGCCATCATGCCGCCGCCGCGGCGCGCCGGTCCTTCGACCAGCACGGGAAACTCGCCGCCGATCATCGCGCGATTACGCGCGATCGACATCTCTTCCTGGAGTGCGATCAGGGCTGTGAGTCGGCGGCCCTTTTCTTCCTCGCTGACGGAATCGCCGAGCCGGAACGCGCGGGTATGCTCGCGCACGGAATATTTGAACATGAAGGCGGAGTCGTATCCGACCGCGCGCATGACAGCGCTGGTCGCCTCGAAGTCCGAGTCTTCCTCGCCGTGAAAGCCGACGATAATGTCCGTCGAAAGCGCGACTCCGGGAATTGCCGCGCGCACGCGCGCAACGAGAGCGAGATAATCCGCAACCGTGTAGCCGCGTTCCATCGCGGCCAGAACCCGGTCCGATCCCGACTGTAAAGGCAGATGCAGATGGGGCTGGACTTTCGGCTCGGTGGCGATCGCCTCGATGAGCGAATCGCTCACGTCGCCCGGATGCGGCGAGGTGAAGCGAATCCGCTCGATCCCGCCGATCGACGCGATCATCTTGAGCAGCGCGCTGAAGTCGGTGTCTCCGAAGCGGTAAGCGTTGACGGTTTGTCCGAGCAGGACGACCTCTTTCACACCGCGCGCGGCGAGTTCGCCAATCTCGCGCATCAGGTCGGACGGCGGAATCGAGCGCTCGCGGCCGCGCACGAACGGCACCACGCAGAACGCGCAGAACTTGTCGCATCCGCGCATCGCAGTCACGTAGGCGCGAACGCCGCCGCCGTAGTCGGGGGTGATATCGGCGTAAGTCTCGGCGCGATCGAGGCGGACGTCGATTGAAGCGTCGTCGCCGGCGCGGCCCAGCATCTCGGGCAGGCGGCGATAACTGTCAGGTCCCGCGACCACGTCGAGGAACGCGGCCTTTTCCATGATCGCGACGCGGTTGTGCTGCGCCATGCATCCGAGCAGTCCGAGCTTCACCTGCGGCCGCGCGTGCTTCAGCCGCGCAAGCTCGCGGAGCCGGTGCAGCACCTTCTCTTCGGCATGGTCGCGAATGGCGCAGGTGTTGAGCAGTACGACGTCGGCATCTTCGGCGCGATCGGCGCTGACGTAACCGGCGCGACGCAAGACGGCGCTGACCGTTTGCGAATCGGCGACATTCATCTGGCATCCGTAGGTTTCCAGATAAACCCGCGGACGGGCGGGATTTGCGGCGTTATCGCGCATAAGACGAGAGGAAAGTTTAAGCTACGCCAGCGCGCTGTGCCAACAGCCAGGGGTGGAATGTGATTGAATGCGGAACCCACCGTGGGTTCCGCACCTCCTTGGGCAGGGGTGACCCCTGCACTCAGTGAGAAGACGCGAAAATCTGCGCGGCGCATCTTTTCGCGACTATGCGATGACAGAGGTGACAGGGTTGCCGGGAATCGTCGCGAGACTTAAGTTTGCGCCCATGCGAGAGCATCGCAGGCCGTCGTTCGAGCGGATGGAAGCCACGCTGCTGGCGTGTCCGCAATGCAAGCGGGCAGTGAAGGTGCGCAAGCGCCTGCTGCTAGTCCTGCCGGCCGGCGACAAGTACTTGTATGTATGCCCTGATTGCGGTTCTACGTGCGGCGAGACGATCGAGACGCCGGCGCCCGTGGGAACAAGGCAGGGATGAGCAGGGCACCCAGTATTAAGGGGCCGCGCGCGACAACGGAGCGCGGCCTTAATACTGAGTGCAGGGGTCACCCCCTGCCCGAGGCGGCTAGCCCATGGTGTGCACGGATGCGGGCTCGATCACGTATGTCACGCGCACCTCGCCCGGCTGCCGGAACGGATACTTGTCCTGTCCCAGGTACTTTTTGGCGAGGCTGTCGATATGTGCGTCGGCGCCCTTCTCGGTTTCGGTGACGACCGGTCCGCGTATTCCGATGTAGCGAAAAGGATTCTCCGGATCGATGATGGCCAGGGCGACCTTCGCGCCGACCTTCATATTGCGCGCCTTTACCCGGCCGCGCGCCGTGTTGATGCGGATTTTTCCGTTGGTGTAGTCGAACCATACGGGGGTCACTTGCGGCGACCCGTCGGGCATCAGGGTTGCGATACTCGCCAGCGCTTTCTTGGTGGTCAGGAGGTCAAGGAAATTCTCGGGGATCGTCTTCGATGCCATCGGCGGTACTCCTTGAATGACGGGCCTCGATCCAGATTAGACAATCGCTCGCCTGAGGCAACCGTCGCGAGAGACGGGCTGGACGCCGATCATCCACCAGGCGGCGAAGTTTGACACCCACATTTGCATACGTTAATAGCCAAGCTTAAGCTCATACCTTGGAATGCGGCGCGGGGGATTGCCCGATTGCGCCCAAGGAGTTTTTGCGATGGCGCTGTTCACCAAAGAGCCGGAAAAGAACCCGAAAATTCAACCCGCCACGGCCCCGTATGCTTCGTCGACGCCGCCTGCCCCTGTCGCATCGACGTCCACGATGGCTCCACGAGGAAGCCTGCCTGCTCCGGCCGAGGGACGCGCCTATCTCGATCGTGGATCGAAAATCACCGGCAAAATCTCGTTCGAGGGTCCCGCGCGAATCGACGGCGAAGTCGATGGCGAGATCAATTCGAAGGACAGCCTCACGATTGGCGAGTCGGCCGTGGTGACCGCCCAGATACGCGCCGCCTCGGTCTCGGTCGCGGGCAAGGTCAGCGGCGATATCGTCGCGACGCAGCGAATCGAAATCCGTCCTTCGGCGAAGGTGAGTGGAAACATTACGGCTCCTGTGCTTTCAGTTCAGGAGGGCGCGCAATTCGAAGGCCATTGCTCGATGCAGCCCGAGGGTATCCGCGACGATCGCAAAGTTACAGTATTCCCCAAGGAGGAGCGCGTGGCGCAGGCCGCCGGAGGGCTGAAGCAGGCCTGAATTGTCCCGGCCGGTTCAGTATAGTCCGCGTTCCCCAGGTTCCGATGATGGAGAGAATCTCGAAAATCCCCGCAGGGGAGACGCCGTAATATGCATATCCCGCCGAATTGGGGGACGTTCTTTGCCCTGATTGTTTCGTTCCTCGTTTTCTGGTTTATATTCAGCCGATTATTTTTTCGCCCTTTCTTGAATGTGCTCTCCGAACGTGAGCGCAAATTCAAGGAGTTGAACGATAACACTGAGCGATTGATCAAGGAGGCTCGCGCAGCCCATGAGGAATGCGATGCGCGGCTCGCCGCGGTCCGCCACGGCGCAATCGCGCGGCGCGAGACCGAGCGCCGCAAGGCCGAATCCGAGGCCGCGCAAATGATGGAAGCGGCCAAGGCCCAGGCGCGCGACGTGCTCGAGCAGGCGCGGGTCAAAATAGAAACAGAGCTCAAGGCGGCCGAGCAGGAACTCGAGCAGATGGGACACAGCCTGGCCTCCGAGCTGGCCGAACGCGTGCTGGGCCGCCCGCTCGGCGGTGGCGCGGCGACGGGCAAGAGCAATTAAGCGCGACTGAAAACACCCGATGAAGAAGTGGATCACATCGGCGGCGATTTTCGCTGCCGCTTTTTTTCCGAATGCCGCCTTTGCCGCCGAGGACGCGGGCGCGGAGCACGGCTCATGGCTGTTGCTGGGCTTCTTCGCGATCAACTTCATCCTGTTTGTGGCGGTGCTGGTCTATTTCGCCGGTCCTCCGGCCCGGAAGTTCTTTGCAGATCGCGCCGTCGCGATTCGCACCGGCCTGTCGCGCGCGGCAAGCGCGTTCGCCGAAGCCCAGGAGTTGGCCAACAAGGCGGCGGCGCGGATGGCCGCGCTCGCGGCGGAACTGAAGAAGCTCACCGACGAACTGGAACGGGAAACTGCTTTCCAGGTCGGCAAGGTCGCCGAGCTGGCGAAATCGACGGCCGATCGAATCCACCGCGACACCGCGATGAGCAGTTCCGCGCTGTCAGAGGCGGCGCGCCGCCGCGTGCGCGCGCAGCTTGCCGAATCCGCCACGACGCTGGCGCGCGATCTGATCGGGCGCAATTTTCAGCCCACCGACCAGGGCCGGCTTATCGACGGCTTCATGGACAAGCTTGCCCCGGGGGACAGGCAATGAAAGGTTCGCGAGTCGCCAAGCGCTACGCGCGCGCCCTGCTCGATCTGGCCGACAAGGGCAGCCAGGAAAAGTGGGGCGTCGAGCTCGAGCGGCTGGCCGCGATGGTCGAGTCGCCCGAGCTGCTGGAGCGCCTCGCGTCGCCCGAGCTTGCCGAGCAATCCCGGCAGGAGGCGATGGGGAAAATTGCCGAGCGCCTCAACCTCAGCGTTCCGCTGCGCTCGTTTGCGATGGTGGTCGCGCGCCACGGGCGGATTCGCGAGATCGGCGCGATCGCGGAGTCGTATCGCGAGTTGCTCGATCGGGCCCTGGGCCGTGAGCGCGCGACGCTGACCTTTGCGATTGCGCCGTCGGACGCCGAAGTTGCGCGGGTAGTCGGCGGACTGGAAAAGATCGCGGCGCTGAAAATTATTCCAACTGTGAAAATCGACCCCGCACTGCTCGGCGGCGTGACCGCGGAATTGGGCGGAAAAATCTACGACGGCAGCCTTGCAACTCGCCTCGCGGAGGCAAAGCGCCGGCTCGCAGGCTAGCCGGGAAACAACGACATCTATATGGCGGAAATCAGACCATCGGAAATCAGCGAAATCCTCAAAAACGAGATCAAGGGTTTTGAGGGCAGCATCTCGGTGCGCGAAACCGGCCGCGTTCTCTCCTGCGGCGACGGTATCGCCCGAATCTACGGACTGCAGAACGCCGCGCTCGGCGAGCTGATCGAGTTTCCGCACCAGATGTACGGGATGGTGTGGAACCTCGAAGAGGACAACGTCGCCGCCGTGCTGTTCGGCGATCCGCAGGACATCCACGAAGGCGACGAGGTCAAGCGCACCGGCAGAATCGCCGAAGTCCCCGTCGGCGAGGGCATGCTCGGCCGCGTGGTCAACGCGCTCGGGCAGCCGATCGACGACAAGGGGCCGATCAAGTCGACCGAGACACGGCGAATCGAAATCAAGGCGCCCGGTATCATCCGCCGCCAGCCCGTCAAGGAACCGCTGCAGACCGGCATCAAGGCGATCGACACGATGCTGGTGATCGGACGCGGACAGCGCGAACTGATAATCGGCGATCGCCAGACCGGCAAGACCGCAATCGCGATCGATACGATCATCAACCAGCGCGGCCAGAACGTGCATTGCTTTTACGTCGCGATTGGGCAGAAGCGCTCGACCGTCGCCCAGGTCGTCGAGAAGCTCACCAGCTCCGGCGCGATGGAGTTCACCACCGTCATCGCCGCGACCGCGTCCGAGGCCGCGCCGCTGCAGTTCATCGCGCCTTACAGCGGCTGCACGATGGGCGAATATTTTCGCGACACCGGCAAGCATGCGCTGCTGGTGTACGACGATCTGAGCAAGCACGCGCAGGCCTATCGCCAGTTGTCGCTGCTGCTGCGCCGCCCGCCCGGCCGCGAGGCTTACCCCGGCGACGTCTTCTATCTGCATTCCCGCCTGCTCGAGCGCGCCGCCAAGATGAGCGACGAGATGGGCGGCGGCTCGCTCACCGCGCTGCCCGTAATCGAGACCCAGGAAGGCGACGTGTCGGCCTACATTCCGACCAACGTCATCTCGATCACCGACGGCCAGATAATTCTCGACAAGGATCTCTTCAACTCCAACGTGCGCCCCGCCGTCAACGTGGGGCTATCGGTGTCGCGCGTTGGATTCTCGGCTGCGGTCAAAGCGATCAAGCAGGTCGCAGGATCGCTCAAGCTCGACCTCGCGCAGTATCGCGAGATGGCGGCGTTCGCGCAGTTCGGATCCGACCTCGACGCGTCGTCGCAGCGCCTGCTCGCGCGCGGCGTCCGTTTGACCGAGATGCTCAAGCAGAATCAGTACAGCCCGCTGCCGATGGAAAAAGAGGTGCTGATCATGTTCGCCGCGCGCGAGGGCTACTTCGACAAGCTCGCGGTCGAGCAGATTCGGCGGTTCGAGGCGGGACTGTACACGACCTTCGACTCGCGCCACGCCGACTTGCTTGCCGAAATCCGCGACCAAAAACAGATTTCCGACGAGCTGACCAAAAAACTCAAGGCCGGACTCGACGCCTACGAACAATCGTTCCTGGCCGAAAGCAAAACGGCCGCGCCGGAGCCGGCGTAGCCGCGATAGCGCTCGACGATGGCATCGCTCAAGGCAATCCGGCGCCGGATCTCGTCGGCCAAATCGACGCAGCAGATCACGCGCGCGTTGAAACTGGTCTCGGCCGCGCGGCTGAGGCGCGCGCAGGAAGCACTCACCAACTCGCTGCCGTACAGCGATGCGCTGGCGCGAGTGGCGGACTCCCTGCTCACCTCGGAAGGAATCTCGGTCGCCCCGGTCGAGAATGCGCAAAAGCGATCGATGCTGGTGGTGGTCGCGTCCGATCGCGGGCTGGCCGGCGGCTACAACTCGTACCTGCTCCGTGCGGCGGAAGCGACGCGCGGCGAAATCCGCGCCGCCGGACTCGAGGTCGAGCTGTTCGCGGTCGGCAAGAAGGCCGTCGATCATTTCAGGCGCTCCGGCGTGCCGGTCGCGCTGTCGCGCGTCGATAATTTGCCGCGCCTGGCCACCATCGCTCTCGCGCGCGATATCGCCGCCAGGATGCTCGCCGACTACAGCTCCGGCGCCGTCGACGAGGCCGGCATCGTCTATACACATTTCCAATCCGCCATCACCCAGAAGCCGGTTTACGAGCGCCTGCTGCCGGTCAAGCCGCCGGGCGACGCCGCTATCCAGGCCGGCGCGAGCGTTGACGCCGCGGCCTCGACATCCGGGGCATCGAAAATCGAGGCGCCCCAAATCGACTATCTCGTCGAGCCGTCGCGCGCCGAACTGGTGCCGGTCGTGCTGCGCGGATATCTCGAAGCCGCCGTTTATCACGCGCTGCTCGAGGCCGAGGCCAGCGAGCAGGGTGCGCGGATGACCGCGATGGACAGCGCGACCAACAACGCCGGCGACATGATCTCGTCGCTCACGCTCGAGATGAATCGCGCCCGCCAGGCCCAGATAACCCGCGAGCTGATGGACATCGTCGGCGGCGCAGAGGCGTTGCGTTAAAGTGCGCAAGGCAGAAATCGAAATCACACGGGGATATCACCGTTTATGAGTCAGACCGCTACCGCTCCAGGACGAATCAACCAGGTGCTCGGCAACGTCGTTGACGTCGAGTTCGGACCCGGCACGCTGCCGCCGATTTTTTCGGCGCTGCGCGTCAGCAATCCGTCGATCAGCGACGTGGCCGGCAACCTCGTGCTCGAAGTGCAGCAGCATCTCGGCGAAAACACCGTGCGATGCATCGCGATGGACTCCACCGACGGGCTGGTCCGCGGGATGGAAGCCGCCAACACCGGCGCGCCAATTTCGGTGCCGGTCGGGCCGGGCACGCTCGGGCGCATCATGAACGTCACCGGCAGTCCCATCGATGAGCGCGGCGCAATCCAGGGCAAGTCGCTGATGCCGATTCATCGCGACGCGCCCGCCTTCGCCGACCAGGCCCCCGAGGCGGAGATCCTGGAGACCGGCATCAAGGTCCTCGATCTGATCTGCCCGTTCGCGCGCGGCGGCAAGATTGGTCTGTTCGGCGGAGCCGGCGTCGGCAAGACCGTCACGATTCTCGAACTGATCAACAACGTCGCCAAGCAGCACGGCGGCGTGTCGGTGTTTGCCGGCGTCGGCGAGCGCTCGCGCGAGGGCAACGACCTCTATCGCGAGCTGACCGAATCGGGCGTCATCTCGAAAACCGCGCTGGTGTACGGCCAGATGAACGAGACCCCCGGCGCCCGCGCCCGCGTCGCGCTGACCGGAGTCACGGTCGCCGAATATTTCCGCGACGAAGAAGGCAAGGACGTCATCTTCTTCATCGACAACATTTTCCGCTTCGTGCAGGCCAACTCCGAAGTCTCAGCGTTGCTCGGCCGCATGCCCAGCGCCGTCGGCTACCAGCCCACGCTCGGCACCGACATGGGCGAGCTCGAGGAGCGCATCACCACCACCAAGAAAGGCGCGATCACCTCCGTGCAGGCCATCTACGTTCCCGCCGACGATCTCACCGACCCTGCGCCCGCGACCACCTTCAGCCATCTGGACGCCATCTGCACGCTGGATCGCAAAGTTTTCGAGAAGGCGATTTTCCCCGCCGTCGATCCGCTCGGTTCGAATTCGCGAATTCTCGATCCGCAAGTCGTCGGCGAGGAGCACTACGGCGTCGCGCGCCGCGTGCAAGGTATCCTGCAGCGCTACAAGGACTTGCAGGACATCATCGCGATCCTCGGGATGGAAGAATTGTCGGCCGACGACAAGACCGTCGTCGCGCGCGCGCGCCGCGTCGAGCGCTTCCTGTCGCAGGCGATGTTCGTTGCGGAGCCGTTCACCAATCAGCCCGGCAAGTACGTCACCCGCAAGGACACCGTGCGCGGCTTCGCCGAAATCCTCGACGGCAAATGCGACGACCTGCCCGAGCAGGCCTTCTACCTGGTCGGCACCATCGAAGACGCGCGCGAGAAGGCCGAACGCCTCGCCCGCGGCGAAGCGCGCTAGGCAACCGGAGTCCGCGATGGCTGGAACGTTCTCATTCACACTCGTCACGCCCACCGGCGTGGTCGCCGAAGGTCAAGCCGAGGAAGTCTCGGCGATTGGTCCGCTCGGCGAATTCGGAGTGCTGCCCGATCACATCAACTTCATCACCTCGCTGGTGCCCGGCGTGCTCGAAGCGCGCCTGCCCGACGGCGTGGCGATGCACTGGGTTGTGTCGGGCGGCCTGGCCGAAGTGAAGGACGGCGTGATGACCGTGCTGGCGAGCAGCGCCGAATCGCCCGAGAGCATCGACGCCAACGCCGCGGCCGCGCAAGTGCGGCAAGCCGACGAAATATTCTCAAGTCTGAGTTTCTACGATCCCGAATACGCGCCCGCCCAGGAAGCCCTGATGCTGGCGCGCGCCCGCGTCGAAGCCGCCGCCCTGAAACCCACCCCGCGCTAGCTAACTCGGCGCCTGAATCTGGTTGGTGTCATTCTGAGCCGCTGGGGCGAAGAATCCCGGTTCCTTCCTTTTCTGTCATTCTAGAGCGGAGTCTGCGCAGCGAAGAATCTCGGCTCCTTTCCTCTCCCTGTTAGGAAACCTTTGCATAACTAACGCCGGACGCCGGAGCGTCCTTCGGGATTCTTCGCTACAGCAGCTTTCGCTCAGAATGACACGTGCGCCGTTTGCTGTTTTTGTGTCATCCTGAGCGCAACGAAGGATCTCGCGCGCCAGCGCGTATCGCCTCAGCACCAACATCTGGTTATGCAAAGCTCTCCTCTGTTAGAGCGAGGATGAAGGTGAAGGTCCCGCCTCCGAGCCCAGTGCTCTTTTATTGTGTCATTCTAGAGCGAAAGTTGCTGTAGCGAAGAATCCCGGATCCTTTCTAACCTCTCTCTGTATCGGGAGAGGCCGCGCCTCGGCCCTGCCGCGCAGCTCTTCTACAGTGTAGTCGCGAAAAGATGCGTTGCGCAGATTTTCGCGTCTTTTCACTGGGTGCAGGGGTCAGCCCCTGCCGCCCACCGCGCAGGTGATTCTTCCTTCGTTCGCGGATGAACTAGTTCAGCCTGCCCGCGCCGACCGTTGCGTGCTATGCGTACGCTATGGTCAACCGCCAGGATAGCCCGTACTCGCCCGGCTCACCCGACATCGGGCGACCCCCGCTCTCGACTGAAATTATTTTTGACGGAACGAAACTACCCTTG
Organism: Binatus sp. (SeqCode); assembly: GCF_050013435.1. Lineage (GTDB taxonomy): Bacteria > Desulfobacterota > Binatia > Binatales > Binataceae > Binatus. The sequence continues at coordinate 16,304 of NZ_JBEKFG010000038.1, read as the reverse complement.
GTGGTATGCCCGTCAGTGAACCACAACCGGTGGTATAAATTGCCCTTCCCTGGACAATCTGACCATTCAGAACCGTTCACGGGACGCCTATCCGAAACACCGGCAGTTCGAATTGCGCGCGGTATACTGCGGCCTGCGATCCGATCGTCAGTTTTTCAGTGCGGCAAGGCGATCGAAAAAATCCGGGAAGGTCTTCGCGACGCATCCGGGATCTTTGATCTTCAGGCCGCCGAGCTTCAGACCCGTCACCGAAAAGCTCATCGCGATTCGATGATCGTCGTAGGTCTCGATGACCGCCGGATGCATCGCGGACGGCGCAATCTCGAGTCCGTCATCGTTCTCGATTACTGTCGCACCCAGCCGCCTCAGTTCGGTCGCGAGCGCGCGGATGCGATCGCTTTCGTGATGCCTGATGAACGCGACGTTGCGGATTTTGGTCGGCGACGAAGCAAACGGGGCAATCGCGGCGAGCGTCGGCACCATGTCCGGCATCGAATTCATCGCGACGTCGACGCCGCTGAGCCGCCCGGTTCCTGCAACCTCGACGTGGTCGGGATGCCACGTGACGCTGGCGCCCATCTGCTCGAGCACACCAAGAAAACCGACGTCGCCTTGCACCGAGTTCGAGGTGAGGCCCTCGATTCGCACCTTCCCGCCAACCAGAGCCGCGGCCGCCGCAAAGTAGCTCGCGCTCGACGCGTCCGGCTCGACGACGAAGCGCTGCGCGCGATACCACTGACCGCCGGGCACAACGATCATTTCGCCTTCGACGGCGCTATGCGCTCCCCATGCCTCCATCAGGCGCAGCGTCATGTCGATGAAAGGCCGCGCGGCATCGCCGATCACCCGCAGCTTGAGGCCGGCCTTCCAAATCGGCGCCGGCATCAGCATCGCGGAGACAAATTGCGACGACACGCGCGCGTCGATCGAAGTTTCGCCGCCTTCGAAGCGTGCGTGCGACGCATCGACTATCACCGGCGGACAGTGGTTGTTGCGCTCGCTGTAAACGCTCGCACCCAGCCGCTGCATCGCGTCGAGCTGCGGACCGATCGGACGCTGACGCATCCGCTGATTTCCGTCGATCCGAAAGCGTCCCTCACCGAGCGTGACCATCGCGACGATAAATCTCATCACGGTGCCGGCGCCACCGACGAAGATTTCGCCGCCGTGCGCCGGGATCGTGCCGCCGCGCCCGCTGACTGTAATTCGGCGCGCCGACTCGTCAATCTCGACGGTGAAGCCCATCGCCCTCAGCGCGTCGCTCATGTAGCGCGTGTCGTCGCTGAGCAGAACTGACTCGATGACCGAGCGTCCCTGCGCCAGCGCGGCCAGCACCATCGCTCGATTCGTGATGCTCTTGGAGCCGGGCAGCACAACGCGGGCGTCGAGCGGTCCGGTCAGAGGGGTGATTTCGATTTCGTCCACGGTGTTCCTGAGTCTCTATGTCAGATTAACCGCGCGCGTTGACTGGTCACAAGCAGGGGTGCCCATGCAGCTCCGCGTCCCCTGGTTATTGCCTCAGAAGTGGCGCTACGACTAGAGTATCGAACGTTACTGGCAGTAGGCTCAGGGGAGGTCGAACGCCATGAGACTCATCAAGCTGATTGTGCCAGCCGTGCTGATCGCGGTGCTCGCGCTGTTCGCTCCGCACGCCGACGCGCAGACGATGGGCGAGTATGCGCCCACGACGGCGGGGGTCGGGACCGCGGGCGGCTCGATGGGCACCAGCGTTGCGCCCCCGTCATTCGGATCGAACGACGGCGGCGGAGGCTCGGGCACTTGGGGAGCCAGCGGATTGGGCGCCAGTTTTGAGGAGAGGGCCCGGCGTGCATCGGCTTCTGGCTTGGGCGCGAATTTCGAATCGCGGGCGGGCTCGACGGCGAACCGATGGACCGGCGATTCACGCTGGCCAGCATCCGCCTTCACCGCCGATACGTCGAACAGATTCGGCGGTTCATCCGACAGATTCCCCGATCGTGGCGAGCTGTCGTCGTCGTCGAATCGCTTTCCGGCCAGCGCGCTCAGCGGCAATCGCATGGGGCTGGATACCAGCAACAACGCGCTTGACAATTAATGACGCCGGCGCTCCTCGACTAGCTTTGCCCGGCAGGATTGCGACGCAAGCGCTCCTTGCTAGCAGCCGGCCAGACGTCGTCGATCTTGTAGGCCGCTTCGAAGACTGTCGCACCCTCCGGAAGTCTCAGGCACGGCAGTTTGCTCCTGGTGAAAATGTGAATGTCGGGTGTGACCGCGTCGGGATCATCGAGCGTCCCGGCCCGAACGAACAACGCGTCGCCGCCCGGCGCGGCCTGATACCGACTCCAGACATAGGTGCCGCACTTCTCGCAGAAGCACACCTCGTGATCTTTGCCGGTGCCTCCCTTGAGTGTGAATGACCTCGGAATCGCGCCAGTCCTTTCCACGAACTGTTTCTCGATCCAGATGTTGATCACAAAGCCGCTGCCGGTGACGCGTTGGCAATCCCGGCAGTGACGGGCATGAACGATGAGCGGACTTTAGGCCAACTGGTAGCGGATAGCCCCGCATGAACATCCACCTTCCAGACTCATAAAAGCCTCCTTGAATTTATCCGGGACTGCCCCGACCGACTGATAGCCGCTCAGGGCAGTCTCCCGGGCTATTGTTCCTTGTGGCAGACGGCTTCGACGTTGTTGCCGTCGGGATCCTTCACGAACGCGGCGTAATAGTTGGCGTGATAGTCGGGCCTGAGGCCGGGCGCGCCATTGTCCTTACCGCCAGCGGGCACAGCGGCGGCGTGAAATGCTTTCACGGCCGCGCGGTCCTTCGCCGCGAATGCGATATGCACGGATCCGCGCGAGTCGCCCTCACCCAACCACAAGGCGGGCGCGCCCTTGGGGCCGAAGCCGACAGCTCCGCCGCCTTCGTACTGCACGGTGAACCCCAGCGGCGCCAGGGCGGCCGTGTAGAAGCGCTTGCTCGATTTGAGGTCCTTCACCTTTATCTGGATGTGATCAAACATAACTCTCTCCTTGTCCTGAATTTCGTTCTTGGAACCTTTAATTACGGCCGCGCCACGCGGGCTTGTCGGCCAGCATCGCACGCGCCATCTCAATCGCTGCGGCGCGGGTGACGCCTTGGAACTCCACATAGAAGCCGGCGTTGGTCTCGAGCACCTGCTCGTAGGGCAGCAGCTCGCCGCGCGCGTCGGTGCAATAGCGGCAGTAAGGGCGCGTCACGTCGCCGAGCGCGAAGTCTTCGGGTTTCTCCATCGGCATTCCGCATGAGCCACAGGCGGGGCATTTTTCGGCCATGGTCTTGTCTCCTTTTACGGTTTCACCAGCGACATAAAATGATTCACCAGGGTTTCTCCTTGTTCCGCGATCATGGAGTTCCCGGTGGCGAACACGTCCCGATTGACGAGGTAGTGATGCACGAGGCCGATCCAGGTGTTGAACAACAGCGGCCGCGGGAATTTGCGCGCGCGGCCCGCCTTACGCTCCCGTTCCAGCGCCATGAACAACTCATAGGACACGGCCGCGTGCAGCATCATCAGCGTGCTGCGTACCTTGGGCGGCAGCATCGGCGCCTCGGTCACCAGCCGCGCGTAGAAGGGCTCGAACTCTGCCAACACCCGCAGATGCGCCTGCAGTACGGCGCGAAGCCCAAGGTCATTGTCGAAGGCGTGGCGGAACTCGGCGTGCAGCCGGCGCCCGAACTCGTCAATCACCGCGATCACCAGGTCGTCGCGCCTTGGGAAATGCAGGAACACAACGCCGTGGGACATGCGGATCGACCTTGCGACGTCGGCGGTGGTTGTATTCACGATGCCTTTGCGCGCGAACAAGGCCATGGCCGCGTTGACCAACCGGTCCCGCGTCACCACTTTCTGCTCGCGCCGGGTCGCTGCCTGCATCGATCGCCTCATCACACGCTGAGTATTTACTCAGTGAGTATATACTCAGTAGAACGCTGCCGTGTCAAGCGGGTGAACTCCGCGTTTTGCACAAAGCCCGCTTGATGCGACAGTAAACAAGGCAGGCAATGACGGAGCTCTATCCCGCAATCGATCCGTACGAGCACGGTATGCTCGATGTTGGCGACGGCAATCGCCTGTACTGGGAGACATGCGGCAATCCGCGCGGCAAGCCGGCCGTCGTGTTGCACGGTGGCCCCGGATCGGGATGTTCGCCTTGGCATCGCAGGCTGTTCGATCCGAGCGCCTATCGCGTCGTGCTGTTCGATCAGCGCAATTGCGGGCGGAGCACGCCGCACGCGAGCGCACCTGACACGGATCTCGCGAGCAACAACACTGCGAACCTCATCGCGGACATCGAACGACTCCGTCGGCACCTTGGCATCGAGCGATGGCTGGTGTTCGGCGGATCCTGGGGCAGCACGCTGGCGCTCGCGTACGCGGAAAGGTGGCCGAATCGTGTCACGGAGATCATTTTGTTTGGCGTCACGACCGGACGCCGGATGGAGTTCGACTGGTTATTCCGCGGCGGTGTGGCGGTCCTGTTCCCGGAGAATTGGGACCGTCTGCGCGCGGGATTGCCAGCCGCGGATCGAGATGGCGATATCGTCGAGGCATACTCTCGACTGCTGCACGATCCCGATCCCGCGATTCGCCAACAAGCCGTCCTGGCGTGGTGTACGTGGGAGTCCGCGACGCCGGCCTGGCCGCCTGCTCATGGGCTGTCGCCCCGGTTTAGAGATCCCGCTTATGCGATGGCCTTTGCGCGCATCGTGACCCATTACGTCCGGTACAACGCGTGGCTCGAGGACGGGAGCCTGCTCCGCGACGCCGGCGCGATTGCCGACATTTCCGGGATCATGGTGAATGGACGCTTTGACCTTCAAGCACCGATCGGATGGGCGTGGGACCTCAACCGAGCGTGGCCAGGCGCCAGGCTGGTAATCGTTGACGACGCAGGGCACGACGCATCCGACGCAGGCATCACCCGGGAACTTATCCGCGCGACCAACCAGTTTGCTTCGCGCCAATCCGCCTCGGGCGGCGAATAAATCCGGCGGGTTTGTCCAGCATTTAAATGGTGATTAATGGATTCAGCTCAAGCTCAGGCATGGAATTTGTTGACTACGGGAGCAATGGGAGCTAATTCATAGAGCCTGCTCCCAGCGGGCAGCCGGTCAACAATCGGCGCCCATCCGGGAGAGCGCGAACGGGGACTCGCGCGCGAGGAAGAAGCCGTTGTTCGAAGCGAAGCTGTCGGCAAACCGAATGGTCAAAGTAATCGCAGCGGTTGCGCTCGCGATCGCATTTGGCTTTGCGGCCGCGCCCAACGCGTCGTCGGAGACCAAACTCCCATTCCCGCGTCCGGCTTCGATCGAGCCCAACGTCGATTTCTGGGTCAATGTTTTTACCGCGTACTCGGATCGCGACTTCGTGGTCGTCGATCGCGACAACGTGTGGCGCATCTACCGGGTGTTTCATCTTCCCGGTGACGGTCAGCCGACCCGCAGCGATATCGACTGGGCGAACAACTACCTCAAAATAAAATATGGCGACATTCTCAGTCGCCTCGCGACCGGGCACGAACCTTCGGACTATGAAGAGCGGCAAGTCGCCGCGATGTTCAAGGGCGAGCCGCCGAGCGCCTACGCCGCCGCCGCGCAGAACTTGCGCGTGCAGGAAGGACTGCGCGAACGATTCCACGAGGGGCTGCTGCGGAGCAGATACTACCTGCCCACGATGGAGCGGATTTTCCGCACCGCGGGGCTGCCGCCCGAGCTGGTGACGCTGGCGCACGTCGAGTCGGGCTTCCACGGCGCTTCGCGATCGAGCGCCGGCGCGGTTGGAATCTGGCAGTTCACGCGTGACACCGGCAAGCATTACATGAAAATCACGCGCTATCACGACGATCGCCTCAACCCGGAGCGCGAGACGCTCGCGGCGGCCAGGCTGTTGCGATCAAACTACGAGACGCTTGGCGATTGGCCGCTGGCGATTACGGCGTACAACTATGGCACGGGCGGAGTGGCGCGCGCGGCGGAAATTTACGGCGGCGACTACTCGCAAATGGTCCAGCACTACCAGGGACCGCATTTCGGCTTCGCAGTGAAGAACTACTACGCGGAGTTCCTTGCCGCGTTGCAGGTGCATCGCTACGAGGACAAGTATTTCCCGGGCATCGCGGACGAGCCGGCGATTCGGCCTGCGCCAATCAAGGCCGACTTCGCGCCGCCGAAGCGCTCGAAGAAGTCGCACGCGTCACATACTCACCAGGCGTCTTCGAAGACCCATCATTCGAAAAAGACTGTCGCGCAGAACACCTGATCGCCGCGCGGGTCAGGCGTGTGAACTCGCCTCGGCCACCTTCGTGTGCGGGCTGATCGCCCGGTAGCTCGGGCGCTCGCGCAGCCGCTTCAGATACGCATCGACTCCCGGGAACGCGTCGAGCTTCATCGCGTCGACGTCGAGCACCATCGCCAGCGCCATCAGCGGCACGTCGGCGAGCGAAAATTCTCCGCACGCGTAACCGCCGGCGCCGGCCTGGCCGAGCACGCGCTCGATAAACGGCAGGTCGCGGGTCCGCAACATCTCGCGCCCCTGCTCCATCCCGGCCGCATTGCGCTTGGCCGGCTCGCTCCAGTAGGGCATCCAGATGGGCGGGAGGCTGCCGATCAGCATCGCCTCGTCGGCGAAGTTCTCGATCTCGCGCACGCGCATCCGGAGCTTCGGATCCGACGGCATCAGGCGCGGCGGCCCGTAACTCTCCTCGAGGTACTCGTCGATGACCGTAGAGTCGAAAATCACCAGCTCGCCGTCCTCGATGTAAGGCACCTTGCCGAGCGGATGCATCGCGAGCATCTCGGGCGGCTTCTTCCAAAGATTTCCCGGCGGAAGATTTTCGATCCGATACGGGAGGTTTTTTTCTTCGAGGACGACCTTGGTCTTGGACGCGTGCGTCGAGCGCAGCGTGCCCCACGGATAATCGCGTTCGGTGGTGTAGAGAACGATCACAGGACGGCTCCTTCGGCGGTCATTCGGCTGCGAAGGATTTTAACATCGAGAGCCGCAGCGGGGCCATCGCGAATGTTGCGGCGCGCGCATGGCCGCATCTGTTATCGTTTACGTGATGCCACGCAAGGCCGCGCAATCCCCGCAGCTCGCCGTCCTGGCCAAAAGGCTTAAGGACAGGCTGGGCAACGATCGCCTGGCGCAGCAGGCGCTCGCCGCCGTCGAGGAGCGTGCGCCGGACGACCAGTTGGCGCTGGCGTTTTTACTCAAGCTTGCCGAGGATTCCGCCGCCGAGCTCAAGGGCGTGCTGCGCGATCGCGCCGCGGGCGGCGACCTGGTCTTTTGCCTCGGCTCATCGGAGCTGATCGCGACCGAGCTGTCTTTGGCAGGACCCGAATGGGCGAAAATTTTTCTCGACGCGCGCGCCCAGACCATCGACGGGCTGGTGGCCGCGATGCGCCAGGAGCGCGCCAGGATCGACGCGCCGGACCGGCATGGCGCAGCCGCCGTGCTCGGGCGATTCATGCGCCGGACGATGGTCCAGGTGGCGATTGCCGATCTGCTCGACCGGCTAAGCGCCGGCGAAACGGCGCTGGCGATGTCGGAGCTGGCCGACGAATGCATTCGCACGGCGCTCGAACTTGCGACCGGCTTTCTGGGCGAACGCGCGGGCGCGATTGGGCGATTCTGCATCCTGGCGATGGGCAAGCTGGGCGCGCGCGAACTGAACCTCAGCTCGGACGTCGATTTGGTCTATCTTCACGCCGCCTCGGATTCGCCGGATAGTTCCGAAGCGGCGGCGCGCCTGGGTGAATCGTTCACCGAAATTTTATCGGCGGGATGCTTTCGAATCGATCTGCGGCTTCGGCCCGGCGGCCGTGGCGCGCCGCTGGTGACGCCGATCGAAGGCGCGATCAACTATTACCAGAGCCTCGGACAGACGTGGGAACGGGCGGCGCTGCTGCGCGCGCGGCCGGTCGCCGGCGCGCTCGAAATCGGGCATCAACTGCTCGCGGAGCTGAATCACTTTGTGTTTCGCAGCTACCTGGATTTCGACACGCTGCGCCAGTTGCGCGCGATGAAGCGGCAGATCGAGGCGGAGCTGAAAACGCCCGCGATGATCGAGCGCAACATCAAGCTCGGCCGCGGCGGAATCCGCGAGCTCGAATTCATCGTGCAGGCACTCACGCTGATTTACGGTGGACGCGATCCCCGGCTTCGTACCGAGCAGACCGTCGGCGCGCTCGAGAAGCTCGATTCGCTCGGCTATCTGCCGTCAAAACGCGCGCGCGAACTTTCCGACGCATACCTGTTTCTGCGCGACGTCGAGCACAAACTGCAAATCGTCGCCGGCCTGCAAACCCACGTGATCCCCGCCGACGACGACGGGTTGCGCGCGCTTGCGGCGCGAATGGGTTTCGGCAAGCGGCCGGGAGCGCTCGGGAAATTCAGCGAGCAACTGAAATCTCATCGGGCGCTGGTTGCGATACAATTCCGCGAGACGCTGGCCGGCGGCGAGGAAGAGTCAACGCGCTCGGTCTCCGACGCGGCGGAATTGGCGTGGAACTCGGCGCTCGATCCGGATTCATCGACCCGCTACCTGCGCGAGCTCGGCTTTGCGCGCGCGGACGAAAGCGCGCGCCATCTCGAGCTGCTCGCGCGTGGACCCTCGCATGCCCCGACCAGCCCTCGCCGTCGCGAGTTGCTCGAGCGGCTCGGCCCGATGCTCATCGACGAGATCAGCAGGCTGCCCGATCCGGACCTGGCGCTGATGAATCTGGCCGAGCTCATCGGGGCGATCGGCGCGCGCACCTCGTTCCTGGGGTTGCTCGAACAGCATCCCGCGACCCGGCGCATCGTGCTGCGGCTGTTCGCCTCGAGCGCCTACCTCTCCACCATCTTCATCCGCCATCCCGACATGCTCGACACTCTGGTGCGCTCCGATCTCGCGGCGACGCGGCGCAGTCCGGCTGAACTGCGCGATGAGTTGGCGGGATTGATCGCGGCGAGTCCGGATTTTGAGAGCAAGCTCGACGCGCTGCGCGCATTTCGGCATCAGGAATTCCTGCGCATCGCGATCGCCGACCTGGCCGGAAATCTCGAACTGTTCGACGTCCAGCGCGAGCTCACGAGTCTGGCCGAAACCGTGCTGGACGAGGCGATGTCGCTCGCGCGAATTGCGACCGAGGCTCGCTTCCCGATTCCCGCAACGATGCAACTGTGCGCGATTGCGATGGGCCGGCTGGGTGCCGGTGAAATGTCGTACAACTCCGACCTCGACCTGATCTTTGTCTACGACGATCGCGCGGAAGTCGCCGCCGGCAGCCGGGAAATCGCGTCGCGAATCACGCAGAAGCTGATCGCAATCCTCGAATCGCGCACCCGCGAGGGTTACGCCTACAAGCTCGACCTGCGCCTGCGCCCGTCGGGTAACGCGGGACCGCTGGTCACCTCGCTGGCCGGGTTTCGCGACTATCATCGGCAAAGCTCGGCGGTCTGGGAGCGGCAGGCGCTGGTGCGCGCGCGGGTGATAACCGGCGACCGGGAGCTGGGCCGCGAGGTCGAAGCGGCGCGTCAGGAATTCGTGTACGGCCGCGGACTGACGCCGTCCGAGGTCGGCGAAATAGCGGCGATGCGGCGGCGGATGGAAAAAGAGATTGGCGCCGAGGACAAGACCCGGCTGAACATCAAGCAGGGTCGCGGCGGTTTGGTGGACGTCGAGTTCCTTGTGCAAATGATGGCGCTCGCGCATGGCCATCGCAGTCCGGAACTGCGCGTGCGCGACACGATGGGCTCGCTCGAGGCGCTCGACGGCCTGCATCTGCTGGCCCCTGCCGACGCGGCCGTTCTCGAAGACGACTACCGATTCTTGTCGCATCTGGAAAATCGGCTCCGAATCGAGAGCGACCGGCCGGCCTGGGCCGTCCCGACCTCGGTGGTTGCTCTGCGCCCGCTGGCGCGCCGAATGGGATTCGAAGGGCGAAGCGGCGCGGCGCGGATGCTCGCCGAGCTGGCCGAGCGTCGCGACCGGATCCGCGCAATCTTCGAGCGATACTTCGCGGCCGAGCAGACAATTGGAAGTTGATGCGCGACTGCGTGCTGTAATCACGTGAGGGATTCCGACTGGTCAATTGAGCGGAGAAAGGGCAATTCCTACCACTGATTGTGGTCCAGTGACGGGTATGCCACCAAGGGTAGTTTCGTTCCGTCAAAATATTTTTTCGGAAGCGGAGGTTGCCCGATGCGGAGTCATGGCGGCCGCGATTGTCATGAGTGTTGTCCATAGCGGATCGCATAGCACGTCGTGGGCGGCGCGAGCAGGCTGAACAGTTCATCCCTGAACCGGGATCGTTGCAGGGAGCGACAGGGTCGGAATGACACCGGGGAGGTCATTTCGAGGCGGAGTGCGATGGGCGCAGTTGGAAGAGGCATCCGGCCCAGAAGCTGCACATTCATCTGCTCGTAACACTCTCGATTGAGCTTCACCGCGATACTGGTGTCAACTATCGGTAGTTGAAGTTAACTCTCAGTCAGCAAGATGTGTCGTTATTAGCATTCGATCAGCAAGCGAACGGAGGGAATATGAATGTAGTAAAAACTACAGCAATCGTGCTTGTTCTCGCGATTGGAGCAGCGCTGGTCGTGCTGAGCGCCAGCGCAGAGCAGCCCACCCCGTTACCACACGTGCAAATAGGCATCCCCGCGACTCCACCGCCCGGCTGGGTGCCAAAGCAGTGGGCGGATCTTCGAGCGCGCTGTCAGGAGATCGCCGATAAGGCTGCCGCTCACCGCCCTTTTACGCGTGGTGATTGGAGTACAGCAGGGGTATGCGGCTCGTTAGGTGTTCAACCTCCGCCTCCGCCGAACGGGTTGCCCTCGCCAATTTGAAGCGGCGTGAGCGCGCCCATGGTAACTCCTGTAGCGTCACCATCGCCGGCAGGATCTGATCCCCAATCCGCGTCGGATCCGCCCGTCGTCGGTCCATTCGGAACTCCATTTTCGGGCGGCTCCACAGACGCTTGTACGCAGGGACAGCCACCAGACGTTGCCGCCGATGTTTCATCAAACGTTTCGTCACCGCAGATTGTCCAATTGCTGAACGACGCCGGTTTGTTGGTTTTCAACAAACAAGGTCAAGTCCTATACTCGTCAGGGACATCCGCTATCTTCTGGTCCGCACTGTCGCCTCAGCCACATCTGACCGACACCCAAGTCGCATGGGACCCCTTCGCTCAGCGGTGGCTTGTTACGACTCTCTCGCTACCGGCAGACAACAGCAACGGCGATATATTCTTCGCATTTTCGAACAGTTCTGACGCCAGCTTGGGGACCTCGGGTTGGAACTTCTACAAGATACCTAACGTTTGCTCGAGCCCCGAGTCAGCGTATCCAACGCCCGACATGCCAATCGTAGGCTTCAACCAGACTTGGGTAGCGATCGCGCTGCGTTGCCTGCAGTCCGGAGGGGCACCTCCTGCCGGCACCGATCAGCTCGTTCTGATTCCGTCCACTGTCCTCACGCAATCTCCGGCTCCGCAGAACTTAGGGCAGACGCAGAAGGCCGACGCCTTCTTCAACGCGAGACCTTCAAGAGATATTTCTGGAATAGCAGCTCAACCCCTGTTCTTGGTTGCGCCTGAGGTGACCGCATCTGCACCTCCCTACGTTCTGGTTACCTCAATAGACGCAAGTGGAAACTTCGTTAACCCCGGGCCCGGAAATACTCCCGTGAATAGCCCAGGCAACGGCGTCATGGGAACGTCAGGTAGCTTCACTTCTGCTGAGCACGACACCTGCGGTCCGGGCGCTGCGTGTGAAGTGTCGCTCCAGGATGACAGAATAACCAGCGCGGTCGTTCAGACTGGAAACGACGGCAAACACTACTTGCTCACTTCGTTCCATGCCGGAGATAGTACCAACAACACTGTCCAGTCCCTCTACTTCGTAGGGCAGATCGAAAGTTTTGCTACAGGTTCGCAATGGAACGGATGGTACATAGATGGACCCAACTTTTGGGCGGGTTACCCTACAATCACCATGGATGACGATCTCGATATTGCTTTTACGTTTCAGAGTTTCTTCTTAAACTCAAATATCTATCCAAATTGGTACATTGCTAAAGGATTTGTTCCAAACAACAACAACTTCGCCCCCAACCCTCCTCTCTTGGGATATGGAATTCTTGGCAATGCGAGCCGAGCGGCATACTACGGAGACACTAATTGTCCTCCTGCAGAGCTTTCGCAAAGGTGGGGAGATTACATGTCCACTATGTGGGACCCGAATCTGGGAAGTCCGAATGAAAGCAGCGGATTCTGGACCGTTCAAGAATACTCCAACGGAGGTCCGACGCCGACCGCAGCAGCCACGCCGCTAGGATCCAACCAATCCACGCAGATCACCAAACTGGCGGATCCGCTGCCGTACTTTGTCGGTTACAACGTGCCGTCGCCTCCTGCCGGGCAGGGGCCCGCGGGCGGAGGGGAAAACGAGTGCCCCAACGGGACAGGATATAATTGCAACTTGACATACAGCGCTCCGTCCGGTGCTCAGTTCGGGGACGTCTTTGTCGTGGTCCAATACATAGGCGACGCGCAGAACGACACCTATCTAACACTTCCCAGCGGGTGGACTTTGCTGAAGTTCCAAGGCGGTTCACACACCCTTTATTCGACAGATGGTACATTCACGACCTCATATTATGTGGCGCTCTATGTCTACGGCAGTCAGCCAAATGACACAGGCCAATACGAATTCAAGATCGTCCCACAGGCGAACGGACCGGAGACCCTTGGTTTTCTGGTTGCATATCGCGGAGCAAGCACAAACATTCCCGGCAACTACCGTCTCTACGGAAGAGCATCAACCTCCGACAGCTCCAAAGTCGTCAGCCCGACGCTGTCACCTAGTAACAAGGACTCACCTCCAGCGGAGACCACGCTGCTCAACGTGTTCAGCGCTGGATGTATCGGCTACGACGATCCAGACGTCTTTGGTACATTTGGATCTCCGTCAGGTTCACCTTTTGCTACAGTGGAAACCCCTCTGAACTCGGTCGATGGGTTCTTTGCTGCGGATGTCCTGGTAACCACGAGCGGAGGTACCTTCGGGCCGTACAAGAGCACGATCGGCTGCACTACCGGCACTGGCCTGAACACCGGTATCTCACTGGTAATTCCCGAGTAGTCGTCAGCCATACCGGGGGCCGGAGCGAGTTATCGCTCCGGCCTTTTTCCACAACCGCCGGGCTGGTTGAAGAAGCCTCGGGTCCGGAATTCCTTGCCGCGCTCAGAATGACGGAAAGCAAGCCTATTCGAAATCCAGCTTCACGCCCGCCAGCACATTTATCGTCGGCGCGGGAAATCCAAACGCCTGCGAATAGTGGCGGTCCATCAGGTTCGACACGCGCGCGAAAACCTCCTCGTTGTGCACATGCTTGAGCGGGATTCCGATCGCGTATGACACGACCGCGTTGACCAGATTGTACGCGGCGTGATTCGCGATCGTGGACTCGACCGTGATGTCGTCGCGATCGCCGACGAAGATGTAGTTCACGCTGGCCGTGATTCGATCGTGAGGGAGAAAATTCGCGCTCCGCACGTATTGCAGCAGCGCCGACGCCGTATGCTTCGCCACCCGCAGCGGCTGCGCCGTCGAGCCGGCCGCATCGGCGTGCGTCTCGTCGAGTACGGTCAGGTTGCCGCTGAGCGTCAGTCCCTTGATGATGGTGAGGCTCGGCACGATCTCGACGCCTTGCACGTCCACGCGCCCCGCGTTGCCCGCTTCCGATCCGAAGACACACGACGGGCCGTACGGGCAGGTCACGGTGACAATCAGGTTGTGCACGCGGCGCGAAAAGTAAGTCGTGGTCAGAGAGGCGCGCTCGCCGAAGTTGGTGGTGAATCCGCCGTCGTACTCGCTCGAAATCTCGGGCTTGAGGTTGGGATTGCCGTAGTCCGGGTAGTACAGCTCGTTGAACGCGGGCGCGCGAAAGCCTTCGCTGTAGCTGCCGCGCAAGGTGGTCGAGATTTTTGTAATCGGAATCGCGACCGACCACGAGGGGCTGACCTCCTCGCCGAACTGGCTGTTGCCATCGATGCGAAATCCGCCGGTGACAAGAACATGGCCGTTGATCAGATTGCCCTCCTGCTCGACGTAGCCGGCGTACTCCTGGCGGCGCGCGTTGAATGTGGTCGCCCCGCTGCCTCCGGTCACTGGATCGCAAAAGCTGCAAAAGCTGCCCGAGCGCAGCCATCGATCTTTGAAATCGAAGCCCGCAAGCGTGCTCCAGCCGGGAGCCCAGCTATAGATCGCCTCGGCGTTGCCGCCGCGGGTCTCCTCCGGAATCGAATCCGTCTCGAAATAAGGTGTCCCGAAAACCATGCCTCCCGGAAATGGCGGCGCGTTCAGGCGCAGGTCCTGGCGCACGAAAAACGCGCTCGCGCGCACCAGGAGCTTTTCGCCGAAGTGATGCTCGACCTCGCCCTTGAACAGCATGAACTCGACGCGGTCGTGCGCGGTAGGATCGAGCGGCACGCCATCAGGCACCAAATAATTGGGCAGGCTCACGTTCGCCCCGATATAGCGCGCAAAGCCGCGGATCACGGTGTCGTCGTCGAGATGGTAGTCGAGCCGAGTCGAGCCCGAGAGGTTGTCAGAATTGTCGTTGACCGGACGAAACCCTTCAGTCGAGAAGTACGACATCGCGCCCGAGTAGCCGAGATTTCCCTCGGCGCCGCTGACGGTGGCGACCTGCTCGCTGGTCGCGCGATTGCCGCCCGCTGAGACCAGGCTCGCTGTCGGCGGGCCATCCCCCTCCTGCGAGAGCACATTGACTACCCCGCCGATCGCCTGCGAGCCGTACAGCGAACCGCCCGCGCCGCGCAAAACCTCGATGCGATCGAGATTGTCGGTCGTCAGGTTGCCGATGTCGAAGCCGCCGGTCGCGCCCAAGTTGACTTCGACCCCATCGACAAGGACCAGCGTCTGCGCCGAGCTCGCGCCGCGAATTGACACGCCGGTCTCCGAGCCCGGCGAACCGGTTTGCGTGACCAGCACGCCGGGCACCTGGCGGAGCGCGTCCTCGACCCGGTCGATCTTCTGCGCCTGGATTTGCGAGTCTTCGACGACCGTGATCGTCGTACCGATGTCGGCTATGGGCTGCTCGATCCTGGTCGCGGTGACGACCACCGGATTCAACTTCTGCGCCTCCTGTTTCTTGGGCGGCGTCGGCGGCTGACTGGCTTGCTTCTTTGCGGGCGTGGAGGATTCGATCTGATTTGCCGGCGTGGATTTGGTCTGAGTTTGCGCCGGCGACGGCGCCGACGCAGGGTCCTGGGCCCGCGCGACCGGCGCTGACAGAGATATCGCAACTATTGTCGACAGGATCCAACTGGAGAACTGCATGAACTCCCTCCGAGCTCAAAGGCTGCCGGCGCGCGCGGAGGAGCGATCAGGTGAGAAAAAACCCGACCCCTCGCGAATCGAGGGTTCGGGCTTCAGGAAAATCGTGCCTGAGGCCACCCTCCCCGCGGAAGGCAGACAGTTAGTGACCCGGCCGGTCTCCTGGCTTGGGGTTCGTCCTCGGGCCCGCCTTCCCGCCGAAGCGGTGGCATGATAGGCCGTCGTCCCCCCACACAGTTGCGGGGCAGCGCCGGATTTGAACCGGCTTCCCGAGCACCGGGTGCGACGCAGAACTTACGCGCGGCACGGTTCGCAGTCAAGGCGAGTTCGAGCCGAGCGGAAATTTCCGTCACGCGCGACGCGGCCGCGGCTGCGCTCTCGATGCGGTTCAGGCGCGCGAGGGGGGCATGAGGGAAGAGATCTATCACGGGCGGACGCGTCTGCGACACGTCCGCCCGCGGGATGAAACGCAATCAGGCAGCGGCGGCTTTCCGGGCGGCTTCCAGCGCAGCTTCGAAGTTGGGCTGCTCGGCGACTTCCTTGACGTATTCGACGTAAGTGACGGTGTCGTGCTTATCCACGACGAAAACGCATCGCGCGAGCAGATGCAGTTCCTTGATCAACGTGCCGTAGCCGGTGCCGAAACTCGCGCTGCGCCAGTCGCTGAGCGTGGTGATCTTGTCCACGCCGGCCGCGCCGCACCATCGCGCCTGCGCAAACGGCAGATCCATCGAGATGGTGAGAATCTGGACGTCGCCGGGCAGCTTGCTCGCTTCCACGTTAAAGCGGCGCGTCTCGGCGTCGCAGACCGGAGTGTCGAGCGAGGGGATGGTCGTGATGATTTTGACCTTGCCCTTGAACTGGTCGAGCGTCGCAGGCTGCATCCCCTTGCCGACGACGTTGAAGTTGGGTGCCTTTTGTCCGACCTTGATTTCGG
>NZ_JBEKFG010000037.1:0-33599 GCF_050013435.1 Binatus sp. (SeqCode) | reverse complement strand
CCCGCCAACGGCGGGCGGCCTTAATACTGGGTGCAGGGGTCACCCCTGCCGCAGGTGATTCTTTCCTCATCCTTCCATCCCGGTTGCATCGTTGTGCCTGCGGTCGTAACGTCTTCGCGTTTGCATCATCTATCTACGCGAGGTTGGTATGGATCTTAAAAATGTGGTCGCGCTTGTGACCGGTGGCGGTTCCGGACTCGGCGAGGCAACCGTCCGCGAATTCGCGTCGGCTGGCGCAAAGGTGGCGATTCTCGATTTAGCGGCGTCGCCCGGCGCCAAAGTTGCCGAGTCGCTCGGCGCCAATGCGATCTTCGTCCAGGCCGATGTAGGCAGCGCCGACCAGGTGACCGATGCGATTGCGAAAACGGTGGCGAAGTTCGGTCTGATTAATGTCGCGATAAACTGCGCCGGTATCGGCCGCGCGATGCGCACGGTCACCAAGGAAGGCCCGCACTCGCTGGACCTGTTCAGCAAGGTGATCGCGGTCAATCTCATCGGCACCTTCAACGTCACCCGGCTGGCCGCGGCGCAGATGGCAAAAAATCAGCCCGGCGCCGACGGTGAGCGCGGCGTGATCATCAACACCGCGTCGGTCGCCGCGTATGACGGACAGATCGGGCAGGTTGCTTATTCGGCGTCGAAGGGCGGCGTGGTTGCGATGACGTTGCCGATAGCGCGCGACCTGGCGTCGCTCGGCATCCGCGTCTGCACGATCGCGCCGGGAACGTTCGAGACTCCGATGCTGGCGGGTTTGCCCGAGGCGAACCGCAAAGCGCTGGCCGCGCAGATTCCGTTTCCGCAGCGCCTCGGCAAGCCGGCTGAATACGCGGCGCTCGCGCGGCACATCGTCGAGAACGGGATGCTCAACGGCGAGACGATTCGGCTCGATGGCGCACTGCGGATGCCCCCGCGGTAGGTCGCCGCTTAAATCGTTGAGGCGGTGCGCGCGACGCGCGTCGCCAGGATAAAGGCGAACGCGGCAAACGCGATCGCAATCGCCACCGACGATCCCATCGGCATCGTCGCGCCGCTTACGGCCGGCTCGGCGAGATACAGTCCCCGCCGAAGCGCATCCACCGCGTAGGTCAGGGGATTCAACCGCGTCGTCCACTGGAACCACGCCGGCGCACCCGCCACCGGGAAGACCGCGCCCGACAGCATCCAGATCGGAAGCAGCAGCATGTTCATGAACGCGTGGAAGCCCTGCGTCGATTCGGTTCGCCACGCCATCGCCAGCCCGATGCTGGTCATCGCGAACGCGATCAGCGCCATCATCGCGGCCGATACCGCGATCGCTTCGAGGCTGAGTCGGATTCCCGCCAGCGGCGCCATCGCGAGGAAGATCGCTCCCTGCATCAGGGACAGCGTCGTGCAGCCAAGCGCCTGGCCGAGCACGATCGTCGCGCGTGAGATCGGCGCGACCAGCACGCCCTGCAGAAAGCCCTGGCGGCGATCGTCCACGGTCGAGGCGGTCGCGAAGATCGCCGTGAACAGCAGCATCAGCACGATCACGCCGGGATAAAAGTATTGCGCGTAATCGATACCGGCCGGCATCCCGCTCGGCTTGAATGACGCCTGCAGGCCGGCGCCGAGCAGCAGCCAGAAAACCAGCGGCGTCGCAATCGCGCTCATCACGCGGATCGGTTGCCGGATGAAGCGCACGATCTCGCGCTGCCAGAGGGTTGCGGCCTGAAGAAAAATTTCGCGCATTTTCGTCTAATCCGTCTGCGCCATATCCGCGAAGAACTGATGCCCGGTGAGTATGGGATGGATCAGCATCGATCGCAACGTATCAGAAACTCAATGAAAATGGGGAGTCTCTTTGAAAGCGGGATCGACCTAGTGGGCCGAGTTCGGCGGGGTTCGGCAGACGATTGGCAGACGTTCGTTCCCCGGCAAGGAGCAACTTCGACAGGCGCGAGTACGAAGCCGAAAAGCGCGACGCGCTGACGAAGTGGGACGCCAAGCTCGCGGAGATGGTGGCGTGAAGGCAAGTCCGGCTAGTTTACAGAATACTTCTAGCAACTCTTCGTCGTAGTCCATTTCGGGTTACCGTCGTCCCCTTTCCTCGGCCTCATTTCTTCTCGGACAGGGTTCTCAGTAGCTCATCTACCGCTTCTTCGCCGCCGGAGGCTTGCCGTCTCGCTACCAAGAGAAGCTCTTTCAGTTCTTCTTGCGCAGCGCTGCTCAAACTAGGAATCGTAATTTCGTCGATGGTTTCGCCTTTCTCGTTGTGCAATCGGAAGGTTGGGGAATAGTCCGGACCTTCAACCGAGACTACATATTTCGGAAAGACCGTTAGAAACTGTCGCTTGTTTGAGGTTTTTTTCCAAGCGACTTCGCGCGCTTTGGTCTTTTCGAGAATCACTTTTATGAGCTGACCGACCTTCTCCTCTACCATTTTCTTCAATGCCTCAGTACATCAATTTCGTTTTGTAGGTCCACTAGCACAGCGGCCAAATCGTCGATAAGGCCCGAAGTAATTTCGTTCATACGATCGACCGCTAGATCGTCAGTTCCTCCGAACAAGGTACTCTCTACTTGCGCTTCCATGGTAGAAAGCTGCTGTATAGCCTCTCTGATGCTCGACCGCTGTTTCTGCGAAATCGAGGTGCGTTCTTTGATCGCGATCAGTTGATGCTTGAGCGAAGTGTACCGGTCGGGCAGGACGGTCCAAGATTTTGCACGATGGAGCTTTCGAATCTCGTCGAGACTTTTGATCGCTGCGGCGACTTCCTGAATCGCGTTCAAGTTCCGGATTTGTTCCTTAACGTCCTCAACGGCGGTCTGCGATTTTCTAATACGCACCAGTGTGAGCGCAAAGCCGCCTATCGTGATCGCAACTCCCAAGATGCTTGCGATGTTGGCGAGAGTTTGCACGTCCAACACCCTCAACAATCTCCTGAATCCTCACTCGACGCTTCGCAAACGAATCGTCCGCGCTCATCTCGCACCGCTCTGCGCGCTCTCGCGCGCCCGCCACGCACTTTCAGCGGACTGCGTGCGTATTTGCCGCGCGTAACTTCCAGCGGTGGCGGCCCGAAGGATAGCGGCAAACCAACAAACAGTGCTCGAAGGGTCGAGAGCCAATTCGACATTCCGTCATCAAACCGCGAGACGAGACGGTTCGCAAGGGCAGCGAGCGTTGGTTGCCGGAAGGTTTCTGCAAACAGGGCGGCCCGTTGCCGAGCCGCTTTTGTCGTGGGGCGAAGTTGTCGAGCGCGCTGCGGTCTGCTAACCCATGGAGAATGAATCTCCGCCACGCAGCCGGGCTCGCGCTTGTGGGCTGTACCCCAGCGCACAACCAAGGTGCCATGAGAATCAAAATTACCGCGAAAGCTTTGCTGCTGGCGCTCGCTCTCATGACCGCCGTTGGATGTTCCGCATCGGGCGCGCTACCGCAAATGCCGGATGGTACACGGTGCAAAGAGTCGACCCACGGGTACCCGTGGGGCGGCTACGTCGATAAAATTTGTACCGACGCGAGCGGCAACACGACCACTACCCGCCTCGGCCAAAGCGGGTTGTACGACTAGGTCGCCGCCGCCTTCTCGCGCGCCGACTGCCCTAATCGCGCCCAGCCCCGCCCGGACGAAATAGCGCGACACTTCGCACACGACGGCCCGTGTCGGGTTTTCAGTCGCGATGCCGGGTTGTGCCGGTTGCTCGAACGGCAGACGATTGGCAGACCGTCGCGCGAGAAATCGCTAAGTAGCCGAAGTGTTAAGGTGTTCTTAGGGCTCGATGTCTGATTGCCACTGATGCCCGGTCAGGTGCACGAATACGTCCTCGAGAGTCGGCTTGCCGAATGAGACCGATTCGATCTCCTCGCCGAATGCGTCGATCAGGTCGCGAACCAATTCGTGCCCGCGGGTTCGTTCGATACGAATCGCGCCGTCCACGAGCTGGCTCTTGAGCTTGAAGCGCTGGAGGATTTTTCCTTGCAGGAGTTCAGGCGCTTGCGCCCGAATCACGATTACGTCACCGCCGACCTCGGACTTGAGTTCGCGCGGCGGCGCGATTGCGACCAGCTTGCCTTGGTGCAGCATCCCGATCCGATCGCATCGCTCCGCCTCTTCCATGTAATGCGTCGTCAGCACGACGGTCACGCCCTCGCGCTCGCGCAGATGCTCGAGGTAATTCGCAAACTCGCGGCGCGCCGCCGGATCCAGCCCCGTGCTGGGCTCGTCGAGCAGCAGCAGCTCCGGCTCGTGGAGCAGCGCCTTGGCCAGCTCGACCCGGCGCTGCAGTCCGCCCGACAACGTCTCGACCCGGTCGCGCTCGCGCGCCGACAGTCTGAGCCGCTCGAGCATCGCCGCAATCCGCTCGCGCAGCCGCGGGCCGGTGATTCCATACAGATGACCGTGATAGGCGAGATTCTCGCCGACCGTCAGCTTGCCGTCGAGACTGGGATGCTGAAACACGACGCCGAGCCGCCGCCGCACTGCGCCGGTTTCTCCCGCCAGGTCGTGACCGAACATTCGCGCGCTTCCCGATTGAATCGGCGCCAGCGTCGAGAGCAGCTTGAACAAAGTGGTCTTGCCGCCGCCGTTGGGTCCCAGGAAGCCAAAGAACTCGCCGCGGGCGATCGAGAAAGTCACGTTGCTGAGCGCCTCGCGATCGCCGTAGCGAAAGCCCAGCGCGCGCGCGTCGAGCGCGGCGGATTCACCGCGAATCGCGTCGTCCGCGGTCTGCGATCGATTCGAGATCGTCGAGGCGCTCACGGTTGGCCCAGTCCGCCCGCGGGCCGCGTGCCTTGCTCCGTCAGTCCGAGTTCTGCGCGATGCCATCCGTCCTGAAACGCCGTCGTGCGCTCGCCGCCGTTGCCGTGCCCCGACGCGGCGCCGACAAAGTCGTCGCCCGTGAGCTGGTAGTAGCGCGTCACTTCGACGGGATCGAGCCGCCGAATCCCCATCCGCTCGAGCGAGTAGCCGGCGAAATGATCCGCGGCGAGTTCCTTGTTTTTCACCGGAACGCCGGCATTGCCGGGATCGAAGTCAGCGTGCGCGAGATGGCCGAGCTCGTGCGCGAAGATCGCGTAGAGCATCGGGCGAACGGTGTCCGGGTCATCGATTCCCATCCACCGTTGAAACAGGCTGTCGAGGAACTGCTGGTTGTAGAAGATGCATCCGCCGCTGCTTGCGTGAGGCGAGCCGGCTCCGAGCGATTCGTAAACCGGAAAGTTGGTTCCCCACATATCGTTGAGCTGTTCGACGATCGTCTTGTACGGCTCGCCCGCCGGCCGCGCCGCTTCGCCGCACGCCACCAGCGCGCCGCCCGCGGCTTTGGCAGCGGGCGCGGCACCCGCGCTCGTGTCCGCCGGCGCGTTGGTCGTATGCCGCTCGATCACCTGCCAGTCGTCGTCGGCGTGGATCGAATTCGCGCCGATCACGACGCCGCCCGCGAGCATCGCAAATGCCGCCAGCGCCATCGCTGTCGTTTCGATTGGCTTCCTCAATTGGTTACGGTGCCGCGCGACGGTCCATCGACGAAAACGCTGCTCTTGGATCGCAGAGAATTTTTGTCATCTGCCATGTCGTGTTACATCCCGCGATCGGATCCCGCGGCCGATGGCGATTAATGATTTGTATAACAGCGCGCGCCCCCGCGAAATCCCAGGTCAGGGTGGCGCGGCCCGCGCGTGCGTGCGGCATGGCGGGCGAGGCGCTCGACGCGCCAGCGCAGCAGGAGTACGAGGCGGCCGGCTACCGTCAAAGCTGCGTATTTGACTTTGGACTCCGCCTTATACGATGAACTCTGTGAGGGCACTATTTTCATGCCGTGTTGCGCATTCGCAGCGTTCATCGTCAGCCAGGTCGTGCTGGGCTTCGGCGCTATCAGACGATTCGTGCTGAGATCGGGCGATACGCTCGACGACGCGCCGGGTAATCCCGCGACCGAGTGGCGATTGATTGGCGCCGCGCCCGCGCTCACGCCGGCGCAGCCGAGTCGCGGCCTGGGACTGCGCACACTGGCGATTGCCGCATCGATAGAGATTCTGCTGGCGAGCGGCGCCGCATACGGCTACCACCTGCACACGCATCATAATCACCACGACCTCGCCCGCGTCGCGAGCGTGCCGGTTCCCGTTTGCATGAGATAAGGAATCGAGGAGAACAGCCGTGGCCGTTATACCAGGCGATATCGCTCAGGCATTCATTCGAAGAGAAACGGCCGTCGGGCCGGTGACCTCCGCGCGTCATCGCCGGATTGCGATGATCTACGGCGCGATGTGCATCTTCGGCATGCTGCCGACGATCCTTGGCATGTCGCCGTCGCTGCAGGCTGCGGGGCTGGGCCTGTGGATTCCCGGCGGCGGATTCCTCGCGGTTGGCGGATGGGCGATCCTGTTGTTTATGCTGACGCTGGCGCTGTTCGCGCTTGCCGTGTTCGCATGGTTCGGCGCCGGGATGGTGATTGCGCCCATCATCGTATGGCTCGGCTCGGCGCTGCTGGCCGGTAAGATGGTGGGCGAGCAGAGCTGGTTTCTCGCGCCATATTTCGTCGCCGCGATAGTCGCGGGAATCGGCATCTATGCATATCAGCGGCAGCAGGCGCGCAAGACTGCCGAGCTTGCGAAGCTCGAGGCGCGCAAGCGCAGCATCGGGACGGCGATCGCCGAAGCGATCGAAGTTGCGGCGCCAGTGCCGGCGATGGCCGAGCGCGAACTCACGCCCGACGAGCTCGCAGCGTCGCGCTATGCGCTCGATCGCGCGCTCCAGCCGATCGGTCAGATGAACGGCTACGACAAGGTCGATCAGTTCCAGACTTCGGCGCTGCGCTATCAGATCAATCACCTGGGTTACGGCTTGGGAATGTTGCAGTGCATGTACACGCCGAGCTTTCATGGATATCTCTCGCAGGCGCAGCGCAACCTGATCGAGCTGTATCTCGATCGCCGAATCTGGGGCTACTGGCTATGGGAGTCGGCGTGGGGACATTTGAATCTGACCGATCCGGATCCCGCGGCCAAGGACAACATCATGCTCACCGGATGGTTCGGCATCCAGCTCTGCATGTACATGTCAACTACCGGAGACCGCCGCTACGCCGCGCCGGGAAGCCTGCCGTTTCGGCGCAACATGCATCGCGTGTTCCATCACGACGCGCACACCATCGCGCAATCGGTGGCCAAGAATTTCCTCGATTCGGAATTCTGCCTCTATCCGTGCGAGCCGAACTGGATCTATCCGATTTGCAATCACTACGGGATGACGTCGCTCAAGATCTACGATCGCGTGTTCGGCACAAAATACGTTCCGAGCGTGCTCGATCGATGGCTCAAGAATCTCGATACCGAATTCACCGACTACAGCGGCAGCATCATCGGGCTGCGCTCCTCGCTGACCGGAATCAGTTTTCCATTTCCGGCGGCAGATGCGCTCTTCGCCGGATTTGAGAATTGCTTCGCGCCCGATCGCGCGCAACGGATGTGGGCGACGGCGCGACAGGATTTGAAATACATCATCAAGTCCGATGAGACCGGCGCGAAGCGGCTTTCGATCCCGGGAAAGGGATTCGACTTTGGCAATTACAAATCGGGCTATACCGGCGTGTACGCGACGCTGATGGATACCGCGCGCGAGTTCGGTGATTACGAAATTGCCGACGCAGCCCTGCGCGCGCTCGATCGGGATTGTGGCCGCGCCGATGACGGCGGCGTACTGCGATATTCGAAGGGATCAAATCTTTCGAACGCGATGGCGATGCGTGCGCGCATTCATCGCCGCGATGACTTTCGCAGGACCATCGCGGAGGGCCCGCCGGAGGCGTCGTTGCGCGGACCGATTCTCACCGATGCGAAGTATCCCGAGGTGCTGGTGGCGCGCGCGTTCAGCAACGGCGACGACCTCGAGCTTGTGCTCTATCCGGGCGCGAAACCTGGTCCGCATGAGATTCGCATCGAGCGGCTGCGGCCGGGCGCCAAATACGCGATGCGCAACGACTCGGAGCACGCCTTTGCGGTTGACGACAACGGCACGGCATCGCTATCCGTCGAGCTTCACGGCCGCACGCCGATCCATATCGTTCCGGCAGTCTGATTGGAGGAACCAAGCGCGACGCGCAAGCGGCGGGGCGGTCAGCGACGACGAGGCGCGCCGCCTTCACCTCGGCGGGAAGCGCGTCGACGCGTCTGCGTCATTTGGCTTTTCGAGATCTGTAAGACGAGACGTTCAGACCCGGACCGTCGGGAAGAACCTGCGCGGCGGAGGGGAACTCAACTCCGCAAAACGATCCAGCCGGAAAAAATCGCGCGCCGCCCGCACCGACTGCGGTTCCACGACGCGACAGCGCCGATGCGAGATGCACGGCGGTGCTCATGCCAACCGCGCTCTCGATAGAATCGGTGACCACGACTTTGATTCCGGCGGTCCCCGCCAGTCGCGCAATTTCGACGCATCGAGTCGGGCCTCCGAGCCGCGCTGCCTTCAAGACGAGGTAGTCGACGGCATCGTGATCGATAAACGCGCTGAGCGCCGCGGCGCCGCTGAGTGATTCATCGAGAGCGAGCGCAACCCCGGTGGCATCGCTGAGCCGGCGCATGTCGCCCGGTTGCGGCGAGCGCAAAGGCTCTTCGAGGAACTCTATGCCGTATGGATGGAACGCATGCAGCGCAGCCTCAGCCTGATTCAGCGTCCATGCGCGGTTCGCATCGAGACGGATTGAGAAATCGTTTCCGATCGCCATTCTCAACGATGCAACTTTCCTGGCGTCCGCCGCGATCGGGCGCGCACCAACCTTGAGCTTGAAGGACGTGTGCCCATTGCCGACGGCAATGCGCGCTTCCTGGGTCAACTCCTTGAAGGTCCGGCCTGCCAACAGCGCGCAGATCGGCACGGGGCCAATCGATTCGCCGCCCAGCACGGATGCCATCGGAACTCCGCGGATACGCGCGCTGAGATCGATCAGCGCGGTGTCGAGCGCGCATGTTGCGGCGGCCGTAAAAGGAGAGCCGCCGGAACTATTCTCATCGATCAGGCTGCGCAGTTCGTCGGAATCGCGATGGCGATCGACACCTTGAACGATCGATTCGAGCGCGCGGCGCGTTTGCGCTATTCGCTCACCGCCGAGCCAATACGCGGGGCTGGCCTCACCCATTCCCCGCTCACCGGAGTCGGATTCTAGCGTCAACACGAATCCTTCGCGCGATCCGATTCGTCCCCGCGCAGTCGAGAGCGGCCGCACGAGGCGCGCGCAAAATGGAGTGATCGATGCGGCCGTGATCTTCAAAGGATGAGCGCCAGGGTCAGAAGCAGCCCGTAGGTGAGATGAAGCGCGGCGGTTCGCGCGAGGCTCTGATTCAACTCCGCTCCCGTACGTCGGAAAATCGCGCGTATTTCCTCAAACGCGAGCGGCGTGGCTGCGATTGGCAACAACAACATCGCGCCGCCGAGCCAGGCGAGCACCGGCGTCATCAGGAACGCGATCACAACCAGGCCGCCGTACTCGGCGCGCGCGAAATCTTGTCCGAACTGCACCGCAAGCGTGCGCTTCCCGGCGCGGCCGTCGGTATCGACGTCGCGCAAGTTGTTCACGACCAGAATTGCGGTGACGAGGCATGCAATCGGAATCGAGGCTGCCATGGAAAGCGAGGTCGCAGCGCCGGTCTGAAGAAACACCGTCCCGTTCACCGCCACGAGGCCAAAAAATACAAACACGAACGCGTCGCCCAATCCATTGTACGCGAGCGGCCAGGGTCCGGCCGTGTACGCGATTGCCGCCACCAACGACACGATCCCGATGCACAGGATCGGCCATCCACCGACCGAGACGAGGTAGCATCCGATCAGCGCCGCGAGGCCGAGCACGCCAAGCGCCGCGTTCCTGACCGTTGACGGCTCGACCAGGCCTGCCTGCGTGACGCGAAGCGGTCCGAGCCGCGCCGCGGTATCGGCACCCGCGACGAAATCGAAATAATCATTGGCGAGGTTGGTGCCGATCTGAATCAGCAATGCCGCGAGCAGGGTCATTAACCCGAGCATCGCTCTCACGTGGCCGCTGCGATGCGCCAAAGCCAAACCCACAATCACGGGCGCCGCGGCAGCGGTTAAGGTCCGCGGTCGAACAGCGGCAAGCCAAACCGAAAAGCCTGGCCGATCCAGATTTTCGATCGCTTGAGCACTCACGGCACGCGCTTGAATCTCGAGAAGTCGGGCTTGCGCTTCTGGTTGTAGGCGTTGCGGCCTTCCTGCGCCTCTTCCGTCATGTAGTAGAGCAGGGTGGCATTTCCAGCCAGTTCCTGGATTCCCGCCATCCCATCCATCTCGGCATTGAACGCCGACTTGAGGCATCGCAGCGCCATCGGGCTTTGAGCGAGAATCTCGCGGCACCACTGGACGGTCGTCTCTTCTAATTCCGCCAATGGCACAACCACGTTGACCAATCCCATATCGAGCGCTTCGGCCGCGCTATAGCGCCGGCACAGGTACCAAATCTCACGCGCTTTTTTCTGACCGACGAGCCGCGCGAGTTGCGACGCGCCCAGCCCGCCGTCGAAACTTCCGACCCTGGGTCCGGTCTGGCCGAAGACCGCGTTGTCGGCGGCAATAGTCAGATCGCATACTACGTGCAGCACATGACCGCCGCCGATCGCGAAACCGGCCACCATCGCGATTACAGGTTTGGGGATGCTGCGAATCAGCTTTTGCAGGTCGAGCACGTTGAGGCGCGGAACGCCGTCGGTGCCGACGTAACCCTGCTCGCCGCGGATGCGCTGATCGCCGCCGCTGCAAAAGGCCTCAGTGCCCTCACCGGTCAGGATGATCACGCCGATCTCGCCGTCTTCCCGCGCGCGCGCGAAGGCGTCGAGCAACTCCGTCACCGTGAGTGGACGAAATGCGTTGCGAACTTCGGGGCGGTTGATCGAGATTCGCGCGATTCCTTCGGCCTTCTGAAATCTGATGTCCTTATAATCGTGCGCGTCATGCCATTCGATTTGCACTGCGGTTCTCCTTAAAGTGTTGGATTAAGTTTTTATTTTCTACGATTTGCGGTTAAGAAAATCGGCGACGATGCGGTTGAATTCGCGGGGACGTTCGAGATGCGGTGCGTGACCCGCGCCGTCGATCGCTTCAAAGCGCGCATCACCGGCCAGAGCAGCCATTTGCTCGCCGATGGCGGTGAACTTCGAGTCCAGCGCGCCCGCGATCGCCAGCGTCGGTATGCGCAGCGCCGGTAATTCGTCGCCGAGCCATGGCTGCGCACCGGTTCCCATCCCGCGGAGACTTCGCGCAAGCTCTTCGACGCAGCAGCCGAGCCGCTCGCGCCGCAGACGATCGATCTTTTCGGCCGGCATCCGCGCCATCGACTCAAACAGCGGGATCGACTCCCATCGTTTGACGAACGCTTCGATTCCCGCGCTTTCGGCGAACGCCGCCAGCTCCGCGTCGGCGTGTCTTCGAGCTGCCCGAGCGGCGGAATCCGCGAGGCCCGGAGAAGCGCTTTCCAGCACCAGCCGGTTGATATGAGCGCCGTAATTGAGCGCGATAAACAGCGCGAGCCTGCCGCCCATCGAGTAACCGAGGAGCGAGAAGCGCGGGACTGCGAGAACGTCGTTTAGCAACCGAATCACCATCGCGGCCGCGCGCTCGATCGAATAATTTTCAACGCCGATTCCGACTCGGGTGCCTCCGTGCCCGGGCAAATCGATGCTGATGACGCGCCGATCCGTCCGGAGTTGCTCGCGCAGATCGCGCCAACTGTCCTTGCTACCGGTGAAACCGTGCAGCAGGACGACAGGATCGCGCGCCGGGGTCTGCGGCGACAGCGCGGATGGAGCTTCGTCGCTGAATTCGACGGTCGCAGTCCCGATCTCAACTCGACGATTCATCGGATAATTTTTTCACTTTTCACGGGCTGTGGCGTGGAGCCGGGTAAGCGCCTTCTCGATTAGCCCGCGATGCATCGCGAGGTTGTGGGCTCGATCGCCTCGAATCTCGAGCAAGTGCAAGCCGGGATGATCGAGAGCGTATCCGACTGCGGCGTTGAATTCGCTCCACGAGCCGGCGCGCGCGTATCGTGCCCGGCCCAGTGCGGAAGCCCGCTCGAAATCGAGTCCGTGCGGTGTCGCGAAGAAGGTTTCGAAGCTGTCGCCGAGCGCGGCCTGAGGCAGAAATGAGAAAATTCCGCCGCCGTCATTGTTAATCACGGTCACGAGCAGATGGACGGGGTAACGCGCCGCGATTTGCAGGGCGCCGATATCGTGGAGCAGGCTCAAGTCGCCGAGCACGAGAATGGTCGGCGCTTTTCGCGCGGCGGCCGCACCCAGGGCAGTTGCGAGCACTCCGTCGATGCCATTGGCGCCGCGATTGCAAAATAGCGCGGTGTCGCGGTCCGACTGTCCGACGAAAGTATCGAAGTCGCGCACCGGCATGCTGTTGCCGGTATGCACGGCGCAACCGTCCGGCGCCAGCCGCATCAGCTCGGCAACGACCTTGCCCTCGAACATCGTGGTTTCATCGGCGAGCATCGCGTCGAGCACCGCGCGCGATCGCGCCGATGCCGCAAGCCACGAATCGAGCCACGGCGATATCTTCGGCGGGTCATCAAGCGATTCGAACAGCGCGTCGCACAGTTCAACTGTCGCGACCGGCGCTACGTCGGAGGCGATTTGAAGCGGATCGGGCCAGGTTCCCGGCTCTGCGACCATCAGGTGGGATCGGCGCGGTCGCGAGGCGAGAAATTGTCCGAGGCACTTGGAGACGGGAGGATCGCCAAACTGGATCACGGCGTCGGGCTGATTAGCCGCACAAAACGCCGGGTCGCGAAGCAGGACGTCGTAGGCATCGACAATCCTCGAGCGGTCGTGATGGCCGGCACGAAGACCCGACAATGGATCGGCGAGGATCGGCCAGTTGAGCCGCGCGGCGAGCCGCGCAATCGAGCGGGCCGCATCCGGCGACGGCGCGGCGGGACCGGATACTATCAGGCCTCGATCGCAGCCGCGCAGCTTGTGGGCGAGCGCGCCAATCGAATCGGGCAGCAGACTCGGGCGCGCGGGATAAACCTGCGTGTACGGCGAGCGCGATTCATCCGCCGCGAATTCGCTTTCACTTTCGTTGATGCGTGCAAGCGCCTCGCGTTCCTCGTTCACGTCGATAAGCGGTTCGCGCATCGGCAGGTTCAGATGCACCGGTCCGGCCGGCATATCCGCCGCGGTAGCGAACGCGCGGCAAGCGATCGTGCGGTAATAGCTGTCGAGGTCGAGGCCCGCGACGGGAGTGGCGAGATCGACGCTCCATCGCGCGTGACTCCCGAACATCCTGACCTGGTCGATGGTCTGTGGGGAGCGGCAATCGCGCGCCTCGGGCGGACGGTCGGTGGTGATGACGATCAGCGGAATCCTGGACAGGGAAGCCTCGACGACGGCGGGCATGTAGTTGGCCGCGGCGGTGCCCGAAGTGCATACGAGGATGACGGGGCGGCAGGTATCACGCGCCATCCCGAGCGCAAAGAATCCGGCGCTGCGTTCGTCGAGGATCACCCATGGCCGAATTGCGGGCGCACGCAGCAGGCCGGTGACGATCGCGGTGGAGCGGGAGCCGGGCGAGATGCAGGCGTTGGCGACGCCGGATCGCGCGAACTCATCGATCATGATGGCGGCAGCGTGGCTATTGGGATTACGCGATGGTTCCAAGGGGGGTGCTCCCAATCAGGGCGGTCAGCTTATTTTCAGTCTCGGCAAATTCCGCTTCGGAGTCGGAACCCGCGACGATCCCGGCGCCCCCGAAGAGGTACATCCTGCTGCCGTCGATAACGCCTGCGCGCAGCGCGACCGCGAATTCACCCTGGCCCTTGGCGTCGATCCAACCGACGGCGCCGGTGTACCAGCCGCGCTCCGGTTCTTCGCGTTCGATGATTGCGCGGGCAGCTTCGCGCGGCACACCGCATACGGCGGGCGTAGGGTGAAGAAGTCCGGCGAGTTCGATGACGCTGCGCGGTTCACGCAAGCGGCCCTCGATCCGGGTGAACAGATGCTGCGCCTCGGGCAAGAGCATCAGGCGCGGCTGCGCGGCAACGTTCAACGGCGAAGCCACGGGCTCGAGCGCCGACGCGAGCGCATTGACGACATATTGGTGCTCTTCGAGGTTTTTCGCCGAACCGAGCAGCGAATCGCCCAGCGCGCGATCTTCTTCAGGGTTGTCGCCGCGCGGCACGGACCCCGCCAGCGCGCTTGAGGTGACAGTTTCTCCGTCGAGCTCGACCAACCGTTCAGGCGTGGAACCGACGAACGAGGTAATCCCGGGGCTGACGAAGAAGTTGACGCATGAGGGGCGCGCGGCGCGCGCTGAATCGATGAAACGAGCAGGATCGATCGGCGAAGCGGTTTCGATCGCCAGGCGCCGCGACAGCACGACCTTTTTGAGCGCGCCGGCAAGGATTTGTGAGCGGACGCGTTCGACGCGCTCGCGCCAATCAATCCGCTCCAGTGGTGTCGTTGCCGATGGCCGGAGTTCCAAAAGTGGCGACGGATCTTCAGACCGATGACAAGAGCGTGGGGGCTGGAGCGCTCGCGCGAGGAGACGATCGACTGAGTCCCGGTCGTCCTTTGCCCAGGTCATAGTCAGGGTGCATAGCGCGCCACGGCGAACCCACAAAAGCCTGGGCAGGAAGATCCACGCGGGCGGAAACTCGCGCCATTCGTGCGCCTGGCAGGCGCGATCGGAAAAGCCAAAGCCTCCGACCATCAACGGACCGCCGCCCGGATTACCGCTACGACCTGGATTTAACGAGCGGAGAAGCTCGCGGGAGCGCTCCGAGACATCCCGGAATCGGCCGACGCCCGATGCTCGAAACTCCGCAACTGCGCCCGCCGCGGCGATAGTCAGTCCGTGGTCGGGCCGTTCCCAGTAGAAGAGCGGGGCCGCGCCGCAGCCGCGGATCGCGCGGAGCAAATCGACAGGTTCATCGACTGGAACTGTCTCGGAAAAAATCGAGTCCGGATAATTCATCGCCACACAATTCCCTAACGGCTAGCGGTGTCCGGTGATGAGCTGAACGGCGCCACCGAGCAGGCGGCGCTTGTTGAGATCGCGAAACCCCGCGTCGGTGAGCATCGCCATCATGCGCGCCTCGTCGGGGAGGTAAGTCACGGAGGACGGCAGCCATGCGTATGCGTCGCGATCGACGAGCCGGCCCACGAGCGGCACGAGCTTGTGAAAGTAGATGCGATGCCCGGCGCGGAGGATGGGCGAGGCGGGAGTATCCACTTCGAGGAGCGCGATTTTTCCGCCGGTCTTCAGGATGCGGAAACATTCGCGAAACGGGTCTTCCAAATTCGCAAAATTGCGCAGCGAAAAGCCCGACACGACCGCGTCGAAGGAGCCGGCGCGCAGGGGCAAGCGGAGTGCGTCGGCACGGATCAAGCTGGAACACGCGGAGCGGCGTTTCACCTGCGCCACGCGCAGCATCTCGTGCGAGAAATCCAGCCCCACGACGCGGACGCCAATCCTCGCGAGGTCGGCACAGAAGTCACCACTGCCACAGGCCAAATCGAGCGCGCGAGAATCCCTCGGCAGCGCCAGCGCCTCGACCGCGTCCCTTCGCCAGCGCCGGTCCATGCCGAACGTCATGAGGCGATTCATCAGGTCGTAGCGCGGGGCGATCCGATCGAACATCGCCTCGACCACGGCCGCCTTGGCGTTTGCTTCGGGCATATTCATCGCTGCGCGAGCCGAAGCCTGACTTCTCCAGCCGTGCGCTGCGCGACGCGAAAGGCTTTCTTGTCGCCGCTATCCTTGATCCGCGCCAGCGCGCGTCCGACCAGCAAGCGATGAAAGTGTTGTGCGACGAGAGAGACTACGATTGGCAACATCTCGCGAAATGCGTCGGCGACTGCCTCGACGTCGTCACCGTCCCTGCGGCGGCCTCGGACATACGCGTTGAAAAGATCGATTGCCTCGTCCACCGTATCCCCGGTCGCACGATGATGCTTGACGGCAATCTCGAGCAGGCGGGTGATGGGCAAGCCGTGTTCGAGCAAACGCATGACACCGCGCGTGGCCTCGAGATCGACGTCGGAATAAAGGTTGTTGCCGGTCTCGCCGGCGACCGCTTCGCGCAGTTCGGAGCTGTCCACCAGATCGAGCAGTCCCTTTGGAATCCCGAACCGATCCGCGAATTGGGTACTGGTGTAACGCGCCTCGCCAGCCGTTTCCTTGACGGCGGCGACCAGCGCTCGATCGACGACATCCTTCTTCGGACTGCTGATGAGGGTTTTGACCACCTTTAGCGGAAGTCCGCGTGCGGACATCGACCGGATCAGGCGCAGGCGCTTGAGGTGTGAATCGTTATAGACGGCAGCGCGGCCGCGACGGCGAGGACCGTCGAGCAGGCCGAGGCTCTGATAATAGCGGATGGTATCCACAGGCAAGGCGGAAGCCCTTACCAATTCCGGCAAGCTGTACGACTTCATGAGCATCAACTCTTAGAGTAATTGCTCACGGAGTCAAGAGAAAGATTTGGTCAGGCGTCAGCGGCGAAGCGCGCAGGCGTCAGCACGGACGCGTCGAATCTATTGGTCGCGCCGCTGACAATCAGATCGGCGGCGATTTGGCCGATGGCGGGACTGCTCTCGATTCCGAAGCCGGCCTGACCCGCAAGCCAGAAAAATCCCGCGACGCGAGGATCGGCGCCAACTACGGGGACCGAGTCGGGTGAGAATGTGCGAAGCCCGGCCCATTTGCGCTTCAAAGTGCGCGGCACGATCGCGGGCGCGAGCGCGCGCAGACGCTCGAGCGCGGCGGCAATAACCTCGTCGTCAGGCTGAGCGTCGCATGGAAGGACGGGTTCCTGATCCATCGGGCTCAGCAGCAAACCGCCCGACTCGGGCGCGAAGTAGA
This sequence comes from Binatus sp. (SeqCode), assembly GCF_050013435.1. GTDB lineage: Bacteria > Desulfobacterota > Binatia > Binatales > Binataceae > Binatus. The sequence continues at coordinate 16,758 of NZ_JBEKFG010000037.1, read as the reverse complement.
GCTGATCGCTTTCGCTGATGACGAACGGCCATCCACTCACGTCGAGGCCGGGCGCGGCAGCAAAGGTGACGATAGTGCGGCGACGAGGTTCGAGCCGTATCGGCATCGCACCGGCCATGTTCGCGACCGGGCCGGCCCACGCGCCGGCGGCGTTGACAACGCATCGCGCGTGAAGGGTGCCTGCGTCGGTCACGACCGCGCGGCAGCGGCCGTTCTCAACCACTATCGCGCGAGCTTCGCTCCCGGTGCGAACGACAGCGCCGCGCCGGCGCGCGTGACGGAGATAGCTGGTGAGCAGTTCGTGCACGTCGATGCGGCCGCAGGCGGTGAGCATCAGCGCGCGCTCAGGTTCCTCGAGGAGGAGGGCTGGCACACGAGCCTTCGCGGCGGCGCAACTCAGCGCCTGGAACGCCACGCGGTCCCGCCGCAGTCCGCCAGCCACGAGCTCGAACACGTTCAAGATGGGCCGGCGAAAGAGAATCATCACCGGGGTGGGAATCAGGATGGGATTGTCGGCGAAGCCGGGCGGAGGATTTCGCAAAAATTTCCCGCCCATCGCTTTGAGGCCCTGCACGGCGGGGATCGGATCGAACTCGACGAGACTTGCGGCGCTGCGGCCGGTCGAGTGATAGCCGTGCTGGCCCTCTCGCTCCAGGAGCGCCACGTTGGTCACTCCGCGCTCGGTCAGAAAGTAGGCGAGCGAGGCGCCGGCGATGCCGCCTCCAATAATGACCACGTCAAATTCGGTTGTGTTTGGCATTGACACCACCCGGGCCGCCGAACCGGTCTATCCGGCCTGCGTCAGATCGATCAACTTTGAAGCGGTTGCGAGCTGATCCGCATGGAGAGCCGCACTTGCCAACGCTTCGGCATCGCGGCGGCCGAGAATCGGAGCGGTAAGCGTCATAAATTTCCGGGTCAGATTCTCCCGCTGCGCAACCAGGTCGGAGGCCGGCTGTCCCGAGTCCGCTTCGGCTTGAAAAACTCGTCCGTTGCTTTTGACGACGACCGTCGCGCTCGTGGTCGGAATCTTTTCGGCGCGCACGACGCGGATCCGATCGCGCAAGGACACCACGCGCGCCTGCGTCACGCTTGCATCGGTGAAGGTCTCGAGATTGCCGGTATCTTCCCCGAGCAGCGCCATCGCGGTCGTCGCGCGCAAGCTGAATTTCCCTTCGAGGCCGGTCTTCGGCTCCTGGATATTGCACACGCCGAAAAGCGCGGGATGAACGCGCACCGCCACTTCATCGATGGAATTGGGATCGACGCGATGCTCGGCGCGAATCCGTTGCGCCGCATTAATCGGCGCGTGCGTGAGATAGCACGAGGCGTGGTACTTGAAGAGCGTGTCACGAATCAGGAAGCGTCCGCCAAATCGATCGAGGACTTCGCGCGATGGTGCTGCGCCGGCGTGCGTAGCGGCGAATCCCTGCGCGGTCTCGATAATTTCGGGATTGGAAGTGTAGCCGCCGCGCGCGGCGAGTGCGCTGAACAATCCATTGGATGCGGCGCGCCCCGCGTGCAGCGGCTTCGCCATCGTTCCGAAACCCGACTTGAGCCCCGCGGCTTGCGTACCCGCCAGCCCGAGTGCGCGCAACCATCCATCCTCGTCGAGCCGCAACATATGCGCGCATGCGGCCGCGGCGCCGAAAGTTCCAACGGTGCCGGTGGAGTGAAATCCGATCGCGTAATGCTGTCCGCCGATCAATGCGCCGAGCCGGCACTCCAGTTCGATGCCGATGAGCAGCGCTTCGAGCACGTCGCGCCCGCTTGATCCTGCGCTCTCGGCCAGCGCGAGCACCGCAGGGATCACCGGGACGGACGGATGACCGCCCATCACCGTGTGGGTGTCGTCGAAATCGAGCGCATGAGCCGCGGCCCCATTAACCAGCGCTGCCGACAGCCGCGACGCGCGCCGCTTGCTCCCTATCAGTCCGGCTTCAGACGATCCTTCGGGCTTGACGATCTCATCGACGAGAATCTGCGTCAGCGGTTCACGCGATCCGGCAATTGCGACGCCGAGGAAATCGAGGATGCAGTGGCGTGCGACCTCGCGCGCATCTTCCGGCGCCTGTTCCCATCGCATGGCGCGAACCGCACGGACCAAACCGAGTGTGGCAGCGAAATTTTCCGGCGTTGCTGAAGTACTCATGCGGTCACGCTCCGTCGAATCGCCCAGGCGTTGAACCCTTTCATACGTGCAAAATCTACCACACATTCTGCAGCTTGCCCGGTGCCGCAAGGGTGGGTTATCGTCCACGCCAAGCGGGCACAGCCCGCCCATCAACAAGGAGATCGCTCACATGCGTGAAGTTTCTATAGTCGGCGCCGGCATGATCAAGTTCGGCAAGTATCTCGACACCAGTATGAAGGTTCTCGCGCGTGACGCGGTAAATGGCGCGCTTTCGAGCGCCGGGATCGAGCAAAAACAGATCGAGGCGGCGGTCGTCGGAAACGCGGCCGCGGGCCTCATCACCGGCCAGGAATGCATCCGCGGACAAGTCGTGCTGCGCGAGATGGGCATCGGCGGCATCCCGATCGTCAACTGCGAGAATGCCTGTGCCAGTTCCTCGACCGCGTTTCATCTGGCGCACCTGTACGTCGCCTCGGGCATGTACGACGTGGTGCTCGCGCTGGGCATGGAGAAGCTTTACCACGCGGATAAGAAACGTACGTTCGCGGGATTCAGCGGGGCCGTCGATGTGGAATTGGTGCAGCAGCTGCTCGCCGACATGAACGCGCAACAGGCCCGGCTCCAGGCCGAGCGCGAAGCTCGCGGCGAGGCGCCGAAGAAGGCGGGGGGAGCGGGAGAATCGCGCTCGATGTTCATGGACTTTTACGCGGCGGGCGCCCGCGCGCACATGATGCGCTACGGCACCACCCGCGAGCAGTTCGGACGCATCGCGGTGAAGAACCATCGCAACGGCAGCTTGAATCCGCACGCGCAGTATCAAGAGGTTTACAGCCTCGAGGATATTTTGAGCTCTCCGATGGTGGCCGACCCGCTCACGCGGCTGATGTGTTCGCCCATAGGCGACGGCGCCGCAGCGGCTATTCTGTGCGCTTCATCGGTGGCCCATCGCTATACCAACAAGCCGGTCAAGGTTCTCGCTTCGCTGTTGTCGTCGGGCTCCGATCATGGCTTCGACGAGCCGGGCGTGGTGCCCCGGGTCGCGAAGCAGGCCTACGAGAAGGCGGGGGTTGGTCCAGAAGATCTCAGCGTGATCGAACTGCATGATGCGTCGGCGCCGGCCGAGTTGATGACCTATGAGGAACTTGGGCTGTGCAAGCCCGGCGAGGGCGGGAAGATGATCGACGAGGGCGTCACCGAAATTTCCGGCCGCATCCCGGTGAATACGTCAGGCGGGCTGCTAGCGAAAGGTCATCCGGTGGGCGCGACGGGAGTCGCGCAAATCTGCGAAATCTTCTGGCAGTTGCGCGGCGAAGCCGGAAAGCGCCAGGTCAAAAATCCGAAGGTCGGGCTTACCGAGAATGGCGGAGGCATGGTTCGCGCCGAAGCAGCGGCGGTGTCGATTCACGTCCTCGGGATCTGAGCTGGGCGGATTACGCGCTGTCCGCATGATCGACCCGCCCCTGCGGGTCGATCTGCGTTGCGAAGATTCAGCGGGGGCTGCCGAAATGAACTAGGGCGTGGCGAAGGTGTACTTGCCGTCCTTGAACTCGATCCATCGCCCGCGGTCCGTGACCTGGCCGCCCACGTCGATCTGCGTGCGCAAAATCATCAGTTCCTCTTCGGTCGGCACCTCGAGAATCTCCAGCTTGGGCGCGATCGCCGGCTTGAAACTCATTTCCTCGAGCACCTGTTCCAGCGTGACGAAGGGCGCGATTGCCTGGATCATGAGCTGGCAATCGGCGCCGTACCCGAACATCGCCCACGGCGTGTAAACCCGCCATGGACCGGTGCCGGGCGGAAGGCCGTGGCGCTCGCGGGCGCCAGGACCGTCGAGAAAACCCGGCGACGAAATGAAGTCCACTCGATCGACGAATTTGCGCTTCTGCTGATCGGTCACCAGGATTGTGCGCCATGCGAGCGCTGCGATGCTGTCGGCGCCGCCGGGTCCCCCGAAGCGCCGGCCCTCGCCGCCTTCATATTTGCCGACCACGGTGGAATTGACGTTTCCGTAGCGATCGACCTGAAGCGTGGCGAGGATGCCGTAATCGACGTAGCCGAGTTGCGCGAGGTCGGCCGCGTAATTCATCGTGCCCCACTGAAGCGCGCGATAATTGGCGGGCGAGCTGATCATCGTCATCAGCGGATCGAACGGCACCCGAGCCTCGGGCCCGACGCACCCGTCCTCAGTCAGGTACTGGAGGTTGGGCGCGCTCATTCGCTTGGCGAGCAGGACAGAGTTCATCGGCTCGCCGCCGCCGCCAACCCAGTAGATGTACTTGTCGTCGACCAGGCGTGAGATCTGACAGATGACGAATTCGCGCTCATTGAAGTCGGTAGCTGGAGTGCTCACGAGGCATAGCCCTCCCGGATAGTTTCGCGCCGGCGGATCTCGGCGAGTTTTTCGGTTCCGACGACTTTCTGCAGGTACTCATCGTGCGAACCCACCGAGTACACGTGTTTCTTGAGGTACTCGGTGAAATCGCCGCGGAACATCGCGCCCATCGCTTCGATGACTCCCATTGGATCCGACGCGTAGTATCCCTGCACCGTTCCCGGGTAGGCGCCGAACGGGGCGTGCACGACCGCGTCCACGGTGAAGTGCGCGATCGAGGTGCGCGCCGGATCGCGCCGGAATTCATCGGTCGAGACGATCTCTTCGGCGGACACGATCACTCGCTTGGACGCGAGCGCGCATTCCGCATGCGCGATGCCGGTGCCGAAGACGCGCGCGTTACCGAACTCGTCGGCCTGATGAACGTGGATGATCGAGACATCGGGATTGAGCGCCGGGACAATCAGAACCGGTTTTCCGGTGAAGGGGTCTTCGACGATTTTGCAGCCTGAATGCTGAAATCCGTCGGTCCCGCCGAAGCTGCGCGCCGGCATGAAAGGTATCCCCATCGCACCAGCCTTCAGGCGCAGCGTTATCACCGCATTGGAGTACTCGTAGATGGTGCACTTCTTTTCGCGCACCGCGCGCGCGATCCACGGGCCGAAGCCGATGAATCCGATGTCGATCCGATCGGCGCATCCCGCTTCAACCAGGATCGCGCATGCGACATAGGTGAACTTGCCGCACAGCCATAGATTTTTTTTGCGCTGGCGGACGATCTCGCGAATCAGCGACGACGGTCCGCGCTGAAAGTAGTTGCAGTCGTATGCGAGGTAGTCGCCGTCGCGTACGAAGCGCTCGACCGCCTCTTTGTGGGTCATCAACTTCGAGACCATCTGATGCGGTTTATTGTCCCGCACGCTCGCCCGATAACCATCGGGATCGACTTTCAGATAGTCGGCTTTGCCTTCTTCCAGAATTCGCATTGGCTCAATTCTCCCGAACCTCTCGAATTGCCGGCATCGCTGCGGTTCAGATTTGGATCCCGGACTGCAGCTGGATGCCGTTGTGAATCAGGAAACTTCGGACGGCGTTTCCACGCTTGGCCCGCTCGCGGCCTTCGGCGCCGCCTTGCGCCTGAAAATCGGTTATCCGTTCCGCCATCGAGCGCCTGCCCTTTATGCTGATCTTGGTTTCCTTGCCCTCTTTCCTCAGCAGGCAGGCGGCGACGATCTCGTCGGGGTCGAGTTCGAGCGTGGCGCAGAACTCGGCAAGCAGTGCGAGCCTCGATTTATCCTCGTTGGGCTCGATGCCCGATTGCTCGCGCAGTCCCTGGTACCAGGTCTTGACCGAGTCGTACTCTTCGAGCGGTTTATTTATTGACGCCATCGTTATTTTCGAGCGGTGCGTAGTTCTATCGGTCGATTGCGCGGTTCGAGGCAGCTTACTCGGGAAGACCGAACATCCTCGCGAGCGCCTTGATTTCCTCTTTTCGCCACGGCAGCGGCGCCTGCGCCTGGATCATCTTCGCCGCCTTCATCCGCTCGGTCACCTTGGGATCGCCCTTGAATGGTTTTCCGTATTCGCCTTCGAAGAAGATCTCTTCCAGCGGCGGACGCGGACGCTGTCCGCCTGCTTCCCACGACTCCGCCGGATAACCGACCAGCAGCACCCATAGCGGAAGCCAGTCCTTGGGCGCCTTGACCAGCTTGTTGATCGCGTCGTGCTGAAAGGCGGTCAGGCAGACGCCAAGTCCCTCGTCAACCCCAGCGAGCATCGCCTGGCAAATCGCGATGCCGGCGTCCGACGCGGCGGATGCAGCCACCGATGGCAGGTTCGAGCCTTCGGCCAGCGGCTTGAGAATGTTGGGCCAAACGAAATCATCGACGAACTTGTGACTCCAGCCGTGGGTCGCATTCAACGCGCCGACATCGACCAGCTTCTTCAGCCGCGCCTGAGCGCCCTTGTACGCCCCCATATCGACGTAAGTGTAGATGTGCACCGGGGCCAGCTCGATGGTGAGTGCGGAGACCGGAGTCTTGAGCGCGTCGAGTGTTTCGCGGGGGATATTGTCCCGGATCATGACGATCGCTTTTAGGAAGGTCGCGTTGACCGCGCATGACGCGAGCCGCGCCGCCTCCAGCATGATCTGAATCTTCTCGCGTTCGACGTTGCGCCACGATTGGAAGTAACGGATCGATCGGCGCCGTCCTACTACTTCTTTGAATTCCATCGACTATTCCTCCAGCTAAAAAAGGCCGCTCTGGGACGTGAGGCCCACCGCATCAGATTCTGTTTGCCGCAATTTCACCAGCCCGGCGCCACTGCCCGGCGGAAGCTTACGCCGACCGCAGTCGCGCCGACAAGCGCTACGATCCCGATCAGGCGTTGAATGCGGAGGCGGCCGGCATACTGGCACTGCGGGCGCTGCGTCCATTTGCAAAGCTGCGCGGATAGATGAGACAAAACGATTCAACCCGGGAAAGCCTCATTCGACAAGTGGAGCCTGCGCGAAAATGAAACAACTGATCGATCTGCATGGAAGGCGTGCACTGGTAACGGGCGGCGGCCGCGGGATCGGCCGCTCGATGGCGCTTGCGCTGGCAGACGCGGGCGCGGAGGTCGCGGTCGCCGCTCGCTCGCAGGGCGAGCTGGACGCGGTCGCAAGCGAGATAAAGGAGCGCGGGCAGCGCGGCTTCGCGGTGATCATCGACGTGATGAGCCGCGAGCAGATTACCGCCGGCGTCGATGAGGCTGCGCGCAAACTCGGCGGTCTCGAAATTCTGATCAACAACGCGGGCGGCGTGATCGCGGAGAACCCACTGCACCTCGATCCGCTCAATCATGACCCGCGTGCGTTCGAGGACAACCTGTTCCTGAACCTGACCCAGGCATTCTATGCGACCCATGCCGCGCTCCCCTACATGATCAAACAGAAGTGGGGGCGCATCATCAGCATCGGTTCCGGCTATGCGAAAAACGGCGGCGGACCGCTGGCCTATTCGGCCGCGAAGCACGGCCTCATCGGTTTCACGCGCTCGCTTGCTTATGCCGCCGCCCCGCACGGCATCAATGTGAACGTGCTATGCCCCGGATGGACCAACACCAGGATGGTGGACTGGAACATCCTGGGCGCGATGATGGGGGTGAGTGCGGGCGACGCCAAACGATTCGCCGAGAGCCAGAACATTCAGAAGCGAATCGTCGAGCCCGATGAATTGGGCGCGATGGCGGCGCTGCTCGCATCCGACGCCGCCAGCGCGGTGACCGGACAGGTCATCAGCGTTGACGGCGGCTTCATGATTTAGCGGGGTTGGATAGCACACCGCGGCGCGCACCGCCTCGCTCTATTCCAGGTGATCGATCACCTTTCCGAAGCCGAGCGTCATGTCGCTAAGCATGTAGCTTGCTGCAATCACCCGCTTGACCGGCAGCCGGTTCCACGGGTCCAGGCGCGAGCTCTCCGCGAAAGCGATCGAGCCGACGCCGGTCCACGCCTCGATTACTCTGGTCTCGATGTGCGTCTCGATGATCTCAGCGCATAACGGACGCCCGTTTTCTTCGGGGGAAGGAATCAGGCGCATGCTGACCGGCGGCGGCGCGGCGGAATGCCCGTTGCCGGCCGGCCGTTCCGGGCGAACGATCGCGCTGGCAAGGCGGATGCTTGCCGGACGTTCGAGCGTTCCATAAATCATGTCGCGATCGTTTTTGAATTCAATTTGCGCGAGCTTCTTCGGAAAACCCCAGATTTCGCGCCCGGCCAGCATCGGCGGCTCGGTCGTCACCGCGATGTGCATGACGTAGTTCATCGGGCGGCCCTTGTGCTCGACCAGAACCGAAAGAATCGCTTCGTTGTAAGGACCCAAAGTGGTCCACGGATATTCGTAGAACGAAAGTATCGCGGTGGCCGGCTCGCTCAGCGTCAGCGGCGCCGGCAATGCCTGCAGCGCGGCTTCGAGGTCAGTTTCGAATGCGACCACGATCGAGCGAGTGTTGCGATAGTAGAATGGCGGGCGCTGATACGCGGCGGCGTCCGCCGGCATCGAGTATTCTGCATTGCCAAGATTGAGGCGTCCGTGTTTGGCCATACTGCGATCCTCCGGGAGCGGGATTTTAATACTTGTGGCACTCGTTCGAATTTTGAACAAGCGCGCGAACTAGTGGCGCCACAGGATGTGCGCGTCCTCGAGTGGAATCCTCGCTCCGCAATGCGATGGAACGATGCGAGGTGTGTAGTCCGATGCCGGACGCGAAGCGGGGACATCGGCGGCATAGATGCGCCACGCGTTAGAAGGCTCGGGGCTGTCGCTGGGCGTCATTTCCAGTAGAAACGGGGGCTCAGAGTCGAGCGGATCTGCATAAAGCTGTACGCGCACGCAGTCGGCGCGCAGCTCTCCTAGATGCACCTCAACCCGCAGTGAGTGCTTTTGTGGAGAGCTCTCGACACGAAGCTCACCGAATCTCAGCGACGCCCAGTGCTCGGCCAACTCTTGTTTCCATTGGAGCAGGGATCTGCCGTAGGCGCCTTCGTCGGTTGCCCGCTCGTGATATGCCGCAGCAGCAGGGAGATAATATTTCTCCGTGTACTCGCGCACCGCCCGATTGGCCGAGAAGAGCGGGGTCAAGCGTGACATACTTTCACGCATTCGTGTGACCCATTCGATGGCGAGGCCATTGTTGTCGCGGTTGTAGAACGCCGGAATGACCTTCTTCTCCAGAGTATCGTAGAGTTCTTCCGCTTCGGCCGCGTCCCAGCCCGGGTCATCGCCATGCTCCTGGCCATTGCCCAATGACCAGCCGACTTGGGGCGAGTATGCTTCGGCCCACCAACCATCCAGCTCCGACAAATTGAGGCCACCATTGACGAGTACTTTCATTCCGCTGGTGCCGCATGCCTCCCAAGGCCGGCGAGGAGTGTTGATCCATAGATCAGCGCCCTGTACCAGCCGCTCGGCCAGTACCAGGTCGTAGTCGCTGAGAAAGACCGCGTGGCGCCGCACGTCCGTCCGCTGGACGAAATTAACCCAGGCCTTGACCAGCGCCTGGCCGGCGATGTCTTGCGGGTGGGCCTTGCCGGCCATCACCAGCTGAACCGGCCGTTGTGGATTCGTCAGAATGGAAACGAGGCGTTGCGGGTCGTGCAGGAGCAGATTGGGGCGCTTGTATGTTGCAAAGCGGCGGGCAAAGCCCAGCGTCAGGGTGCCTGGATCGAAAATACTCTCCGCGGCTCTAGGATCTTTGCCACGAGAGGCAAGCTCACTGGCTAGCCGTTCTCGCACGAAGCGAACCAATTCGACCCGATGCTTGGCGCGAAGTTCCCACAGCGCGCTGTCCGAGGCGCGGCGTATATCAGCGCCGACCGTCTCCATGGTCCCGCGCCAACGCTCGCGGCCACAGGTTTCCGTCCATAGCGCATCGGCAGCCGCGGAATCCCAAGTCGGGGTGTGGACTCCGTTGGTGACATGTTCGACCGGCACCTCGGCTTGGGGCCAACTGGGAAAGAGAGGCTGGAAAATTCGCCGGCTCACGACGCCATGCAGGCGGCTGACGGCGTTGATTGCTCCGCTTCCACGAATGGCCAGGTAGGCCATGTTGAAGGGCTCATCCTGTTGGTCCGGATGCAGGCGGCCCAGCGCCAGGAGACGCGAAAGGTCTATGTGAAGCTGCTCTTCGGCGTAGCGCCCGAGGAAACGTTTTATCAAAGCGGGAGCGAAGCGATCGAAGCCGGCCTCAACGGGCGTGTGGGTTGTAAAAAGATTGCCGGCCCGTGATATGGCCAGCGCGTTTTCGAAGGGTTGACCGGTGTCTTCCATAAGGCATCGTGCGCGCTCCAGCACCGCGAATGCCGCGTGTCCTTCGTTCAGATGGCAAACTTCCGGTTTGATCCCGAGGGCGCGCAAAAGCCGCCAGCCGCTGATCCCGAGCACCAGTTCCTGCGTCAACCTGAGTTCAGGTCCGCCGCCGTAGAGTTCGCTGGTGATGCCGCGATAGGCCGGCGCGTTGGCCGGGTCGTTGCTATCGAGCAGATAAAGTCTCAGTCGGCCGACTTGTGCCTGCCAGGCACGCAGCCACAGTTTCTGGCCAGGCAATTTGACGCTCAGCCTGAGCCACTCGCCATCCTTATTGCGCACGGGGGTTACAGGTATCTGGCCAGGGTCGTTGTAGGGGTATGATGCGCGTTGGCTTCCGTCGGCGTCGATGATCTGGCGAAAATAGCCTTGGCTATAGAGAAGCCCGACAGCGATGAGCGGAACGCCGAGGTCACTGGCGGCTTTTAACTGATCGCCGGCGACATTGCCCAGCCCGCCCGAGTAGATGGGGAGTGCTTCGCTGAGCCCGAACTCCATACTGAAGTAGGCGACGCAATTTAATGGCGGGTTACTATGAGCGTGCTGGAACCATGCAGGGCTTTTGAGAGCGCGGCGCTGTTTTTCCAGTCGCTCCTTAACCTGATCCCGGAATTCCGGATTGCTGCGGAGCGACTCAAGTCGGGTCCGGGAGCAAGTTTGCAGAACGACCCACGGATTATGGGTGAGTGTCCAGAGCTCCGGCTCGATCTTGCTCCACAGCGGATCGGTCGAGTGGTTCCAGCAATTTCGCAGGTCCAGAGCCAACTCGACCAACGCGCCGAGATCTTCGGATTCTGACTCCTGCAGAGTCTGATGCAGGTCCGGCATTCGTGCCCCTTCACTCTAAACAGGCGGGTTTAGGCGCACGCGCCCGCGGTTAATCGACAGGTGCACTTCCAGCACCAGGCTTCTCAGTTCGTCATTCACCCCGCCGCGCAGCGATCTGGCAGCTTCGCAGGCGAGATCGTCCAGCGATAGCAACCCGACCAATGCTCCGTCCCGATTGACGACCGGAAGCCGGCGTGTACGGTGCTGCCGCATCAGTTGCGCTGCGGAACCCAGCTCGTCCTCAGTTGTGCAGGATACGACCTTGTGGGACATGGCTTTCTCAGCCCGTATCTCCTTCAGCGGCCTGCCTTGGGTATAGGCGGCCATGCAGACGTCCCGGTCGGTCAGAAAGCCGATCGGTCTGCGTTGGTCATCGACCACCGGAACAGCCCCGCAAGGCTCTTCCCACATTATTTGCGCCGCCTTGTTCAGCGAATCTTGCGGACGGCAGGTTTTGACGGCACGATTCATGATCTGTTCAACTTTCATCGGCGTCTCTCCGAAGTACACAGCGGTGATTCAGTGGCGGGGCCGCAGATTTCGAAGCCCCCGGGTGTTGAGAACGTCTTCTTTTTCGATCCAGCCGCGCCGCGCCTGATTGACGCCGTAATCGAGCAACGCTAAATCGCGAGTCGAATGCGCGTCGCTTGAGATGACGAGCTTGACGCCGGCCTGTTTGGCCGCCATGCAGGCAGTGTCGGTCAGGTCCAGGCGCTCGGGCTGGGAGTTGATTTCCATCGCACAACCCTCCTCGCGGGCGACCCGGAGGATTTCACTGAAATCGAACTTGCTGGGCTGGCGACGATCGAGCAGGCGGCCGCTTGGATGTCCAATTACATCGACGTTGGGATTGCGAATCGCCTTGATCAGTCTGCGCGTCATCTCGACGGGATTTTGTTCGAGCTTGTAATGGACTGAAGCGACTACCCAGTCGAGCTCGCTCAGCGCATCGGCGGGCAAATCCAACCTGCCATCGTCCAGGATGTCGACCTCGATGCCCTGAAGCAGCGTGATGCCGGGGAGTTTTTTCCTGATTCGTTCGATTTCCCGCTTTTGCTCGTGCAAGCGCTTGGGATCGAGGCCATGGGCCATCGCCAGGTGGCGAGAGTGATCGGTAATTGCAACATATTCCAGACCGTTCTCACGAGCTTGACGCACCATATCTTCGATCGATGCGCGTCCGTCGGTGTACAGAGAATGGGTGTGAAGGTCGCCGCGAAGGTTCTTGCGCTCAATCAATTTGGGCAGCTTGCCGGACGCTGCTGCTTCTATTTCGCCGCGGTCCTCGCGCAGCTCCGGTGGCACCCATGCAAGCCCCAGGGCGCGGTAAATCTCTTCTTCCGTCCTGCTCGCGATGACGTCATCGTTGCGAAAGAGTCCGTACTCGTTGAGCAAGAGTCCGCGCGCCTGGGCGATGCGCCGCAGATGCACGCAGTGGGACTTGGATCCGGTGAAATAGGTGAGCGCCGCGCCGAAACTCTTCGCAGCGACTGCGCGCAGGTCCACCTGCAGACCGCCTTTGAGTACGACGCTGGTCTTGGTCTCGCCCGAGCCGATTACCTCGGTGATACCGGGGAAGGCGTTGAAATGCTTCATGACCGCGGCGCAGTCAGCAGCGGCGGCAACCGCGTCGAGATCGCCGACGGTCTCACGCCGCCGCCGAAAGCTGCCGGCCAGCTCGAACTCGCGGACTGCCGTGCATTTTCGCAAGTAGGCTTCGATCTGCGCGGCGATTCGCGTCGCCTCCGCATACAGCATTCGCTTTCCCTGACCGGTCTCGCGCCGGAGCAATGATTCGCGGATTCGATCCTCTATCTTCGGTCCAAAGCCGGGGATTTTGCGGATCGCTCCGGACTTGACGGCTTTATCGAGATCGTCGCGGCCGCGAATCTGCAGGAGGTCGATCAGAAGTTTTAAGCGCTTGGGACCCAAGCCTGGAATATCTCTCAGTTCGAGGAGCTGGGGCGGGAACTTTGAGGCCAACTCGCGATGCAATGGCAGGTCGCCGGTCTGAACGATCGTCGTTATTTTTCCCGCCAGATCGGCCCCGATACCGGGAATATCGTCGATCTGTTCCTTGCTTAGACTGGCGACCTGCGCCGTTTGATCGCGAATCGTCCGGGCGGAGTTGCGGTAGGCCCGTACGCGAAAGAAATTCTCGCCCGCCAGCTCGAGCATACTGGCGGTCTCGTCGAGGACGTTGGCGACTTCGTCGTTTTCCATCGTCACTGTATCTCGTCGCGATGGTGGAGCTCTTGCACAGTCAAGATCCGGACTGCCTACAAAGCCGATCGCCTCTTGTCCAGGGTTATCGCCATCTCAGTGATGGACGGCAAGGACCTTGAAGCCGTACTCCTTCAACGCGTGTGCCGCGCTTTGCGCGCTGGTCGAAGGAACCAGCACGAATAGAATCTCATGTGCCGGGTGATTTCGCTTTCGCTGGTACGTCCCGACACCGAGCAGAGGACAAATCGCCTGAACGAGGCTGGTTGCGGCCTCTATCTCTCCGGAGCCCTCCAGATCGAGATCGATTCTGGAACTGCCCTCGGAAGCATCTCCGAGTATGGCCTCCAGCGCCCGCAGCATATCGGTGGCGGTTATGATGCCGACCAGCTTGCCATCCTCGACCACGGGAAGACTACCAATTTTGTTGGTTATAATCAGGTGAGCGGCTTTCTCGACCGGGGTGGAAGGATGAACCGAAAATGGATGGCTGCTCATGACCGCATCGACCCGCGTGTAAGCCAGCTGCCCGAGATACTGGCGTGTGTCACGGTCGGTCAGAATACCGACTAGTCTTTCCTTATCCACCACCGGAACCTGCCGGAACCTGCCCGCTTCCATTCTCTCATGTGCTGCTTCCAGCGTGTCACTCGGCGCGACAGTCACAGGCTTTGGGGTCATCAGCTCGGCAACAATCATTGGCGCTCCTTGAGCGAGTCGCTCATACAAACGACGGAGCTGTGAAGTTAGATCTGTAAACTAGAGGCCTAGCACTTTTGGAGCAAAAAATCGAAGCGGCGGGCCCATCTTCACGAGACCGTCACAATGATCAGCGACCCAGGCGCGCGCGCGTTCAATAAGGGCCACGGGCCATAACCTATGACGCCCTATCCATAGGCCGAATATATGACCGAAACCGGCTTTACCGTCCGCCCGACAATCGCCGTTGGCTCGGGGCTGAGTCCTATAAGAGAAAGCTTAATCCGCCAGGAGCACGTCTAATCCGCGGCGATTGCGGCGCGCTCGGCGGCGCGGGCGGCCGCGTAGCGCGGAGCGAGCAGCGCGGTGGCGGCAAGCAGCAGGATTGCCTGCGCGCCAAGCGTTTGCACGGTCGGGAAAATTCCGATCGCCGGGAGCGCCGGGACGTAGTCGACGAAAGTTGCCGCAACCCAATCGGCCTCTTGCAGGCTCGCGACGCCCTGACCGATGAAGATCAATCCCATCGCGTAGAGCATCACCGACGTCGTCTTGAAGAGCATCGCTGACGGAATCTTACGCGCGCTCCAATCGATTATGACGAAAAGGGCGGCCAGCGCGACCGCTGCGGCGGCGATTCCGACGGCGATCGCATAGCGCTCGGCGCCCGCGGCCGCGCCTGCCGAAAGCGCCTGCAAGAAAACTATCGTGTCCGCCCCCCTGCGCACCACGGCGAGAAAGGCGGTCATCCCCAATGCTAGGGCCGGCAGGCCGATTCGCTCGGATCGACTGTTCGCGGTCAGCCGCGAGACGACATAGAAGAGCGTCGCGGCGGCAAGCAGTTGAAAGACGCCCTCGAGCGTGTCGCTGGCATCGTCACTGATCAGATAGTTGGCCGCGATGGCGAGCAGGATGCTGGCGACGATCGCCGCGGCCGCGCCGGCGAAAATGTCGCGCCGATGGCCGTGGCGGGCCGCCTGGCGGGTGGCGGCTGTCAGGGCAACGATCACGAGTATCGCCTCCGTCCCTTCG
This sequence comes from Binatus sp. (SeqCode), assembly GCF_050013435.1. Taxonomy (GTDB): domain Bacteria; phylum Desulfobacterota; class Binatia; order Binatales; family Binataceae; genus Binatus. The sequence goes on along the minus strand of NZ_JBEKFG010000037.1, from coordinate 1,664 downwards.
CGAAACAGGATGCCCAGGGAATAAAGGAGGTAGGGAATGGCGGATTGGGACATGGCGTTTGCTGATGCCTCTTCAAGACCTCGAAAGCGTTGAAAACACCGGAGTTTTGGCGCCCGGCCGCAATGCGCTGCGAAGCTAACAAGGTAAAATGACGCCGCGATGAAAGAAATTTATCGAAGCAATCAATTCTGCGTTGCCGGTGGCTCCGCAAAACTTGAACCGCGCGTTACGCTGCGTGGCTGGGATGTACGCGGGTCAGCGGCGCGATCAGACAGGCGCTGGGTTGAGACCCAGGATCCGGAGTGCGCCGGTCAAGCTCAGGACATCGTTGGTGCCGTCCTCGATCAGAGACGCGCGTGCGTCGCGGAAGATCTTCTCGATCGGGTACTCGCGGCTGAGCCCGTTGCCGCCGAAGATCTGCAGCGCGTCGGAAGCGATCTCGAACGAGGCCTGGGTGCAGAAGGTCTTGGCCGCGATCGCATACTCAAGGTCAATTGCCGGCGGAGGATCGTTGTGTACCATCACGGCCCGCGACAGCGCGCGGCATGCCTCGACCCGGGTGAACATGTCGAACAGGCGCTTCTGGACGAGTTGATGCTCGCAGATCGGCTTGCCGCCCTGGATGCGCTGCTTTGAGTAGTCCATCGCGGCCTCGAAGGCGGCGCGCGCAACGCCGGTGAACACCGCCGCCATCGTGCTGTTTGCGTTGGTCAGCGTAATTGCCGCCACCATCGGGAAGGCCTCGGGCGTGGCGAGCACGTAGCGGTCCGGGATGCGCACGCTGTCGAAGAAGATCTCGCCCTGGTTGAGCGCCCGCTGGCCAATCTTGTTGAGCGGTTTTCCCTTGGAGACGCCCGGCAGATCGAACGGAATGAACGCGACCACGCCCCCGGCCGGCTGGCCGCCCATCGGCGGCGCCATCAGGTACACGATTCCGTGTGTCGAAATCGTGCCGTTGGAAACCCACGCCGCCTTCTGGCCGTGGACCACGTAGGAGTCGCCCTCGCGCCGGATGGTGGCGCGGCCGGAGCGGTTCGCTTCACCTTCGCTCGCAAGAAACATCGCCCAATCCGAGCCGTGATTCGGCTCGGTCACCGGCCATGATCCGATAAAGCGGGCGTCGCGGTCGGCGACGAAGGGCTTGACGAAAGTGTCGATCAGTTCGGGATTTCCGGTAACCGCCAGCGCGCCAAACGGAGCGCCCGCGACGCCGAGGCTGATCGCGAGGTCGGCGCTGCCCCATCCGAGCTCTTCCAGGAAGATCTGCATCCCAAGCCCATGAAGGCCGAGCCCGCCGATTGCTTCGGGGAAAGAAGCGGTGTGATAGCCAAGCGCATACGCCCGGCGCATGAAGGTCCAAAGCGCAGAGCCGGGCGCGATGACATCTTGCGGGTCGGGCAGGCGGTCGAGTTCCGTTGCGGCCGGCCGCAGCACCTCTTTGGCAAAGCGGTGGACGTTTTCCCTGAGCGCGCGAAGGTCCGCGGGGATGTTACGGTCGATCTCCATGTAAGCGTCCATTGCCAACCTCCCGCAGCCTGCTAGGGAACCTCTGCACAAGTCGATCGATATAGGTAGATCGATATAGGTAGAATGAAGTTGATCGATGGATGGGTGCGGAGGTGGAGTGATGAGTGAGCAGCGGACGTTCGCTTCGATGGCTTGGA
>NZ_JBEKFG010000036.1:0-33654 GCF_050013435.1 Binatus sp. (SeqCode) | reverse complement strand
CGATGATTTCATACTTGAACTTTATCTCGGGAAATATCTTCGAGTCGGGCGAGAAGGTGGTCTTGGTGCCCTTGCTGTTGGTCGAGCCGCGCTCTTCGACCTTCGTTTTCGGAAGCCCGCGCTCGTAACGTTGAAAATAAATTTTGCCGTTCTTGTGAACTTCGACTTCGAACTCGTCGCTGAGCGCGTTGACCACCGACGCGCCCACCCCATGCAGTCCGCCCGAAACTTTGTACGCGGTCTTTTCGAACTTGCCGCCGGCGTGAAGCACCGTGTGCACGACTTCGAGCGCCGAGCGCTTTTCCGTCGGATGCATGTCGACCGGGATTCCGCGCCCATTGTCCTCGACCGAAATCCGATCGTCGCTGAGAATTACGACATTGATCTCGGTGCAAAAACCGGCCAGCGCCTCGTCAACCGAGTTGTCCACGATCTCGGTGACCAGGTGATGCAATCCCCGCTCGGCCGTGTCGCCGATGTACATCCCGGGGCGTTTGCGAACTGCTTCGAGTCCTTCCAGTACCTTGATGGACTCGGCGCCATAGCCGTCGGACAATTGTTTATTTGGCATAGAAGAGGACGAGCGATGAGCTACCTTTCCGCATCCCCACCACCTTTGAAAATAGTATTCGTCCAGGGGATGAAAGTAAAGGAGCAACGGACTGTTTGATCAATTAATCAAACAGTATTTGAGTTAGGCTTTTGTGGATAGGAAAGCAGCCAATCAGCGGGCGTTTTTCAGCCCATCGACGCGACGCAATAAAGGCCTTTTTGGAAAAGCGGGCCGTACCTTGAACAGAACGCCATTTTGCGAAAATCACACGCCCGTATGCTGACCCCGTGAAGCAGTGAAACAGTGAAGAAATGAAAAGGGAAATCGGCCGCGTTCAATCGACCTGGCGCAGCTCGGACAGCATCTCCTGCGGGCCGATGTAACCGACTTTGCGCTGCGCCACCTTTCCTGCCGAATCGATCAGCATCGTCGTCGGCACGCCCTGGATTTCGAACTTGCTGGTCAGCGCTTCGGTGGCCTTGTCCTGCGCCGTCAGATTCGCCTTCATCCGCACGAAGCGCTTTGCCTCGCTGACCACCGACGGATCGACAAAGGTCGAATGCTCCATCTCGCGGCATGGGATGCACCAGTCGGCGCTGAAATCGATCAGCACGGGCTTGCGCGCTTCGGCCGCCGACGCGAGGCGCTCGGAGTTGAACGGCTCGAAGCGAAGCTTCTCCGGCGCATGGCGCGGATAGAGCATGATCGCGAGCGCTCCCACCGCGACTATTCCCAGCGCTGACCTCAGCACCAGGAACGGTCGCCAGCTTCTCCCTTCGCGCGAAATGAAACCCAGATAAATCCCCACGCCGGCCGCGTAATACGGCAGGATTCGAGTCATCAGGTTGTTCGGTACTACAGGGTCGAGAAAGTAGATCGCGAGGCCGACCAGCACGAAGCCGAAGAGGTGCTCGACCCACGCAAGCCACTGGCCCGAACGCGGCAGGCGGCGGATATGCCCGGCCGCCATCGCCAGCCCGATATATGGAACGCCAAGTCCCAGCGCCAGCGTGAAGAACAGCGCGAAACCGAAAAGCGCGCTCCCGCTTCTCTCCACCATCAGCAGCAAGCCCAGCACGATCGGGCCGATGCATGGCGCCGCGACCACGCCCATCCCCAGGCCCATCAGCAACGCGCCCGCGTATCCGGGATGGGCCGCGCCCGCGCGCTGCAGCATCCAGTTTGGCGGCTGCAAGACGAACAAACCGAAGCACGACGCCGCCAGCGTCAGCAGCATCATGGACAGCGCGATGAGCACGTACGGATTGCGCATCGCAGCGCCGAACAATCCGCCCGACATGGCCACGGCGACGCCCACCGCCGAAAACATCAGCGCGATTCCGAGGACGAAAAATATCGCCAGGAACATCACGCGGCGATGGCCTCCGCCCTGGCTGCCGAAATACGCGATCGTCACGCCGATCAGCGGATAGACGCACGGGGTCAGATTCAACGCGAGGCCGCCAAGAAATATCGCGAGGAAGCCGAGGAACCATCCATGATTGGCGAAGATGTCCGCGACCGCGGCGCCGGAATCGTCGTCGCCGCCGATACCGCCGCGCTTCGCGCCTCCCGTGCCGATGCCCTCCAGCGCTCCTGCCGCCGCGCCCGGAGCCGCCAGCGCGACGGTTGTGCTGACAGAGGCCGGCCGCAGGCATTCGTTGTTGTTGCATCCCTGGTAGTCGATGGTAACCGTGAGCGCGTCGCCCGGCTTGGGCGCGAAGTTGGCAGCCGCCTTGAGCGGCACCTCGAACTTGAGGTCGCCCCCGAACACCGCGATTTTGTCGCCGCCGGCCGCGACTTCGAGTGTCATCGTTTGCGCGGGCGGATATTTGATTGCGCCCGGCGTCACGCTGTCCGGCCCGCTGACCTCGAGCTTGGTCGGGATGTAATCCTCGCTGAACGGCTTGTCGGAATTGATATGCCATCCCGCGATCACCTGCGCGGTAACTTTGAGCGTGCCGGCGCCGCCGGCCCGCAGCGGAGGATCGATCGTGGCGGAGGTGATCTTTACGAGTTCATTCGCCTTCGGATTAGCATTCGCCGCCGGCGCGAAAATCAACCAGCCGAGCGCAAGCACCGCCGCTACGATCGAGGCCCGCCACAAGGGACGAGCCTTGATGCCGTGGGGGAACAATTCGAATTCGCGCGAGATCATTTGTCAGTAGTTAAAACGCTGTCGGCGCATTCGGCCGCTACTTGGCGGCGGTGCTCTGTTTGCCGTTGGTTGAAAGCGGAACCGATCCCACGACCTCCAGCCCATAGCCCGGCAGATTGGCGAGCCGCGGCGTCGCGTCGGACATGATAATCATCTTGCGCACACCCACATCGCGCAGAATCTGTGCGCCGATTCCGTAATCGCGGAAATCAGCCTCGGGCGCGTTGACCCGGGTAGTTGCGCGGCGCGCCGGGCGCCCGCCGTCAAAATCCGACGCCAGCGCGTTGGACTCGCGCTTGAGGTACAACAGCACGCCCTCGCCGGCCGCCGCGATTCGTTCCATCGCGGAGCGCAGCAGGTTGCGGGTGTTGCGAACCGAGTAGCCGAACACGTCGCCCGGCAGATACTCGCGATGCGCCCGAACCAGGATCGGCCTGGCCGGATCCACCTTGCCCATCACCAGCACCAGGTGCTCCGTATGATCGATCAGGTTGCGATAGACCATCGCGCGGAACTCGCCGAACGCGGTCGGCAGCTTCGCTTCCGCGATCCGCTGGACCATCGTCTCGTTGCGCAGCCGGTACTCGATGATGTCCGCGACGGTGACAATCTTGAGCCCGTGCACCTTGGCGAACTCGACCAGGTCGTCGCGCCGCGCCATCGTGCCGTCTTCCTTCAGAATCTCGCAGATGACGCCGGCCGGCTTGAGTCCCGCCAGCCGCGCCAGGTCAACCGCGCCCTCGGTCTGCCCGGTGCGCACCAGCACGCCGCCGTCGCGCGCGCGCAGCGGATAGACGTAGCCGGGGGTGATGAACTCGGCGCCGCTGGCGTCCTCGCGCACCGCCTGCAAAATCGTGGTCGAGCGATCCTGCGCCGAGATTCCCGACCCCGACGCTCGCCGCGCGGTGATCGCGGTGGTGAATGCGGTCCCGAGCGGCGCCTGGTTGTCGCCAACCATCATGCTCAGCCCGAGTCTGTCGATTCGCTCCGCCGACATGGGCAGGCAGATCAGCCCGCGCCCGAACCTGGCCATGAAGTTGACCGCCTCGGGGGTGACTTTTTCCGCGGCCATGCACAAATCGCCCTCGTTCTCCCGCTGTTCGTCATCCATCAGGATGATCATGTGGCCGCGGCGGGTTTCATCGAGTGCTTCCTCGATCGAAATGAACGGCGCGGAGGCTTTCTTGCGGGGCTTTATCTCACCAAACATTTGTGCGGCTCTCGATAAATTCTTACTTAACTATATACTGCCAGCCAAGCATCCTCGAAGCCCGCGCGATGCTATCTTGGGCGCCATGGCAGCGGAAATTTCCACGGCGGTGCTGCTGGCTGCCGGGCGCGGCAAACGCCTGGGCGCGCTGACCGCCGAGACTCCGAAAACACTGCTCGAGGTCGCGGGTGCGCCGCTGATTTCGCATATCGCCGGCGCGCTCGCGGCGGCCGGACTTACGCACTTCATCGTCGTGACGGGCTACCTGTCCGGGCAAATCGAAGGATGGGCGAAAACCTGGCAGCGCGAAAATCCGGAAATCAAAATCACCACCGTCAGGCAGCCGGAATTGAACGGGACCGGCGGCGCGATGCTTGCGGCGAAGGCGCATCTTGCCGGCGTGGCGCGCTTCGTCTTCGGATGGGCCGACATTCTGATGGACCGCGCGAACTACCCGCGCTTCATCCATCGCGCGCGGATCGACGAGTACGATCTGATGCTCGCGGTGAATCGCGTCAAGGATCCGTTCCGCGGCGCCGCCGTCTATGTCAACCCGCACATGATGGTCGAGCGGCTTGACGAAAAACCGCCGCCCGGAACCGCCAGGACCCCATGGAACAACGCGGGACTTTTCGCGAGCAGCGGAATAATTTTCGACTACCTCGCGCGGCTGGAACCGTCGGTGCGCGGCGAGCTCGAACTCCCCGGTGCAATCGCGCAAATGATCGCCGACGGCCGCGTCGTGCGCGCGGTTGATATTCGTGGATTCTGGAGCGACGTCGGCACCCCCGAAGATCTCGAGAAGACGCGCGCCTGCTTCAAGCCAAAGCGGAAGCGGCGATGAGTATCCCCGACGGATGGGACGCGGATGAGTTGGCGCGGGCTGCCAAGCTTGCCGCTTTAGTCCGCGCCCGCGCCCGCGCCCGCGCCGGTGGCGACGGTGGCGACGCGCGAATCTTCGCGGCCCGCGCGCCAGGCCGGGTCAATCTAATCGGCGAGCACACCGACTACAGCGGCCTGCCGGTGCTGCCGGTTGCGATCGATCGATCTACAATCGTCGCCGCCGCGGCGATCACGGCAGCCGAAATCGAACTGGCGAACGCCGACCCCGGCTGGTCCTCGCGCCGTTTTGCAATCGAACGGCACATTCCAGCGTACCAAACCGGCGATTGGGCGAACTACGTGAAGGCCGCGATCCAGGGAGTGATCGATCATTTTGCGTGGCGCGGACGCTTTTATCCGCCCGCAACTTCAGTTGACAACTTGCGGGGCGCGTCGATGGCCGTCGATGGCCGCGTGCCGCCGGCCGCCGGGCTGTCGTCATCCGCCGCGCTTACGGTCTCGACCGCGATGGCATTCATGGCGGTCAACGAACTGGAACTCGACGGAATCGAAACCGCGACGATGGTTGCGCGCAGCGAATGGTACGTCGGGACGCGGGCGGGCGGAATGGATCAGGCGGCGTCGATTCTCGGCCGTCGCGACCATGCGCTGTTTATCGAGTTTGACCCGATCCGCGTGCGCGCGGTGAAGATGCCGGCGAACGCCGCGCTGGTCGTGGCGGATAGCCGGGAAATAGCGGACAAGTCGGGGATGGTGCGCGCGGAGTACAATCGGCGAGTCGTCGAATGCGCGCTGGCGGCGCGAATTCTCGGGCGCGCGCTCAAGCTCGACGGCGTGACGATCCTTGGCGACGTGGTTCGCGCATTACCCGGATGGAACGCGGCGCAACTCGTCGAGCAACTCGCGGCAGCCGCGCCCGCGCGGCTCGGCGCGGATCTGAAACAGGCGGCGGACATCTTGGGCGTCTCGCAGGCGGCGCTCGACGCAGAGCTGCTCGGCCAGCCGGCGACTCGGATCGCGCTGGATTCGAACCGCCCGCTGGAAATCCTCAAACGTGCGCGGCATGTCTTGAGCGAGACCGAGCGGGTGATTCGCGCGGCGGACGTGCTCGAGGCGGGGCGCCTCGATGAAATGGGAAAGCTGATGAATGCGTCGCATCAGAGTCTCGCCGATGACTTCGAATGCAGCACCCGGCGGCTCGACGCGATCGTGGAATGCGCACGGCGCGGCGGCGCGTTCGGCGCGCGGCTGACGGGCGCGGGCTTCGGCGGTTCGATCGTTGCGCTGTGCGACGTGGCGGGCGCGGACGCGGTGATCGAATCGATCGATCGCGGATATTACGCGAAGCTTAATTCCGGCGCGCCTGAAAGTTGGCGAGCGGTGTTGCATGCGGGCGCGGGCGCGAGTGTGATCGATTTACGCACGGGGTGAGAGCTTCCCTAGCGCTTGAGGCGCAGGATGCGGGCGGAGTGCGGCGGGAGATCGACAGCATCGAAGATTTCAATTTTTGCGCCGCCGGCGAGATCGAGCGCATCAATTTCGACGGCGCCCAGCTTTAAATCGGACATCTGCACGCGCGCCGGCTCGTCGCCGCGATTCAGGAGCATCGCGACCGCGCCGGTGGCGATCGCGTCTCCGCCGCCGCTTGCGGTTTCAGCGATGAGGCCGCGGACGTCGCCGGTAGCCATCAGATCGAGCGCGAGTACCGGTTCGCGCGCGGCGTTGGAATCGATCTCGGCGCCGATCTGCGCGACTGCGCGAAACAATTTTCCCGCTTCGGCGTCGAGGATACTCATGTCATCGGAGATCAGAAGCATCCCGCCGCTGGCGACGATGGTCGCGGCCAGCGCCGCGCGCTCGTCGGCATTGAGGCGGGTTTCGCGCGCCCGCAGCATCAAGCAATCGGGGTCGTTCAGCCATAGCCGCCGATGCATGAAGCTGCGCGCGATGATCGCGTCGAGCGCATAGACCGTTGACGGGTCTCCCGCTCCAGAAGCGGTCGAGCCCCAGAACGGAGAAACGTCCGGGCCGATGCGCATCCCATCCGCGACGCCAACCGCCTGGCCAATCGGGCATCCGCATCCGAGGATGAACGCGTCGTCGCCGGCGCCGGCCCGAATCGCTTCGAGGCCGCGGCGGATGGTTTCGCCGCGCGTGAGATTTGGATCGTGACGCCGGCCGGGTGCGGCGGCGGCGTAAAGAAAATCGAGTTTCAAATACGAGTAGCCGAACTCGCCGGTGAGCTTGGCGAACAGATGGCGCAGGTGCGCGAGAAACGCCGGGTTGCTCGCGTCGAGCGCGTATGCGAACGCGTCGGTGCTCTTCGTCCAGTTCGCGTTGTAGCCGGCGCGAACCGGTTCGCCGGTCTCAGCGTGCGTGATGAACCAGTCGGGATGATCGATCATCAGGCGCGAGTCGCGGGCGGCAAGAAACGGCGCGGTCCACAGCCCGGCTTTGAAGCCGGCGGCGCGAATTTCGCCGGCGATTTTCTTCAGCCCACCGGGAAATTTGGCGTTGGTGGTATCCCAGTCGCCGAGCGCGGACTGAAAGCCGTCGTCGAGTTGAATTACGTCGAGCGGAAACTCCGAGCGCATCGCCTCGAGCGACTTGAGGTTGGCGCGCAGCGCGTCCTCGGTGATCGCGTCAAAGTAGTGGTACCAGGAACACCATCCGCGCTGAAACGGCGCGCCGACCCGCCCGTTCATCCATCGCCCGGTAACGTCGGCCCATCGCGCGGCCATCCGCGCCGCGGACTCATCGGCGGCGGCGATGAACATCGGGTCGAGTTCGCGATGCGCACCCGGCCCGAGAGTTACATCGTCGAGGATCGCGCGGGCGATTATTTTTTCAGGACTCGAGACGGTGAGGGTCGAAAGCGAAGTGGCGGCTCCGATGAATCCGGCCAGGACGCATTCCCCGGCGCTGCGGCTTTCGACAATGGTGAAAAGTTCAGAAGTATCCGCTTCGGGGAATTCAGGCGGGCGAGCCGGTTCACTCTGGTGCATCAGGCGAATGATGAAAGGGGCGGTGTCGCGCGGGTGGTTTTTTTGCGAAGCGCCTATATCGTGGCCGCCCGAGGCGCTCCATGACTGGTATCCATGCTTGAAGAATCGGGCCGGGGCGGACGGCGCGAGGCCGGTCGAGACTTCGAAGATCGCAGACGTGAGTCGAACCGGATCGGCGCCGCGATTGGCAACGGTCGCGCGCACGACGCAGCCGCCGAATGCCTGTTCGAGACGGGCAGAAATGGCGAGGCCGTCGTCGACGACGCTCGATTCGCGCCCGCCCGACGGTGTATCGAGACCGAGCGCGCGCGCGTGGCCGGCGGCGTCGATGAAGCGGAGCTCGATTCGCGACAGTAGTGCGTTCGTCACGTGGTGAGCAGGGCTGAGCCCTGCACCCAGTATTAAGGCCGCCCGCCGTTGGCGGGCGCAACCCCTGCCAACGGGCAGGGGTGACCCCCCTGCACCGCAGGGCTGAGCCCTGCACCCAGTGTTAAGGCCGCCCGCCGTTGGCGGGCGCGGTCACCGTCGCGAGATGCGGGCGGAGTTTACGCTGAGATGCCCGAGACCTACAGCCATCCGAGCGAGCCAAAGACAATTGCCAGCAAGAGGGATACAGAGGCTAATCCACCCACGATGCCCCATCGCTTCGTCTCAGTTTCAGCGTCGTGCGCCCACGTAGCGACCGCGAAAAACCACGCGTATCCGAAGATGACGATCAAGATCAGTCCCGCGCCTACATTCCAAAAGGGCCAGTACCAGTTCAGATAGCCCCATCGATTCAGCACGACTTCCAGGATCACCGACGCGACCGATTGTCCGACGATCAAAATCCATCGGTTGTTCAAGCCGAGTATCTTCGCGCGCGGATTCGCCGGCATCAGCTTCGCAAACGCCATCCCGTAGATCAAAAACAACAGCGTGGTTTCGGCGTTGAGCCCGACCAGGATCTGATACGAGGTGTGCCCGGTCTCGACCCATAACGGCGCGCGTCCGGTCCAAAACAAAATCGCCGAATTGACCAGTTCGTTAATCCAGTCGGCAAACCAAAGCGCCAGTCCCGCCGCGATCACGTTCCATCGCCGCGCCATGATCTCGCCCGAATAGAGGTACATCGTCAGGATTAACAGGTACACGATTGTCCAATCGAAATTGGCGGGGCTTCGTAGTATCGAGAGCGCCGCGCGTGCCGATTCGGTCATAGTCTCAGACCTCCTGTCTGAAGGAAGGAACTTAATTGTATGCGGAACCCTCCCCGGGTTCCGCACCTCCTTGGGCAGGGCTGAGCCCTGCACCGCAGTGAGAAGACGCGAAAATCTGCGCAACGCATCTTTTCGCGACTACGCCATGGAAGAGCTGCGGGCGCGGCCCGTGCTAGAAGTTTTTTTGTGTCATCCTGAGCGCAGCGAAGGAACCCGGATCTTACCTCGCCCGTTATTTCAGGGGGAGAAAGCCGAGGGCTCGATGCCGGGTCGAGGAGCTGAAGGAACGTCCGGCGGTCTTCGCGGTGAAGCTGGAAACTGACTAGGATTGTAAAAGGTCGAGCGCCCAGCGGGTTGAATGCAATGAAATTCGGAACATTTTTGTATCAGACGTCGCCCAACAGTATCGCGGCGGTCGCTCGCAAAGCCGAGGAGAGCGGTTTCGAATCGCTTTGGATTCCGGAGCATATTATCTTGCCCGTAACGTATCGCTCACCGTATCCGTATTCATTGAGCGGCAGGATGGGCGCGCCGCCGGAAACGCCGCTGCACGATCCGATGCTGGCGCTGGCGTTCGTCGCCGGGATCACCACGAAGATTCGCCTGGCGACAGGAGTATTCGTGGTCCCGATTCGCAACGCGTTTGCGACTGCCAAGGCGGTCGCCAGCCTGGACGTGCTTTCAGGCGGGCGATTTATTTTCGGGGTCGGGATCGGGTGGCTCGAGGAGGAGTTCGACGCGGTCGGATTGAGCTTCAAGGATCGAGCGCTTCGCACGCGCGAATATATCGCGCTGATGAAGGAACTGTGGAGCAAGGAGTCGCCGGAGTATCACGGCAAGACGATATCGATCGAAGGCTTCAAGTTCATGCCCAAGCCATCCCAAAAACCGCATCCACCGATCGTGTTCGGGGGCAACACGGAGCCGTCGCTCAAGCGGGCGGCGAAGCTCGGCGACGGGTGGTATGGAATCGCCGACGGTATCGACGAGATTGCGGCGACGATCAAGCGCCTGCGCGAGCATGAACGCGCGGCGGGGCGGACGGCGCCGCTGGAACTGACGGTGAGCAAGCTGCGCGAACAATTGAAACCCGGAGATATCCAACGATTCGCGGCGATGGGCGCGTCGCGGATAATCGTCGCGCCGGGCGCGACGACCCGCGAGCAAATCGCGTCGATGGAAAAGTTCGGCGCCGAGGTAATCGCAAGGCAGTGATCGCGATCGGACAGTACTGCGCTGCGAGCCATGCGCATCCGGTTGGCGTGTCGCAATTCGCGCGGATATCATCGAAACTTGCGCCGGAGGAGCGCTTACCAAGATGAAAAGGTGCCCGCGCTGCGAAAAGACCTTTCCCGACTCGGAGACGTTTTGCGAGGCTGACGGAACCGCGCTGGTGCAGGCGGGACCCGCCTTTGCCGAAGGCGCCGCCGCCACCGGTGCGATCGCCGGCGGCGAGCAAATCGAATGCCCGGTATGCGGCGGCAAGGCTCAGCCGGGGGAACTTATCTGCAACTTCTGCGGCGCGCGGCTCGGGGTGGAATCGGCGACGCCGTACGCACGGCAGCCGTCGTCGTCGCCGCCGCGGGTAACGCCGGGCGGGGCGGCGGTGCGGCGCGATGCGTCGCCGTCGATGCGGATCACGGGCCGGATGCCCGACGGCGAGAGCGAAGAAGAAGGCCGCGGGCGGTTCGGCACCGTTTGGTACGTGATCGCAGCGATAGTCGCGCTGGGCGGCGGCGCGTGGCTCGCGCTTCACCTGAGCACCACGCCCGCGGAGCAGCCGGTGGCGAACGCGTCGCCGGCGGCGGTCGCGTCGGTGACAGCGCCGGCGCCGAGCGGGCCGTTGGTGGCGTTGTCGAAGGCGATGGGGGTGCAGGTGACGGGCGAATCGGCGGCGGCGCCCGAGCGCAACCAGGAAGCGGCGCGGAAATTTTTCGAAGATCACAAGGACGGATTGCTGGAGAGCTATTCGCGCGCGATCGCCGGTGACAGCACGCTGCGAGATGGGATGGCGGTGCGAGTCAGGGTGCTGCCCAACGGCAGCGTGGACGAGGCGTCGGTGCGGACCTCGACCAATGCGAATCCGGCGTTCGACGCGGAAGTAGTGAAGGACGTTTCGGCGTGGAATTTTGCGCCGTTCAGCGGCGGCCCGGTCGAGATCGATTATCCGGTAATTTTCACCAACGATCCCGCGACCAAGGACGCGCTCGAGTCGCAACTGAGCTCGAAGGTGGCGGGACTGAGCCCGACCGAGGCGCCGGAATTCGCCAGCGCGCCGGCGGCGCCGTCGCCGGCCGCGTCGGAAGCGGTGAGCGCTCCCTCGCCGGCGGGAGTCGAGTCGCCGCCGATGGTGGCCGAGCCTGCGCCGACCGCGGCGCCCGCGCCGCGCAAGCGTCATCACGTGGCGACCGCGCCCAAGCCGCCGCCGCTAACCTTGCAGCAGCAAGTCAAGCTGGTGCTGGGATCGAATCCGAGGACGCGGCGGGTGGACTGTTACACCAGCGGCAGCACGGTGACGGTTTTCGGCAAGGTGTTCGACGCCGACGCCAAGTTGTACACGGAAAAAATCGTGCGGCAGGTACCGGGAGTCGGCAACGTGATCGATTCGCTGAGCACCGACACGGCCGATTGGGCATCGCGCCAGGCTGCGATCGCGTCGCAGATTTATGCCGCGGGGTTGAACAACGTGACGGTGAAGGTGATCGGTCATGACGCGTATCTCGGCGGCACGGTGAAGAGCGATGCGCAAAAGCAGCAGGCAGTGACGATCACCGAGAACGCGTCGCCAGGGGTGCACGTGCGCGGCAATATCATCACGGTGGTGCCCGGAAACATGTTCGGATTCTGACCCGCGGCCCGTCGCGGACGGCGCCGGGTGTGATCAATCCAGCGCGGCGTGATACTATTGACAGGGTCCGAGGTGAGCGCTTATATGGCGGAAAGAGCGCAGTACAGTACGCGCCTACCAGGAGGAATCTATTTCCATGGCTGAAGCAGCACCAACGACACCAAAAGAGGTCTTTGCAGCGATGCCCGGTCGCTTCAACAAAGACGCGGCGAAGGGATTGAATGCGACGTACCAGTTCGACCTCTCGGGCGATAACGGCGGCAAGTGGCACGTGGTCATCAACGACGGAACCTGCACGGTCAAAGACGGAGCGGCCGCGACGCCGAGCATCACGATTTCGATGACGGCGCAGGACTACGTCGACATGACGACCGGTAAGCTCAACGGGCAGGTCGCATTCATGAGCGGCAAGCTGCGAATCGCGGGCGACATGGGTCTGGCACTGCGCATGCAGAGCCTGTTTGCCTAAACGGTGAATCTAAGATACCAATAACTTGTACGCCGGCCGGAGCCGAAAGCAGGCCCGGCCGGCGGAAAATCCGCCTGCAAAGTATCCCGCACAAAATCATCCCAAGCCGAAACGCGCCGATAAAACTCAGATTCGGTACGCAGTCGAGACACAATCTTATCCACTGATTAACGACCCCAGGCTGCCGCGAGCGCGAGCGCCGATTACTGTCAGCACATCAATTTCGGAAACTAAAATCCTGTTTCTTAAACGTTCCCAGCAAGGAGGACAAATCCACGTCACAAGAAGAGAGAACGCAAATGAGTTCCGCGGAGTTTGAGGGCGACCTCAACAAGGAAAGCGGAGAATCGACCGAGAGCGGCCAGGACAACGACTCGCTGGCCTCAAAACTGTCGAAGGAGCTCAGCAACTGGCGGCGCAATCGCAGCTCGTCGCAGCCACGGCATTCTGACGGACCGAGTCAGAACTTTCAGTCAGAGCCGGCGCGCACGATCAAGGTTCGCGGTCACGAGACTTTGGTCGTTCGCAAACCGAAGCTCGCCGCCAAGCCCCCCACGAATACGAATCACACACCAAATAATCAGTAGTCGATTTTCACCTGTCCGCGGATGTGTGGGGTAGGGCGTGCGGCGGAGCTAGGAGCGGAAGATTTCGACAGGCATCTCTCGCGACGCTTGGCGGGCCGGATAGACGGTCGCGAGCAAGCAGAGCAGCATCGAGGCCAGCGCGACGGCGGCGAAGTTCCACGGATCGACGGCGATCGGCAGCGTCGAGATGCCGTAAATTTCACGCGGGATGTGAATGAACTGGTAACGCGCCAGCGCGAAGCATCCGGCGGCGCCGAGGATCAATCCGGCCGCGGTCCCAGCCGCGCCGACGATCATTCCCTTCATCACGAAGATCAGGCGCACGTCGCGGCGCGTCGCCCCCATCGCGATCAGCACGGCGATGTCCTTGCGCTTCTCCATCACGACCATGATCAGCGTCGCGACCAGGTTGAACGCGGCGACCCCGATGAGCATCACGAGCACGAGTGCGTAGACGCGCTTGAGGAGTGCGAAGCCGGCGGCGGCATTTTCGTTGAACTCGATCCAGTTGCGCACCTGGTATGGACTCGTGAACAGCTTGCGCATCGCGTCGGTCACCGCGTCGGTCTGGTCGAGATTGGTCAGATGGATATCGATGCCGTCGACTCGTCCGGTGCGTCCGAAAAAATCCTGGGCGTGCGCGAGATCCATGAAGACCATGTTGCTATCGATGAAGTTCATCCCGGAGTCGAAGATTGCGCCGACCGCGAATTGGCCGCTCTTGGTTGAGAGCGATCCATCGGGCGAGAAAATCGGCGCGACCATCCGAACCGCGTCACCGGGTTTGGCTTTGAGTTTTTTCGCAAGGCTGACTCCGATGGCGAGGCCGCCTGCCACGGCCGCGGGTTGCGCGGCGATCGCGGGGATCGCGTAGCTTCGCGAGAGATCGTCGAGACCGCCGGCGGTCATAAAGCGGCCCCATTGCGCGCGCACGACGGGATTGGCCGGCTCGACGCCGCGCACGATGACGCCGCCGATTCCGCGTCCCGAACTCAGCATCGCCTGCCCCACGATGTAGGCGTCGGAGCCGTTGACGCCGGGCACGCCGGCGACCTTTTTCTCGATGTCAGCGTAGTTGTCGATCGATCCTTGCGAACTGAGTATCTGGACCTGCGGGCTGAGGCTGAGCACGCGTTCTTTGAGGCTCTGCTCGAAGCCGCCCATCACGGAGAGCGTCACGGTGAGCGCGGCGACGCCGATCATCACGCCGACGGCGGTAAAGATGGTCGTGACCGAGATGAAGGCGTCCTTGCGGCGGGCGCGCAGATAACGGAGCGCAATTTTGAGTTCGTATCGCACGAGGGGTCGCGGAAGGAACTCAGAATATCACGTTTTCTTTTTTTAGCTGCTCGATCTCATCGGCGCTGAGCGAGAGCATCTCGCGAAAGACTTCGTCGTTGTCCTGGCCGAGAACCGGCGCGGCCGATCGAAGCGCGCCCGGGGTGCGGCTCATCCGATGCTCGAGTCCCTCGTAGGGCGACGGGCCCATCTCCTTGTGCTCGAGCCAATGCCAGAAGCCGAACGCCTCGAGGTTGTCGTCCTGGTGGATATCGACGCAGTTCTCGACCGGATAGGCGGCAACGCCGGCGGCCTGCAACTTCGCGGTGAGTTCCTGCGCGTTGTGGATGCGGGTGAGCGAGCCGACGAACTCATCGATTGCGCCGGCGTTCTCCATGCGTCCCTGAGCCGTCGCAAAGCGCCGATCGGTGGAATCGGCGGCGAGCGCGGTGAGCATCGCACGCCATTGATCGTCGCCCGCCACCGCGATCGCGATCCACCGCTCGTTGCCATCCTCGTCGGCGCATCGGTAGGCGCCGTGCGGAGCGTAGCGCGGCGACGCGTTGCCACGCGGACCAAGCACCCGTCCGCCGGCGAAGTAATCGATCAACGCGGGCGCGAGATTCTGCATCGCGGCCTCGTACTGCGACATGTCGATATACTGTCCCTGGCCGGTCCGGCGGCGATAGTCGAGCGCGGCGAGCAGCGCGCAAGTGGAAAAGCGCGGCGCGATGAAATCCGTATAGGCGCCGTACGGCGGCGTGCATGAGCCGGGCCCGTAGCCGGAGATGTAGTAGAAGCCCGACAGCGCGGCCATCAGTTGGCCGAAGCCGGGGTAGAGCGCGTTGGGGCCGGTCTGCCCCTGCATGCAAGTCGAGAGCATGATCAGGTCGGGGCGCAGCGCACGCAGATTGTCATAATCGAGTCCCCAGTTGCGCATCGCCTTAGGGGTGAAACTCTCGACGATGATGTCGGCCCACGGCACCATGCGTTTGGCGAGGTCGCGCGCTTTGGGTTTGCTCAAGTCGAGCGTGATTCCCTTTTTCGAGGTGTTGAAGCTGGCGAAAAACTGACTGCGGTTGATCCCGGGCATCGCGTCTTTCCACGGCGGACCGATTCGCAGGACGTCGGGGCGCGCGGCGGACTCGATGCGAATCACGTCGGCGCCGTTGTCGGCGAAATACTTGGTCGTGATCGGGCCGACGCCGACCCAGGCGAAGTCGAGCACGTGAACTCCTTCCAATGCGAAACGGCTCATCTCGAATTTCTCCTGGTTAAATCGAGCCGCCGGCTCGGAGTTTGTTCAAGTGCTCGGGCGTGAGGGCGAGCAGCCCGCGGTAAATCTCGTCGCTGTGCTCGCCGATTCGCGGCGCGCGGGCGATCGATCCGATCGGGGTCGCGGTCATTTTCGCAAATGGTCCGGGAAATGTGAGCGTGCGGCCGATGGTGTCGTGCGGCACCGCAGTCCAGAAGTCGCGCGCTTTGAGCTGCTCGTCGGATGCGATGTCGGCGACGGTCGCCACCGGCGCCAGAAAGATCCGGCGCTTGAGCGCCTGCGCGTAGATTTCCTGCTTGGTCATCGTGAGCATGAAGCGCTGGACCGTGTCTTCGAGTTCGTCGGTCTCCTTGTGGTCCTGCTCGGTCATCGCCATGAACACGCCGGGTATCCACGAATACCAATCCTTGGTCCGCATCCAGTCGGAGCCGAATCCGTTCTCCCGCATCCACTCGATCAGCGCGATGGTCGATTTGCCGAACGTCGTCCCGCCGGCGATCAGGGTCGAGATGTACCCGTCCTTGCATTCGTACACCATCTTGCGCCGCGCGTCGGCCGAGCCGAAAAAAACTCCGGTGCGCGTCAGATGGCTGCCGTGCAGGAACGGCATCGCCTGCTCGTTCATCAGCGTCCACACGATGCAGGCCTGCATGTTGACGACGATTCGCTGGCCGAGCCCGTCGATTTGGCGCGGGTAGTGCGCGAGCATCATGGCCACCGCGGCCTCGCCGCCGGCGTGCAACCCGGCTTGCGGCAGACTCATCTGGAGCGGAGGCTTTCCCTCCTCGCCCATCAGGTACATCTGGCCACCGGCCGCCCACGAAATGATGTCGGCCCAATTGTAGTCCTTGCCGGGACCGCTATCGCCGAACGGCGTGATCGACGCGTAGATGAGGCGTGGATTTTTCCTGGCGAGCGCGTCGTAGCCGAGACCGATCGAGTCGAGATAGCCCAGCGGGTGCGACTCGACCAGGAAGTCGGATTGCGCCGCAAGATCGGCGACGAGTGCGCGCCCGTCGTCAGTGGCGAGGTTGGCGGTCACGGATTTTTTTCCCGCGTGATAGGCGATCGAATAGAGGCAATGGTCGGCGTCGGCGATATCTTCGAGATAGGGCGGGATGCGCCGCGTCGAGCATCCATCGGGCGGCTCGACCTTGATAACTTCGGCGCCGAGGTCGGCGAACATCTTGCCGCACAACGCGCCCTTCTCGTCGGTCAAATCGAGCAGCCGGAATCCTTTGAGCAACTCTGATGGCATCGGTGAATTAAACCTCGCAAACGCGCCGGCGCGGCCGGACAATCCCGTTGGGCAGATCCCGTTGAGCAGATCCGCCCGCGCCTGAATCCTGGAAGTTTATATCCTACCGCGCCGCAATGATGTAGCCACGCCCCCCGCAAAGGGCAGTGGCCGGCGGGCTGTCGGGAGTGTGTACTTAACGCGATCCGCGCCGGGTCGAAGTGGAACCAGAGCGGGGTGAACCGGATTTACCCATTGCTCCAATTTCGGTAGCGGACGGTTTTGAATAGATTAAGTTTTGAGGTCGAATCTTTGCGCGCGTAGCCTCCAAAAATTCGTCTCGGCAATCGCGATGCGCTAAATGCAAGCCGGTTCGCCCTTGGTAGGAACCAACCTCGAAAGGCGACCAGAGGATCGCTCCGCAGAAGCAGCATCTGGGCAGAAGACTCATTTTCCCGATTTCCCCCTCTCACTGAATATTTTCGTAATACACTTTGTAGGCCTGCTTAAGCAAGCGGAATCTGCTCGCGCACAGATCCCGCACAGGGCGCGTTCAAGGTCGCGGAAAAAGAGATCCGTGGCCGGCTATTCGTGCGGGCGGGCGTGGCGCGCGGCGCCGATCGCGGTGGCGAAATCGGCGTGCTCGGGAATCACGAAGCGCCGCCCGAACGGAAACGTGAGCCGCCTCATCTCCTGCATGAATCGGAACAGGCGCGACAACTTGCCGGTGAGCACGATGTTTTCCTGGTCGCAGGCGCGCGCGCTGGCCATCGCCAGCACGCCGATCGATTCGACGATCATGTTCATGATGGCGAGCGCCTTGTCCTCGGGCGTCGCGTCGGCGCTTATCTTGCCGAAGTTGGCGGCGGTGGTCGACGGCGGCAGGTCGCCGATCGCGCCGCCGGCGATGTCGCGAACGCTGAGATCGATGCGGCGCAGGTCGCCCTTGCGCGCCAGTTCTTCGAGCCGCTCGATCGTCGAGACGCCGAGCATGTGCTTGGCCAGTCCGAGCAGCGTGCCGCCGCCGATGCCGGTGCCGCTGAAGTGCGAGATTTTGCCCGGCGTGACCGATACGATTGCGGTGCCGGTGCCAAGCGAGACCACCAGCGCGCTTTCCTTTCCGGCCAGCGAAGTGCCGCCGATTCCGATTGCGGTGAACTCGTTGACCTTGACGACCGGCCTGCCGAGCAGGGAATCCGCGAGCACCCGCGAACCCGCGCCGGTGGCGGCGACGCATTCGATGTCTTCGAGTTTGATGCCGAAATCGGCGACGAGTTTGCCCAGCGCGCCGGCCGCCGCGGCGACCGGATCGTTGGCCTCGATCGTTACGACGTGCAGGCCGCCATTTTCGAGGATGACGGCGTCGGTGGTCGAACCGCCGATATCGATGCCAACGATCATAGGTGATGCCGGCTCCTGTCCGGCCCGTCTTGAAGCTAGAACAGCCCAGCCACCCGCGCAACGACGCCACGGCCGGGGTAGGGCGCCGCCTTAGCCGGACTCGCCGACTGTGATACTTTTCGAAAATGGCACGGCGCAAAGCCGATTCATCGGATAGTCTGTTCCCATCGCGCACGCCGCTCAGCCAGCCGCTGGCGGATCGGATGCGTCCGCGCACGATCGACGAGATTGTCGGCCAGGAGCATCTGCTGGGTCCGGGAAAGTTCCTGAGCCAGATGGTGGCGGCGCACGTGCTTCATTCGATGATCCTGTGGGGGCCGCCGGGCACCGGCAAGACGACGCTTGCGCTGGTGCTCGCGGAACACTCGAGTGCGGTGTTCCGCAAGCTGGCAGCGGTAACCTCGGGTGTGGCGGATCTGCGCGAGGCGGTGGAAGCGGCGCGCCGCGACCTCGACGCGGGCAAGCCCACCGTGGTCTTCATCGACGAGATCCATCGATGGAACCGCGCGCAGCAGGATGCCTTTCTGCCGCATGTCGAGAGCGGGCTGATCACGCTGATCGGCGCGACGACGGAAAATCCTTCGTTCGAGGTCATCTCGGCGCTGCTCTCGCGGATGCGGCTGCTCGTGCTGCATCCGCTCTCGGATGAAAACCTCTCGACGCTGGTGCATCGCGCGCTCGCCGACAAGGAGCGCGGACTGGGCGGGATCGGGCTCAAGCTGGGAGTCGGCGCGATCGACGAGATAGTTCGAAACGCCGGCGGCGACGCGCGCCGTGCGCTGGGCACGCTCGAAATTGCCGCCGAGTTCGCGCAAAATGCGGGCGCGACGCTGATCACGCCCGAGCACATTCGCGAGTCGGCGCAGCAGAAGGCGTTGCTCTACGATCGCGCGGGCGAGGAGCACTACAACGTCATCTCGGCCTTCATCAAGAGCATGCGTGGCAGCGATCCCGACGCGGCGATTTACTGGATGATGCGGATGGTCGAGGCGGGCGAGGATCCGCTGTTCATCGCGCGGCGGATGGTGGTGTTTGCGTCGGAAGACGTCGGCAACGCCGATCCGCGCGCGTTGCAAATAGCGATCGCGGTCAAGGAGGCGGTGGATTTCGTCGGGATGCCGGAAGGCGTGATTCCGCTCGCGCAGGGCGTGACGTACCTGGCCAGCGCGCCCAAGTCCAATGCCTCGTATCGCGCGATGCGCCAGGCGGGCGAAGATGCGAAAACGCTTGGCGCGTTGCCGGTGCCGCTTCATTTGCGCAACGCACCGACGCCGATGATGAAAGGACTCGGCTACGGCAAGGACTACCGCTATCCGCACGATTTCGAGGGCGCGCTGGTCGCGCAGAACTACTTGCCGGACGAACTGGGCGAAAAGATATATTACGAACCGTCCGAGCGCGGATACGAAACCAGGATTCGCGAGTTTCTTGCCCGCGCGCGCCAGGCGCGCAACCCCGCATCGCGGCGCAAGCCGGACGGCAAAGACTGACGGGAAAAAAGCGAACCGCGAGAGCCGGACTGGGTCCGTTCCCGCGGTTCACAAAAATCAGGCCAGGAGATTATTTCGTGCCGAGAACCGAGTCCTTCAGCGCTTTGGCAGCGGTGAAGCGAAGCCGGGTGCGCGCCGGAATCTTGATCTCCTGACCGGTAGCCGGATTGCGGCCCATGCGCGCCTTGGTCTTGCGCTTGCGGAAGATACCGAGGCCGGCCAGCCGCAGCGATCCTTCCTTCTTGAGCTCGCGGACGACCAGTGCGTTGAGTTCCTCGAGCACGGTCTTCCCCTGCTTCTTGGTGAGTCCTAGCTTTTCAGCCATGTAGGCTGCTACCTGCGACTGGGTCATCATCCTCCTCCTTGCGTCCCGGGTTGCGGGCTTTCAGAGAGGGTGAACCAGTAGCGCGCCAATTTCAAGTGCAGACGGGAGGAAAATCGCGATTTTTTCTAGGGATCGTGATGGTTTTTGCACAGGCCTGCCGCGCGCGCGTTGAGCCCCAAGGGTTTTACGCTGACGGATCGTGCAACCTGCACGATCGCGCCGTCAGTAGCGGACTTCGACGAGGTAAAGGCCGCCGGGCGGCGCGTTGGCCGGAGCCGCATGGCGATCTCGCGCGGCAAGAATCGTGGCGATTTTATCCACCGTGAGCTTGCCGCGTCCCACGTCGACCATCGCCGCGACCATCGCGCGCACCATGTGGCGCAGGAAACTGGTTGCCTCGACGCGGTAGAGAAAAACGTCGGCGTCGCGCGTCCATCGGCTTGCAATCACGCGGCGGACGGTGGTCCTTACTTCGGTGCCGAGCGAGCGGAACGCGGCGAAATCGTGTTCGCCGGCAAAGATGCGCGCGGCGCAGTTCATCGCGGCAAGATCGAGACGGTCGCGGACCAGCCAGCTGTAGCGATACTCGAAGGCCGACGCGATCTTGCGATTCAACACGCGATATTCGTACACGCGCGAGCGGGCGGCGCGCCGCGGGTCGAAGTCATCGGGCGCGGGCGAGATGTCGAGCACCACGATGTCGGCCGGCAGCATCGCGTTGAGAGCGCGCTGCAATTCGGCGGGATCAAACGGACGTGGAATTGAAATCGAAGCGACCTGCCCGCGCGCATGCACGCCGGCGTCGGTGCGGCCCGAACCGTACACGCGCACCGGAGTTGAGAAAATCCGCTCGAGCGCGGCTTCGATCCTTCCCTGGATGGAATCGTGGCGCGGCTGAAGCTGCCATCCGGAATAGTTGCCGCCGTCGTACTCGAGCGTGAGCTTGAGGACCATCGCGTGGGCGGCCGGGTCAGGCCAGCGCCGGCGAGCTGAGTGCCAGCGTCTCGGCGATCCAGAGCGCTCCCAGAGCTGCCAGGCGCGTATTGTCGAACACGCACCACAGCGACAGCGAGTCGGGGCGCGTCTCGACGCTGACGACGATTGCCTCCTGGCCCACGGCGTCGATCACGCCGAGCGGTTCGCCCTCTTCGGCGATCAGAATACCGGGGGCGACGCGCAGTAGTTCGACCGGGTCTTCGCCGTTGCCTCTGCCATCGCGGGGCTGCGCGATATCGACGGTCAACGCGGAACCGTGAAGGACGGGAATTGCGGCGACCTGCACGGAAAGCACGGGCGAGCCGTCGAGCAGCGCCGCGACTTGCGCAGCGATTGCAGCCGCGACGGAGCGCTCATGCTCGCGCATGAAGGCATTGAAGCCGCGCTGGACTTCGTCATCGTCAAGCTCGAGGCGCGCGCTCAGAAGATCGGTGGTCTGATCGACCGTGGCGGTCAGCATGTCCATGCCGCCGGCGCTTGCGCCGAGCATCGTGGTGGCGGCGGCGAATCCACCGTGGGCGCCAAGCGCCTTCAAACAGGTGGCAAGCACGTGGGCGGCGGGATGAGGAGTTGCGAAAACCGCCGCATTGCGGAATTTCGCGATCGCCTCGCGCGAAGTGAGTCCGGGCGCAACCATCGGCACATCCGAGGGCGGGCGATTCGCCGCGCTCAGATCGATCAGAATCGGACCGGGCCGTGCGGCGACAATTTCGGCGGCGCGCGGAGCAGGGAGTGCGAGAAAAGCGATATCGAAATCCCGAAGACCGGCGGGACTCTCGAGCGCATCGACGAGGCGCTCCTCACCGGCGGCGTCGACGGTCTGCATGGCGCCCGCTTCAGTGGCGAAAAGTTTCAGTTCGCTGAGCTGAAATCCGCGCGCGGCGATCAGTTCGATGAGCTGGTTGCCGACCGCGCCGGTGGCGCCGACCACCGCCACTCTCGGCTCGCGGGAAATACTCATTCGCCTTCGCTTTCGGTGCTCTCGAGCTTTTCACGCACCAGACGGCCCATCGCCTTGCATCCCACGGTCTGGGTTCCGGCGCCGCCGTGAATGTCGCGAGTGCGATAGCCGTCGCGCACGACAGAATCGACGGCCTGCGAAATCAGCTCGGCTTCCGAGCGCATCCCGAGCGAATGTTCGAGCAGGAGCGCCGCCGACAGGATTGCGGCGAGCGGATTGGCCTCGTCGCGGCCCGCGATGTCCGGTGCACTGCCATGAATCGGCTCGTAGAGACCGACGCGGAAACCGGCGCTGTTGAGCTCCTCGCCGAGCGACGCCGACGGCAACAAGCCCATCGAGCCGGCAATCACCGAGGCCTCGTCGGTCAGAATGTCGCCGAACAGGTTCTCGGTGACGACCACGTCAAAATCCCTGGGACGGCGTATCAGATGCATCGCCATCGAATCGACCAATTGATTCTCGAACGCGACGTCCTTGAATTGGGCGCTCAACTCGGTGGCGATCTCGCGCCACAAGCGAGAGGTCGCAAGCACGTTGGCCTTGTCAACCGAGGTCAGTTTTTTGCGGCGCTCGCGAGCCAGCTCGAAGCCAAACTTGAGCACGCGGGTAATCTCGGCTTCGGTGTAAAAGCAGGTATCGACCGCCTCGCGGCCGTCCTTCGTCGTGCGCTTCTCGCTGGGCTTTCCGTAATAGATGCCGCCGGTCAGCTCGCGAATCAGGACCACGTCGACGCCGCCGATCACCTCGGCCTTGAGCGGCGACGCGGCCGCCAGCTCCTTGACGGTTTTGACCGGACGGACGTTGGCGAACAGACCCAGAGCTTTTCTTAATCCAAGCAGCGCCTGCTCGGGACGCTTCTCGGCGTCGGGCTTGTCCCATTTCGGTCCGCCGACGGCGCCGAGCAGGATCGCATCGCTGTCCTGCGCGAGCTTGAGCACATCATCGGGCAGCGGAGTGCCGGTGGTGTCGAGTGCGTGACCGCCAATCAAGCCTTCCTTGAACTCGAGATCTATGGCGGATCGGCGCGCGATGATCTTGAGAACCTGCGTGGCTTCGCCGACGACCTCGGGGCCGATGCCGTCACCTTTGAGGACTAGAATTTTATAGGCCATGCGAAAGCGCTGAACGCCTGGAGGTGAATGATCGGGAGGAGCGTCAGACCGTCTCGACCCGTCAGTGAATAGCCTCGAAAATTAGGAGCGCAGATTGGCGCGATGGCGCTGTAGCAACCCCCGCCTCAACGGCGGGCGCCGGCGAAAGCCGCACGTCGCACAGGGTGAAGAGCGAATTCAAGTTCAAACTCAAGCCCCCAAACCACTAGCCCATGTGAATGTTATGGGCAAGCCCCATGCGGCTCATGGCACGTCGGTGGTCGGCTTGAGCGGAGCATGTTTGCGCGCCTTGAGCCGGTTCAGCGCGTTTACCAGCGCGAGCGCGCTGGCCATGACGATATCGCTGTGCGCGCCCTGGCCGGCGACGGTCACGCCGTTGTCGCGAATCATGCAGCTCACTTCACCGAGTGCGTCGGTGCCGCCGGTAATCGCCTTGACCGCATAACGTTCCAGGGCCGGATTGAATCCGGCGATTTTGTAGATCGCCTTGTAGCACGCGTCGACCATCCCGTCGCCTTCGCCCTCGGCCGAGCACTCTTTTCCATCCACGCGCAGCGTGACTTCCGCGTGCGGCGTGCTCTTGCTGGACGAACCGACCTTCAAATCGACCAGCTCGAAGTGATCGATTGTGCGGCGCGCCTCCTCGGTTACGAGCGCGAGCAGGTCGTCGTCGTACACAATTTTCTTTTTGTCGCAGAGCGCTTTGAACTCGGCGAACGCCTTGTTCACGTCCACGTCGTCGATATCGACGCCCAGTTCCTTGAGCCGGTTGGTAAATGCGTGGCGCCCGGAATGCTTGCCCAGCACCAGCTTGTTCGAGGGGATACCGACATCCTCGGGCTTCATGATCTCGTAGGTGAGCTTGTACTTCAGCACGCCGTCCTGATGGATTCCGGCTTCGTGCGCGAACGCATTGGCGCCGACGATTGGCTTGTTGGCCGGCACGGACTGGCCGATGACCTGCGACAGGAGACGCGAGGCCGGATAGATCTGCCGGGTGTTGACGCGCGAATCCACGCTCATCAGGTCGCGGCGCGTCTTCATCGCCATCACGACTTCTTCCATCGAGCAGTTGCCCGCGCGCTCGCCGATTCCGTTGATGGTACATTCGACCTGGCGGGCGCCGTTACGAACCGCGGCCAGCGAATTCGCGACCGCCAGGCCGAGATCGTTATGACAGTGCGCACTCCAGATGACTTTGTCGGCGCCGGGAACTTTTTCGCGCATGTACGCAAACATCCGGCCGAATTCCTCCGGGATCGCGTGGCCGGTGGTGTCGGGCAGATTGATCACGGTGGCGCCGGCGCGAATCACCTCGCTGCAAACGTCGACCATATAGTCCCAGTCGGAA
Organism: Binatus sp. (SeqCode); assembly: GCF_050013435.1. GTDB lineage: Bacteria > Desulfobacterota > Binatia > Binatales > Binataceae > Binatus. Next base: position 9,355 of record NZ_JBEKFG010000036.1, on the reverse strand, counting down.
CGCGAAGCGTCCTCGCACGAGAACTCGATGTAGTCGAGATGCTTTTTTGCGCGCGTGACGGCCCAGGTGGCGGCGTCGAGCACGTCTTCGCGATTCATGTTGAGTTTGAATTTGAGATGGATTTCCGAGGTCGCGATGAAAATGTGAATTCCCGGATGCGCTGCCTTGTCGACTGCGCGCAGCGCCGAATCGACATCCTCTTCGCGGGTGCGCGAGAGGCTGAGCACGACCGGTGCGCTCACCGCCTGCGCGACCCGATTCACGGACTCGAAGTCGCCAAGCGAAGAAGCGGCGAAACCGGCCTCGATGATATCGACGTTGAGGCGTTCGAGTTGGCGCGCGAGCGCGATCTTCTCCTCGACGTTCATCGTGCACCCGGGCGACTGCTCGCCGTCGCGCAGCGTCGTGTCGAAGATACGGACGTAGTCAGCGTCCTTCGAGGCCGTGTTCGCGTGTGCCATCGTCATTCCTCCCGCATCGTCGCCGCGGGATCAGCGGGCCGATCGTTCGCCATGAGCGGAAAGTGAAAAAAGAAAACGCCCCGGGCGGCTTCGATCGGCCCACTGCCCGGGGCGTGTGTCTCAGTTTAATCAGGCCGTTAGACCTGCCCGGACGCGCGCCTGGCGTGGGCCCCGGTAAGGGCCAGGCTCAGCAGCAGCTCCGGTAGCAGGTTGCAAAACATAGTGTATGGATTCTAAGCGGCGGCGGAGACGTCAGTCAAGGCGGCCGTCGATGGGGTAGTGTCTCAATTTGAGGGTCTCCTGATTTGAAACCCGTCACGCATCACATTCAAGGTGAATATCTTCAGGTTCAAGCTCGAACAGATCCGGGTCCGGCTCTCCAGCAACTGCGCAACCTAACCGGATGTAGAAGTTAACCGTATTCTCCGAAGGCGTTGCCGATATGTACAGCCGCTTGGCTCCCCTCTCGCGTGCGGTCGTCTTGGCTAGTTCAAATAGCTGCGTGCCCAAGCCTCTATTCCGGTATGCGCTGCTCACGTGAAGGGACTTGAGTTGGAGTTGATCTTTGTGCTTGCCGATCCACTTGCTTTCCAGGACGACTATTCCAATTAATTTTGCCTGGTCGAATGCACCATAGAACCATCCCCCTCGGTCGAAGCAGTCAAGCAGGATCGGCGTGTATTTCTCCGCTTCGCCCGGTGGCAAGCCGGGGACATCGTGATGATCTGGCCGGAGCACCAGAGTTCCGCTCTCAAAGTGATAGATGTTCTCTATCACTTCACTTCGGTCGATATTCCAGACCTGCTCGATTTCTTCCCGGCGCAGTATCCTTCCGGTTTTCAGGGATGACCTCCTGCGATCGCCAGTCTTTCGGTTGACGGGAAGCGCAACGGTCTTATTGAAACCGTCCCGAAGTTTTTTTTCACGTTAGGACGCCACCGTCGATGGCACAAAGGACCGGGGCGTGCCCGGCAAGCGCACTACCTTACACGCGTGGATGCTCGCGGAGGCCGCTGGCGCCTGGGGCGGGCTCGGATGTCCGCGCGGTCCCTGTCGCGTCATGGGACTTGTCGATCGGGCTGGAGACGGGCGCGACCGGGCGCAGCACCGATACTTTGGCGCTCAGCCGTTCGCCGCGCAGCATCAGCGCCGGACCCGACAGCACGTACGCGGTCGAGAGCAGGAAGGCGGTGAGCTGCGGCATCGCGAACAGCATCGCGGCGAACACCATCATCGTGATCACCAGTTCGACCTGCGCGCGTTTTTCAAGCTTGACCGCCTTGAAGCTGGGGTAGGGCACCCGCGAGATCATCAGGCCGCCGAGTGCGAGCGTGATCGGCACCATGAAGGTGCACAGCGTGCGCGGCGAATCGAATTCGAAGTAGCTGTAGGCCAGCGCGAGCCCGGAGATCATCACGGCAGCGCCGGGCACGGGCAGGCCGACGAAACGGCTCTTGTCCGCCGTCGCGGTGGTTACGTTGAAGCGCGCCAGGCGCAACGCCGAGCACAGCACGAACAGTCCGCTGACGCCGATTCCGAGCGAACCGATCGGTTTCAGCGCCCACGCATAGGTCAGCATCGCGGGTGCGACGCCGAAGGCGACTACGTCGGAGAGGCTGTCATACTCGACGCCGAACTGGCTCGAGGTGCGCGACGCGCGAGCGATGCGCCCGTCGAGTCCGTCGCACACGAACGCGATCACGATCATCACGGCGGCCACCTCGAAGTGTCCGCTCACCGCGGAGACCATCGAGTAGAAGCCCGACAGCAGGCCGATCGACGTGATCGTCGCGGGCAGCAGGAACACGCCGCGGCGCAGCGGGCTTTCCGTTTTGAGGCCCGGCTCGCGGCCCTGACCCGAATAGAGCTCCATCCGGGCGCGCTCTTCGCGCGAGCGGCGGGAATTGCGGCTCATTGCTCGATTGCTCCGATAATGGATTCTCCGGCGCGCACGCGTTGTCCCAACGACACCGTGACCCGGTACTCGGACGGAAAAAAATGATCGACGCGGCTTCCGAACATGATAAGCCCTATCCGTTGACCCGCCTGTATTCTATCACGCGCGCGGAGCCGGCAAACAATTCGCCGGGCGAGATATCCGGCCACCTGCATCATTGCGAACATGCGGCCCGACGCGTCGGTCATCGCAATCAGATTGCGCTCATTGCGCTCGCTGGCGTCGTCGCGAAACGCGGCGCGGAACTCGCCCGCGGTGTGCTCGACCATCGTTACCTCGCCGCCGACCGGCGCGCGGTTCACGTGGACGTTGAGCGGCGACATGAACACCGACACCCGATGGCACAGCCGGCCCGTCGAGCCCGGAAAGGATACGTCGGAAATGTCCGTGACTTTGCCGTCGGCGCCTGAAATCACGACGTTTTCGGTGCGCGCCGGATAGCGATCGGGATCGCGAAAGAAAAGCGCAATCGGGATTGCGGCCAGTATCAGGATCGCACCGATCGACTTGAGGCCTATCGCAATGAGTATGATTCCAACTACCGCCAATCCGACCGACAGCGCGACGCCTTCGGCAGCTATTCCGATCGCGCCTGCGATGCGCGCGAGTACGGCGCCCGGCGCCGGGCGCCCGCTGTCGGTTTCGCCCGCCACGGCGGTTCAGTTCTTCGACTTATCGACCAGCCGATCGCTGGCGAGCCACGGCATGAACGCGCGCAGCTTGCGTCCGACTTCTTCGACCGGATGCGCCGCGGCTTCCTTGCGCAGTTCGCGGAAACGCGGCAGCCCGGCTTTGTAGTCGGCGATCCATTCGTTGGCGAACTTGCCGGACTGGATATCGGCCAGGATCTGTTTCATTGCTTCGCGCGAGGCGGCGCCCACCACTTTCTTGCCGCGCGTCATGTCGCCGTACTCGGCGGTGTTGCTGATCGAATAGCGCATGTTCGAGATTCCGCCCTCGTAGATCAGGTCCACGATCAGCTTCACTTCATGCAGGCACTCGAAGTACGCCATCTCGGGCGCGTAGCCGGCCTCGACCAGCGTCTCGTAGCCGGCGCGGATGAGTTCGGTGAGTCCTCCACACAGGACGGATTGCTCGCCGAACAGGTCGGTTTCGGTCTCTTCCTTGAACGAGGTTTCGATTATCGCCGCGCGGCCTCCGCCGATCGCGCTGCCGTAGGCGAGCCCGACCCTGGTAGTGTCGCCCGACGGATCCTGCTGCACGGCGAGCAGGCACGGCACGCCGCGGCCCTTGGTGTATTCGGAGCGCACGAGATGACCGGGTCCCTTGGGCGCGATCATGAAGACATTGACGTTGGCGGGCGGCTTGATGAATTTGAAATGGATGTTGAAGCCGTGACCGAAGGCCAGGTACTTGCCCTTGGAGAGATGCGGGGCAATCTCGGCCTCATAAATCTCCGAGCCCATCTCGTCGGGCACCAGCATCATGATCACGTCGGCGCGCTTGGCGGCCTCGGCGGTGTCGAACACCGGCAGGCCCTGCTTTTTGGCTTTTTCGCGCGACGGCGAGCTTGCGCCCAGCCCGACGCATACGTCCATCCCACTGTCGCGCAGGTTGAGCGCGTGCGCGTGTCCCTGGCTTCCAAAGCCAATGACCGCGATCTTCTTGCCTTTGAGCGCGGACAAGTCCGCGTCGCGGTCGTAATACACCTTCATTTGAATGCTCTCCCGAATTTTCCCGCTGTCAGGTTATTCAGCTTCGCGTGCCCGGCGGTTTTGATGATTATCGTGGCTCAGCTGGACCGCGCGCGCCATCGCGACTTTGCCCGAACGGACGACTTCCTTGATTCCGAGCGGGCGCACGATCGCGATGAAGGCCTTGATCTTTTCGGAGTCGCCGGTCAGCTCGACGGTGATTGCGCGCGGGCCGATGTCGATTACATGGGCGCGAAACGCGGCCACGATCGAGTCGAGCTCGGAGCGCGTGCGGTCGTCCACCGCGACTTTGACGATCACCATCTCGCGCTCGATCGTATCGACGTCCTTGAAGTCGGCTATCTTGATGACGGAGACGAGCTTGTTGAGCTGCTTGTTGATCTGCTCGACGATCTGATCGTCGCCAACGGTCACCAGCACGATCCGCGACACCGTGGGATCGAGCGGGTCCTCGTTGACGGTCAGTGACTCGATGTTAAAGCCGCGGCCCGAAAACAGTCCGGCCACGCGTGCGAGCACGCCGAATTCGTTTTCTACCAGAACCGATATTGTATGACTTGTCATGGGGTGGAGGGCGTGCGCTCATGGCCCGGGCCTGCGGCGTCAGCGAGCCTCTTGTTGATAACGGCCGAGAATCGCCATCATGCGGTCTTTCGAGGCAAGCTTAAGCTTCTGGATCCGCTTTTCTTCGATTTCCTCTTCGTTGGTCAGGTAAAGCTTGTTTCTGAAAACTTCGAGCTTTTGTTTCAGCTCTTGATGCTCCGTGTAGAGGCTTCTCAGTGCCTCGTCATGGTTCAGATGCTGCCGAATGAGTTCTTCCTCTCGATGCTCCATACGCCCTCCGTGCCTATGCCCGCCGGATTTTTCTTAGTGGGCTTGAACGTGGCCTCCGGCGTTCTGATATATAGCGGCTCCAAAGAAGCCGCGCGATCCGTTTCACCACGGGCAAACCGCGCTGCGCCAATCGCCGCGGCGCAAACTCCACGCAAATCGAGCGTCCCTGTTTCGGAAAGCGTTACCCTGTGGCCATGCGATTCCACAAGGGCCGCCGTTTCCTTCGCTCTTTGGTCACCGACGAACATGACGTCCTCGGTGACGCGCGATGCCAGGCGTTCCAGCGCGATTACCACTTCCTCTGACAATTTTTCTAGCCCATCGGCCACGACCCGGTAAAGGGCCGCGTAAACTTCGTTTTTTCGAGCGTCCACAACCACGCAGACCAGCCGTCCTGAATCGGTAATATGGCGCTCCAGCACAGCTAATGCCATCGCGTCGAAACTGGGCACGCCGACCAGCGCACATCGCGACGCCATCGCGATGCCCTTGGCGTAGCTCAGCCCGATGCGAAGTCCCGTGAACGATCCGGGCCCGGTCCCGACCGCGATTGCGCCGAGATCGCCAATCGCCAGTCCCGCCGCGCTCAGAAGTTCGGCGACGGCGCCTGGCAATGCGGCGCCATGCGAGGTGACGGGCCGCGCCACTGACGCGGCCACCGTCCCGTGTGCAATAACCGCAAGGCTTGCGATTGGAGTGGAAGTGTCGAGTCCCAGGACCGGGCGCGTCGCGGCCGCCTGTTCGAGCAGCCGGTTAACCCTGCACAATACGCGAGATGTCATTGAAAATTACGAACGCCATCAGTGCTACGAGCAAGAACAGTCCCACCTGGAGCATCGCCTCCCGGTAGCGAAGTTCGAGCGGCTTGCCCTTTATTCCCTCGAAGGCGAAGAACAGCAGATGCCCGCCGTCGAGCAGCGGCACCGGCAGCAGATTTATGATGCCGAGCTCGAGGCTCAGCATCACGGTAAACATTGCGAGGTTCGCCAGTCCCTCGCGCGCCTCCTTGCCGGCCATCTGCGCGATCATTATCGGTCCGCCGAGCGCCTCGCGCACCGGAGTGGTGCCGCTGAAGATACTGGCGATTCCGACCACCATCTGGACGGTCATCTCGACCGAGGTTTTGCCCGCTTCTTTCACCGCGCCGAACGGACCGTACCGCTTGGTTATCTGGTCGCCGCGCGGCTGCACTCCGATTACCCAGGTGGTCGCGTTGGTGCCGTAAATGGTCTTCTGGTCGAGCCGGGTCGGCTTGATGACAATCGTGCTGCGCGCGGACCCGCCCTTTTGACCCCGATCAATTTCCAGCTTGATCGCAGAGCCGTCTCCGGCCTTCACCGTCTTCGAGAAATCGGTCCAGGTCTCCATCGGCCGGCCGTTGACCGTGACAATCCGGTCGCCGGCGAGCAATCCGGCCTTGGCCGCAGGGAGATTGTTGGTGGTCTTGCCGACGACCGGCAACAACTCCGGCACGCCGGTCATAAAAACAAGTGTGAGCAGAATCGGCGCGAAGATAAGATTCGCCAGCGGTCCCGCCAGCACGATCAGAACGCGCTTGCCCAGCGGCTGAGTCGGGAACGCCCGATGGCAGTAAGCCTCGACCAGCCTGACGGGAGGATGTTCCGACAGCGATTTGATCGCGTCGTCAATTTTGGGCTGGCGGCGCACCTCGTCGAGCAGGAGCGCCTCGTCGGGCTTTAGCTCGCGCCCGATGACGGCGTGCGCAACGCCGGTGCCCGACTCGCCCAGGCGATCGGCAACGATGCGCAAGTTCTCATCGAAGTTGCCCCCGGCTTGAAGCACACCGCGCTCGCGCGCCGCGCCAGTCAGGTCGAGGCCGATTTCGTGAAGATACAACGTGAGTTCTTCAGGCTTGGGTTCCTCGCCGACTTCATCGCCCAGCATTCGGACATAGCCGCCGAATGGAGTCGCGCCGAACGAGTACTCGGTTTCGCCGCGCCGCAATCCAAATACTTTTGGCGGGTAGCCGATCGAGAATCGCAGCACGCGGACGCCGACCTTCTTCGCCATCGCGAAATGTCCCGCCTCGTGCACCACCACCAACACTGCGAAGACCAGTGCTGCGTATAAAATTGACGGTATCATTCGGCTTCTACCCGGGAGTCCTTATGCGGAGAGGCTGAAAATGCGGCTCCCAAAGCCGCATCAATGAAACCAATAGTAAGCGAAAACCACCGCGAAGACTAGCGAACAAGTTCGATCGAGCAGACCGCCGTGGCCCGGAAAAATCCAGCCCGAGTCCTTGACTCCCGCGGATCGCTTTAATGCCGAGCCGGCCAGGTCGCCAAGCTGCGCGAGAAGGGAAATCATAGCCGAAAATAGCAGGACAGGGCCCGTATCCCACGACCCGCCGCGTATCTCAAGCAGCAACCACCCGGCCGCCATCGTCGCGATCAAGCCGCCCACCGCGCCTTCGACCGTCTTATTTGGGCTGACGTTGGGCACAAGCTTCGTCCGGCCCAGATACATCCCGACAAAGTATGCGCCGCTGTCGCTCACCACCACCAGCAAGATGACCACCAGCAGCATCTCGATGCCCCAGGGACCGTTGCGCAGCAGCGCGAAATAAGGGAACAGAACTCCGACGTATGCCGCGCCAATGAAGACCAGCCGCGGGCCTCTGGATGATCCGGCGCCGCCGGCAACCGCGACTCGCGCCACCAGCGCAAGCATCATGAGGATCACCAGCACGGGCAGCCATACCACGTCGCCGCCGTAGAGCAGCCCGAACAACGGCACGCCACCGACGACGGCGAACAGCGGTATCGCGACCATGTGCAGGGCGCCGGTCATCGCGGCGACTTCATAGAGTCCCCAGATTGCGGCGATCGCGATAAAAATCGTGAAGAACCAGGCCGGCGCGAAAACTACCAGCGCGCCCACCGCGGGCAGCAGGACCGCCGCGGTCAGGAGCCTAGTTCTGAGCACGCAGCCGGGTATCGGAGCCGTTCGAGATCGCGCCGAAGCGGCGTTCGCGAAGCTGGTAGGCGGCGATCGCGCTCAGGAATTCGCGCTCGCGGAAATCGGGCCACAGCGTATCGGTGAAATAAAGTTCGGTGTAGGCGAGTTGAAAGAGAAAAAAATTGGAGATTCGCAGTTCTCCCGAGGTGCGAATCAGCAGGTCGGGATCGGGAAGCCCGCCGGTAGTCAGTGCGCGCGCCAGCATCTGCTCGTCGATTTGATCGGGTGAAATCGCGCCTTGCGCCACCGCGCGCCCGATCGATCGCGCCGCGTTCACGATGTCCTGGCGCCCGCCGTACGACAACGCCAACGCCACCGTCATCGTGCGATTTTCGCGCGTCGCCTCGACGGTCTCGGCCAAGGCCTCGCGCACCCGCGGCGGTAAGCGCTCGGTGTCTCCCAGAGCCACCACGCGGATGTCGCGTTTCATCAGGCGCTTGGTCTCGGTGATGAGATAGCGATGGAACAGCTGCATCAGGAAACTGACTTCAGTGGTCGGCCGGCCCCAGTTCTCGCTCGAAAATGCGTACAGCGTGAGGTACGGGATGCCCAGTTCGCGCGCCGCATCGACCACCGCGCGCACCGAATCCTTGCCGCGCCGATGGCCCTCATGGCGCGAGAGCCCGCGCCGATTCGCCCAGCGGCCGTTGCCGTCCATCACGATCGCCACGTGACGCGGCATCCGCGATGGATCCAAAGACAGGTTGGGGAAATCGCTCAGTGGTAGTGAGATTGCCACTTGGGGTTCAGGTTTCACCGAAGCTCACGCGCCGTAAACGGGCGAGCTCAGACCTCCATGATTTCCGCTTCTTTGGCGGTCAGCACTTTGTCGATTTTCTCGATGAACTCGGTCGTGTACTGCTGCACCTTGGCCTCGCCGGTTCGCATTTCGTCCTCGGTGGCCTGCTTTTCCTTGTGCATTTCCTTGAGCATGTCGTTGGCGTCGCGGCGATGGTTGCGGATGCCGACGCGGAATTCCTCGCCGATTTTGCGGACGTGTTTCACCAGGTCCTTGCGGCGCTCCTCGGTCAGCTCGGGGATCGGAATCCGGATCAACTTGCCGTCGTTCATCGGCATCAGGCCAAGATCGGAAGCCTGGATCGCCTTTTCGATCTCGTGCATCGCGCCCTTGTCGTATGGCGTGATCACTATCAAGCGCGGCTCGGGCGCCGACAACCCGGCCAATTGCCGCAGCGGAGTCTTCGCGCCGTAGTAATTTACCTGCAGATTTTCAACCAGCGCGGTTGAAGCGCGGCCGGTGCGGACGCGGGCCAGTTCGTGGCGAAACGCTTCCACGGTCTTGTCCATTTCCTTGCGCGCGTCTTCGATTGTGTCGGTAAGCATGCTCACGGTGCGCTCTCCACCCGGGTCCCGATTTGCTCACCCATCACGGCCCTTCTTATATTACCCGCTTTACGCAAATTGAACACGATGATCGGCAGGCG
>NZ_JBEKFG010000035.1:0-34271 GCF_050013435.1 Binatus sp. (SeqCode) | reverse complement strand
GCTGGGCAACACCAACCTGTTCGGCGGCGGCGAATCGCTGATCCTCAACGCGCAGGTCGGCTTCCTGTTCCAGAACTACAGCGTCAGTTACACGGAGCCGTGGTTCCTGGACATGCCGCTCGCGGTGGGCCTGCGGTTGTTCGACAACAAAACTTATCTGCTGAGCTTCAACCAGTCGGCGGCGGGCTTCACCCTGACCACGACCTATCCGCTGACCGAGCTGGGCTTCAAGAAGCTGGGGCCATTCTCTCTCAAGGACGTGCAGGCGGGACTGGGCTACACCTTTCAGAGCATAGGAATCACCGGGCTGAACCAGTATACGGCTTACAGTATCTTGCGCTACAAGGGCTACACGCAGACCTCGGAAATTACGCCGACGATACGGCGCTTCACGGTGGATAATCCGGTCGATCCGCGCACCGGCACGGTCGAGAGTCTGAGCATGGAAATCGGCGGAGTCGGCGGCGGTGAAGAATTCATCAAGGCCGTCGCGCATTTCCGGTATTTTTACCCGTTCCTGAAGAGCCAATCGCTGGGAACGTTCGTGGTGTCACAGGGAATCACGTACGGCATCGGGACCAACCTGCAAAGCGGCACCGGCGGCGAGTTGCCGCTGTACGAGCGGTTTTTTCCCGGTGGGGTGGGCGGTCCCGGTGACGTGCGCGGCTATGAGCTCTATTCGTTGGGACCGCGGGCGACGCTGTACGCCCAGAACGGCACTCCGATCAGCGTGCAGGATTACGGCGGCAGCGAGGAATTGTTGCTGAGCAACGAAATCACGTTCCCGATCCTGTCCGGATTGGGAATCCGCGGGGTGATATTCAGCGACGCGGGGCAGTCGTTCCTGCTCCATCCACCACCACATTATGAACCAGGTTCATTCAGCTTCACCAACCTGCAGGCGTCGTATGGCATCGGGGTGCGCTGGAAATCGCCATTCGGGCCGCTGGCGGTGGATATCGCTCGCCCAATCAACCCGCGGGCCTCCGATCAGAGCACCGTGTTCGAAATCGGCGCCGGCTCTCCGCTCTAGCGTCGATCGATTTTTCGACATCGGGCGGCGATAAAGGCGTGGGCAACTGGATTTGATGCTCGATGGAGTACTATTGTGTATAGTTCACATGCACGAACGATGCGCCGTGAGGACGCGTCCGATGCAGATAGTCAACAGGAGGCTTTCCGGGCTGTATGAGGCAACGGTTGTTCATCGGTGCGTTGTTCGGTGCGTTCCTTGCGGTGACGTCCGCGGCAGTTCCCGCGCACGCCGACATGAAGTTCGCGTATGTTGACGTGCAGCGGGCGCTCAATGAGTGCGACGCCGGCAAACGGGCCAAGGGCGAGTTCCAGGGCCGCGTCACATCGGTGGAGGCGAAACTCCAGCGGCAGCAAAATGAGGTCCAGGCCCTTAAGGACGAGATGGAAAAAAAGGGCATGCTGATGAACCCGGATCAGCGCCAGAGTCTGCAGGACCAGTACGTGGAAAAGCTCAAGAACTTCGAGCGCGACTACAAGGATTCGAAGGACGAGTTGCAGGCCAAGGACCAGGAGGTCACGGCGAAAATCGTGCATGACCTTGCGCAAGTCATCCGCTCGCTTGGCGAGCGTGACGGCTACACGATGGTGATGGAGAAGGGATCGATCCTGTGGGGTGCTCCGGGCATCGACATTACCGACCAGGTAATCCGCAGTTACAACGCGATGCACGTGGCGATAGGCTCGGTCGGCGAAGGCCCGGGCGGGGGAATTAGGGCCGCGAGTGCCCAGAGCGGGCAGGCCGGCGCGCCGGCTCCATCGGATTTCGGCTCAGCGGCGGCCAAGCGCTCGACGATCTCGAAGTAGGCCGCTCGAAACAAGATGCGCGAAGTGATTCCCGGTGCCTGACGACGCAAAAGTCGCGGAGCTTGGGCGCGTGTTGGGGCTGCTGCCCCATCGCTATCCGTTTCTGCTGGTCGATCGCATCATAGAACTCGTCAAGGGCCGGATCGTAACCATCAAGAACGTCACCTTCAACGAGCCGTACTTCGCGGGGCATTTTCCCGGTCATCCGGTGATGCCGGGGGTGTTGATCGTCGAGGCGCTGGCGCAGTCGGGTGCGATCCTGGCGCTCAATGAAGTGGGCGGGGACCCGGCGCGCCTGTTCATGCTGACGGGACTGGACAAAGTGCGCTTTCGCCGCCGCGTAATCCCGGGCGATCAGCTGCGGATGGAAGTAAAAATTCTGAAATTTCATCGTCCGCTATGGCGGATGCAGGCGGTGGCCCGCGTCGGCGACCAATTGGCGGCCCAAGCGGAATTGTCCGCGATGGAAGTCGAGGAGCAAGTCAGATAGCGGGCCGAATCCATCCCTCCGCGGTCATCGACAAGCGGGCCGAACTCGACACGAGCGTCGAAGTCGGTCCGGGCGCGGTGATCGGACCCGACGTCAAGATAGGAGCCGGCAGCGTGGTCGGCCCGTGCGCGATGATTGAGCGCAGTACCACGATCGGCGAGCGCAATCGCATCTGGCAGTTCGCCGCCATCGGCGCGGAACCGCAAGACCTCAAATTCAAGGGCGAACCGTCGGTCGTCGAAATCGGCGACGACAACATGATCCGCGAGTTCGCGACCATTCACCGCGGCACCGAAGGCGGCGGGATGAAAACCAAAGTCGGCAGTCACACGCTGGTGATGACGTACGCGCACGTGGCGCACGACTGCATCATCGGCGACCACGTGATCCTGGCGGCGTGCACGGGGCTGGCCGGCCACTGCGTTATCGAGGAGTACGCGATTTGCGAGGGCCAGGTCGGGGTACATCAGTTCAGCCGCATCGGCACTCACGCGATCGTGGCGGCGGGCGCGAAGGTGGCGCAGGACGTGCCGCCGTACTCGATGGTGGCGGGAACCGAGCGCGCGCGGCTGGCGGGCGTCAACGAGGTCGGCCTGCAGCGGCGCGGCTTCAAGCCCGAAACGATTGCGGCGCTCAAGTCGGCGATTCGCACGCTGTTCTTTTCGAAGATGCTGCGCGACGATGCCGTGAAGCAGGTGCTGGGCGAGTACGGCACGGTTGCCGAAGTCGTGCGGCTGGTTGATTTCATAAACAACTCGAAGCGCGGAGTCGTCGGCCGCGAGCGTGAATAAGCTCGGGCTCATCGCGGGCAACGGCGTCTTCCCGCTCGAAGTGGCGCGCGCCGCACGCCACCGCGGAATCAAAGTCATCGCCGTCGCGCACCTCAATGAAAGCGACCGCGCGCTTGACTCGGCGGCCGACGAAGTCACCTGGATCAAAGTCGGCGAGCTGCAGAAAATAATCGACGTTTTCAAAAACGCGGGAGTCTCGGAAGCCGCGATGGCCGGCGGCATCTCACGCGCGCGGCTGAAAGATTCTTTCGCGCCCGACGCGCGCGCGCTCAAGATGCTGGCGGGAATCGGACGCTTCAGCGACGACGCGGTGCTGCGCGGCGTAGCGCGTGAAGTCGAAACTGAAGGAATCAAAATGATCGATCCGATCCCGATGATCGAGCATTGGCTCGCGCGCGCCGGCGTCGGCGCCGGACCCGAGCCGACTCCCGCGCAAATCCGCGATCTCGAGCTCGCATTCGCGGTCGCGCGCCGGCTCGGCAGCTACGACATCGGCCAGACGGTCGCGGTCCGCGACGGGATGGTCGCTGCGGTGGAAGCGCTGGAGGGAACCGACGCCGCGCTGCGCCGCGCAGCCGCGCTGGTGGGCGCGGGCCTGGTGGTGGCCAAGGCGGCCAAACCGGGACAGGACATGCGCTTCGATCGCCCCGCGATTGGCCCGGCTACGGTGCAATTGCTCGCCGAGATCGGCGCGGCGATGCTGGGCGTCGAAGCTGAGGTGGCGCTGATTCTCGAACGCGAGCGCACGCTGGAACTCGCGTGCGCGAAAAACGTGACGTTATATGGCTATGCGGAAACCAGTGGTTGAGCTGCGCGCCGCAGTGATTGGCGCGGGACGCCTGGGCACGCTGCACGCGCGCAAGTACGCCGCCATTTCGGGAATCAAGCTCGCACACGTCGTCGATATCGACGCCGAGCGGGCGCGCGCCGTGGCAACGGAAGTTGGCGCAACGCCGCTGGCCGACTACCGGATGCTGGCGGGCAAGGTGGACCTCGTGACGGTCGCGTCGCCCGGCGTGACGCATCATGAGATCGCATCCGCGATGCTGAAATCGGGCATCGACGTGCTGCTGGAAAAGCCGATGGCCGAGACGCTGATCCAGGCGCGGGAACTGGCCAGGCTGGCGTCGACGAGCGGCCGCATTCTTCAGATTGGCCACCTCGAGCGGTTCAATCCGGCGGTCGTTCATCTGCATTCGATCGTGAAAAATCCCCGCTTCGTGGAATGTCATCGGCTCGCGCCGTTCACCGAGCGCGGCACCGACGTGGATGTGGTGCTCGATCTGATGGTGCACGACCTCGACGTGATCCTGTCGGTGGCGCCTTCGGAAGTCGTGTCGCTCGAAGCGGTCGGGGTCGCGATCCTTACCGATCGAATCGATCTCGCCAACGCGCGCATCCGCTTCCAGAGCGGTCTCATCGCGAATCTGGTCACCAGCCGCGTGGCGCCCCGGCGCGAACGCAAGATTCGCTTCTTCCAGCCCGACGCGTATATCTCGGTTGATTACGAGGCGCGCAGCATCCAGATGTATCGCAAAACTCCGCCGGCGCCGGGCGCGCAGTTCTCCACCATCTCGGCCGAGCAGATCGAATTCGGCGAAGGCGATCCGCTCGCCGACGAAGTCAATGCGTTCGTCGCGGCCGTTCGCAGCAGGTCCACGCCGGCCGTCAGCGCCGAGGACGGACTTCGGGTGATGGAACTAACCGAGAGAATCAAGGAAGTGATGCTGACGGATTCGGTCGCGCCTTGACGCTTGCCCTGCGCTGCGACAGCATCGATTTGTGATGCGTCGGATCAGGCTCAGGATTCTCGGCGGTCTGGTGCTCGCAGCCGGCGCCGCCGCGTTTCTCATCTTCATCGCGGCCTCGGATTGCACAACGGTGACCGGCAACGACGAAGTCGTTGTCGACGTGTCCGCGATGCGTCCCGGTAGTGCGCGGCTTTTCTCTTACACCGATGACGCAGGCAAGCGGCTGCGCTTCGTGCTCGCGCGCGGGGTCGATGGCAAGGTGCGCTCGGTGTTCGACGCATGCCGCCAGTGCTCCGCGTTCCATCGCGGCTACCGGGTGGCTGGGGGCGAACTGATTTGCCGGGTGTGCGGGAATCACTACCCAGTCGAACGGATGACGGAAGGCCAGGCGTCGTGCGTGCCCGTCAGCTTGTCGCACAAGGACGATTCCGGAATCGTGCACATCAAGACCGCGGACCTTGAAGCCGGACATACGCTCTTCTGACTATCTGAGTAGCTATAGCAAGACCATGGTTGATATTCGCAAGTTAGTAACGGATATATAACCACTAGGATATGGTATGAGTATCCGGAGTAATCTCAGGTCTTTCGCTATCATCGCAGGAATGACGTCGAGCCTGTTCGCGGCTGCCGGATGCCACGGCGACTCATCCGCGACTGCGTGGAACTGTCTCACCGACACCAAGCTCGTCGATCAGCATGGCAACCAGGTCTCGCTCGCGTCGCTCAAGGGCAAACCGCTGGTGGTGGATTTCATCTATACGTCATGCCCGGGGGAGTGCAAAATGGAGACGGCGAAGTTGACGAACGTCGCGCTCCGGCTGGGGTCCGACCTCGGTTCGAAGGTCACGATCGTTTCGATCAGCGTCGATCCCGAGCATGACGGCCCCAAGCAATTGCTGGATTACGCACGTCAGCAGGGGGCGGACGAGAAAGGATGGTATTTCCTGACCGGAGGCCCCGCCGACATCGATACAGCGCTGGCGGGCTTCAAGCTCAGCCGGCAAGTCATGCCGGATGGTTCGATTGGCCACCTGGTCGACATGATGCTGATCGGACCGGATGGGCGGTTGGTGCATGAATACAACGGCGAGCTCGTAAAAGCCCAGGATATCGTCGACGACGTCAGGAAGACCCTGAACAAGAGTTGAGAGATTCGCCATGAGACGAGCAATTATTTTCGGCTGCTCGGTTGCGGCGATTCTGGCGCTGGCATATTTGTGGCCGTCGCTCGGCGGTTCATCGGCGGACAACGGCGGCGCGCGCGGCGCGATGTGCATCGCGGGTCATTGCTGCTGCGCGGGACGGGCGGAGGCCGAGACCGTCGCGGCCAACGCGGCGCAGGGGCGTTTGACGCTCGACCCAAACCAGTTCACCGGTCCGGTAAAGCAGGCGTACACAATTGCGGAGAAAAACCCCGCGCTGCTGGCGGAACTGCATTGCTATTGCGGATGTGACAGGACGGAAGGTCATCAGAATCTGCTCGATTGTTATCGCGGCCGCCATGGCGAGACCTGCGAAATCTGCACCGAGGAGGCCCTGCTGGCGGATCGGATGTCGGAGCAGCGCTTGCCGCTCGATCAGATACGCGACGCGATCCGCAGGCGGTTCGCTTCCGACAACTGAATCGCACGGGCAGGGCAGGGCTGGGCTCGAATCTCGCGTTTGCAGGCCGCGTGGTCTTGGCGCTAGTCTCGATCGGCTTCAAGATAGGAATTCCGACTTGCTGCCTGCTATAGCAGACCCAGTGATATGGCGTCAGACCGCCCCATGAGGTTGCCCGATTTCATTGGGCTCGGGCCCCCCCGTACCGGCACGACTTGGCTGCATCGCGTGCTTGTGGGTCATGTCGATCTGCCTTATGGAATCAAGGAGACGCAATTCTTCACCACCTATTACTCGAAGGGAATCGATTGGTATGCGCACCATTTCCGCTATGCGAACGGTGACCGCAAGATCGCGGAGATTTGCCCGTACTTCAACGCGATGAAGGCTCCTGCGCGCATCCACCAACATCTGCCGGGCTGCAAATTCCTCGTGACGTTCCGCAATCCCGTCGATCATGCCTATTCGACTTACAAAATGCTGGTACGCGGCGCGTTCGTGCGTGGAACGTTCGATGAGGTGCTCAACCTGCGCCCGCATATCGACGACGGCAACCGCTACGCGAAGCATCTGACGGCATGGTTTGACCAGTTCGGCCCCGAGCGTTTTCTGATCATGCGCTATGAAGAGCTGCGCGACGATCCCCAGGGCTACCTGGACCAGGTGTGCGACTTTATTGGTACGGCGCGAATCCCGATTTCCGATCATGCCCGCAGGCAGCGGCAGGTTAATTTGATCGAGCGCGCACCGAAAAGCCGCAAGCTCGCCCAGAATGCACGGCACCTCGGATACTGGCTGAAAAGGCGTCATGCCTACGGCCTTGTCGCCGCGCTCCGACGCGCCGGCGTATGGGAATTTTGTAACGGCCGTGGCGAAATATTTCCGCCGCTTTCGCCCGAGCAGCGAGCGATGTTGACCGAGCGCTATCTACCCGAGGTCGAGGCGCTCGAGGAGCTGCTGAAGATCGATTTTTCCCAATGGAAAAAGCCCGGCGCTGTGCCGCGCCAAGCGGCGGCGCTTGGTGCCGGGGGCACCTGATATGGATGCAGTGTCCGGCCGATTGGCGAGATTAATCCCCATTAAGGCAGAGCCCCGGCCACTGCTCCCGCACGCTGGCGGCCCAGGACGGCCAAGCTTCGCTGATAAACCGGAACACCGTCAAAAGCTCAGCACCAGGACGTCAGGGCTCCAAGCCGGAAATGCGGGTTGAATCGAACCAGCATGGCTATTTGCGGCGCCGTGTTTTTCAATCACAATCCCTTCGATGCCGTTGAATGCCGAAGCGCCGCCGCCGCTTGATGACCGCCTGAAAGAAACCGCACGCCGGCGCCGCATCATGATCGTTGCGGGCGAGGCGTCGGGCGATCTTCATGGCGGCGATTTGGCGCGGGAAATTCTCGCGCGCGATCCGTCGTGCGACCTGTTCGGAATTGCGGGCGAGAAGATGCGCGCGGCCGGGGTGCGGGCGATCGTCGCGACGGAAGACATCCACGGGCTGGGACTTTCGGAACTGGCTTCCACGATTGGACGCACGATTGGCGCGTTTCGCGCCCTGCGTCGAATCATCAGGCGGGAGAAGCCGGACCTTGTGATCCTGATTGACTACGCGGAGTTCAACCTGATTCTCTCCGGCACGGCCAGGCGCGCGGGCGTGCCGGTGCTCTACTACATCACGCCGCAAGTCTGGGCGTGGCGGCGCGGCCGAATCGACAAGCTGGTGGATCGCGCGGGCCGCCTCGCGGTGGTGCTGCCGTTCGAGGCCGAACTATTCCATCGCGCGGGCGAGCGCGTTTCCTTCGTAGGGCATCCGCTGCTCGATCGGGTCGCCACGGTCCATAGCCGGGAGGAGACGCTCAAGCGCCATGGATTCCCGCCGCGGGCGCGAATCATCTCGATCCTGCCGGGCAGCCGCCGCGCCGAAGTTCGCTACCTGCTGAATCCGATGGTCAAGGCGGCGCGGATTGTCGCGCGCGATCATGGCCTTGAAATGGCACTCGCCCTGGCGCCGACCCTGACTCAGGCCGAACTCGCCGAGGTTGGGCGCACCGATCTCGCGGGAATCAGGATTGTCGAGCGCGACACATACAACCTGGTCGCGGCGAGCGAACTCGCACTGGTTGCGTCGGGGACCGCCACGCTGGAGACGGCGCTGCTCGGATGCCCCGAAGTTATCGCCTACAAAGTGTCGCCACTTACCTATATCCTAGGGCGGATGCTGGTGACGGGAGTGGATTTTATCGGGATGCCGAATATTCTGGCGGGCCGGCAAATCGTGCCCGAACTGATCCAGCGCGACGTGACTGCGGATAAGCTGGTACGAGCCGCCGAGCCGCTCTTGAGCGACACCATACGCGCGGAAACGGTGGCCGCGCTGAAGGCGTTGCGCGAGAAGCTCGGATCGCCGGGAGCGGCGGGCCGGGTCGCGACGATCGCGCTCGAGATGATCGCGTCCAGGACGGCCGCATGAAGCTGCTTACCCCGTTGCAATGGCGACTGTTCGGCTACCTCCGCCGATACCTGTTCCCCTACGTGTTGTTGCTGGGCGTGGCGATGGCCTTGCTGTCGGCGGCCAGCGCCGGAATCCCGTTCATCATGAAGTTGGTGGTCGATCTGGTCGCCAATCTCAAAGTCGCTCGTCAGCTTGATGCGCACAGCGCCTCGAAGCTGCGTGAGTTCTCGCTGATGCTCGCGGGATTATTTTTGCTGCGCGCGTTCGCGAATTTTTCCGACGACTACTTGAGCTCATATATTTCGCAGAAGCTGACGATGGATATCCGGGCCGATCTGAACGAGAGCCTGCAACGTCAATCGCTGAGTTTTTTCAACCGCACGCCGACGGGTGTCATGGTTGCACGAATCATCAGCGACGTCGGCCTGGTGGTGTCGAGTCTGAGCGGCGGCGTGTTTTCGATCTTCGGCGACGGCATGTCGCTCATTGCCTTGCTGGTGACGGCTTTTTGGCTCGACTGGCAGCTCGCGATCATCGCCTTCATCGGTTTTCCGATCGTTGTTCTGCCGATCGCCAGTCTTTCGAAGAAAGTTCGCCGCGAGACCAAGAATCAGCAAAAGCAAATGAGCGGCTTGCAGTCGCTGCTGCATGAAACCTTCCAGGGGAATCGCGTCGTGAAAGCGTTCGGGATGGAAGATTACGAGCGCGCGCGGTTCAATCACGAGCTCAAGCGGCTGTTCCGAATCTTCATGCGGGTGGCGCGGATCAAGGCGTTTACCGGGCCGCTGATCGAAGCGCTGGGCGCGATTGCGGTGGTCGCGGTGGTCTGGTGGGCGGTGGGATCGCTGCAGGCGGGCACGCGCACGCTCGGTCAATTCGCCGGATTCTTTACGACTATGATCCTCGTGTACCGGCCGTTTAAGGCTCTTGGCAAGACCAACAACAGCATTCAGCAGGGGATGGCTGCGGCCGAACGCGTCTTCGAGATGATGGATCAGCCGAGCGAGGTTCCCGACGATCCCGATGGCATCGAGCTGCCGCCCGGCCCGCACCGCGTCGCGTTCGAGAACGTCAGTTTCAAGTACGGCGACGAATGGGTGCTGCACGATATCAACCTGGAGATCGGGGTTGGCAAAGTCGTGGCGCTGGTCGGGATGAGCGGCGGCGGCAAATCCACCATTGCGGATTTGATTCCGCGCTTTTACGACGTGCAGCAGGGACGCGTCACGGTTGACGGAATCGACATACGCAAGCTGCGGATTAAGTCGCTGCGCGCGGAGATCGGCCTGGTCACACAGAGTACGTTTCTGTTCGACGACACGATTCGCGCCAATATCGCGTACGGCAGCAGCGACAAGCATCTCGAGCGCGTAATCGCGGCCGCCAAGCTCGCCAACGCTCACGACTTCATCACGCGGCTGCCCAACGGTTACGACACGATGGTGGGCGAACTGGGCGTGCGCATGTCGGGCGGAGAACGGCAGCGAATCGCGATCGCGCGCGCGCTGCTCAAAGACGCGCCGATTCTGATCCTGGACGAGGCAACCTCGTCGCTGGACTCTGCCTCGGAGCACTCGGTGCAGGAAGCGCTCGAGCATCTGATGGCAAATCGCACGACGCTGGTGATAGCGCATCGGCTGTCCACGGTGCGCCGGGCAGACCGGATCTTCGTAGTCGTTCACGGCCGGATAGTCGAAGACGGAACGCACGATGAATTGTTTGCGCGCGGGCAGGAGTACCGAAAGCTCTACGACCTTCAATTCATGTCCCCCGAAGATCTGGCCGGTAATGGCGGCCTCGTCAACTGATACTCACTGATCGTAATTCGACTCGTCAGGTGTGCCGATCGACGAGCTCTCGATGCTAAGCGCGCTCTACAATTTGCTGTGGTATCCGGCGCTGCCGTTTGCGCTGCTGGCCGCGCATCCGGCGAACATGCGGGACTATCGCGAGCGGATGGGGCACGGCGATTTTCCCGAGGCCGCGGGCGCGCCGCGAATCTGGATTCATGCGGCTTCGGTCGGCGAGATCGAAGCGATTCGGCCGGTCGCCAACGGTCTGCTCGAACACTATCCGGCCGCGGTCTTGGCAATCACCACGATGACGGCGGCGGGACGCGAGGCCGCCATGCGCCGAATCCCGGGGGCGGCGGCCTGGATGCTTGCGCCGCTGGACAATCAGCGCGCGGTGCGATCCTTTCTGGAGCGCGTGCAGCCGAGCATGGTGCTGATCACCGAGACTGAAATCTGGCCGAACTACTTCATCGAATCCGCGCGGGCGGGCGCGACGATCGCGGTGGTCAACGGCCGGATGTCAGAGCGATCATTGCGTCGTTACCTGCGCGCGCGCGGCCTGTTTGAAAATGCGCTCGGCCGGGCAGCCTTGATTCTGACCCAGAGCCCGCAAGACGCGCGGCGTTATGCGGAGTTCGATCTCGCGGCAACAGTGGTGGTCACCGGCAACACCAAAATCGAAGCGGCGCAGGCGCAGACGGCGAATGAAGAATCAATTCGTCCTGAGCTGATGGCGTTTGCACCCGGGCGGAAGATTTTTATCGCGGGATCGACGGCGGCGGGCGAGGATGCCGTGATTGCGGGCGCGTACCGTGAACTGCGCAAGGATTTTCCGCAGCTCGCGCTGACGATAGCGCCGCGCCATCTCGAGCGCACGCCGGAAGTCGAAAAGGCGCTGCATGCGGCCTCGCTCGATTACGTGAAGGCGTCGCAGCTCAATTCACCGGGCGCGGCGCGCGACGCGGACGTTTTGATCCTCGACACCATGGGCGAGCTGCGCAGCTTCTATCGCCGCGGATCGATCGCATTCGTCGGCGGCAGCCTCGCGCCGGGACGTGGCGGGCAAAACCCGGCCGAGCCCGCGTTGGCCGATGTCCCGGTCCTGATCGGTCCGTATCACGAGAACCAGCAGCAGATAGTGTCGTCGCTGGTCAGTTCCGGCGGCGCACGAATAGTCAAAAGCGCGAGCGACATAATCAGTGAAACTTCGCAATGGCTCGCCGACGACGAGGCGCGGCAACGTGCGGGTCAACGCGCGCGCGCTGCAGTGAGCGCAGCGTCGGGCGGCGCGCGATTCGCCTTGAAGCAGCTCGAAGGGCTCATTAGTCTCGGCTGACCGATGCCCTCAAACGAGCCGAGTCCGAATCGCCCACGAATCGAGCGATTGTGGCGGCGGGATCTTCCCGCAGCGCTTCTTCCAATTTGGGCCGGGCTCGCCGCTGCGGCGGGACTTTACCGCGCCGGCGTGGCCGCACGTCATCTGTACTGGCGGATGATGAAGCGTCGGACGCCGGTGCTGACGGTGAGCGTGGGCAACCTGACGGTCGGCGGAAACGGCAAGACGCCGTTCACGTTGTTTCTCGCCAGGCGCTTGCAGAGCCACGGCCTGCGCGTCGGAATCGTGAGCCGGGGCTACCAACGCGCGCGATCCAAAGCGCGCGCCGAACTGGTGGCTGACGGCGGCGCATTGAAAATCTCACTGGAAGACGCCGGCGACGAACCGGCGATGATGGCGAAGTCGTTCACCGGTCCGATTGCGGTTGCGCGCCGGCGCCTCGACGGTATCGAGCTGCTGAGCAAGTTCGGTCCGCTCGACGCGGTGATCCTGGACGACGGCTTTCAGCACGTGCGCTTGAATCGCGACGTGGATCTGGTGCTGGTGAGCAATGAGCGCGGCTTCGGCAACGGCTGGATGATCCCGGCCGGACCGATGCGCGAACCGATCCGCGCGGTCGGCCGCGCAGACGCGATCGTAGTGATGAACTTTGGAACTGGCGCGTCGGCAATTAGACCGTCGCAGATGAAGAAACTAACCGCGCGCAAAATACTTCACGCGTCGGTGCGGCCGCGCGCGTTGCTGGTCACCGAGAACGGGGTGTGGCGCGAAACTCCGCTGGGACTCGGAGGACGACGCGTGCTGGCGGTAAGCGGTCTGGCGGATTCAAGCGCGTTCTACGCGATGCTGCGCGAACTCGACGCGGACCTGGTCGGCGTTTTCGATTATCCGGATCATCACGCCTACACGAACGCCGACTGGCAGGCTATGGTGAACGCGATGCGCGACACCGACCTGGTCGTTACGACCGAGAAGGACCTGGTCAAGCTGGAGCGGTTTCCGTTCCCGCGCGATTCGCTATACGCTCTCAGGCTTGAAGTGACGATGGACGCGGCCGATGCGCGCGCGCTCGACGAGTTGATACTGGATCGCATGACCGCAGCCTCGACGGCGGCGGATGCATAGAAGACGAAGGAAAATGCCTGGAGGAATTTTGCGATGGCGCTGAGTCAGGAACTGCTCGACATCCTGGCGTGCCCGAAATGCAAGGGCGACCTGCATCTCAACGACAAGCAGGACGGCCTGGTCTGCAGCGCTTGCAGACTCGAGTATCCGGTGCGCGATGACATTCCAATCATGCTGATCGAGGAAGCCAAGCCGATCGCGTGACCAATCCGCGGCGCGCGGCCGGCCGGCTTTCCGCGATGAAAACGATCGACTCCCCGCGCGCCCGCCAGTTCGCATGGCTCGCGATGGGCATCTACATCGTCGGGCTCGGCATCTCGGCAACGCTTCGCGCGCAGGGCGACTTCAACGTTTACCTTCGCGCGGGCCATCGCGCACTTCACGCCCTCGCGATCTATCCGCCGGCCGACTCCGATCGTTTTCTCTACGCACCGATCTTTGCGATCGGGTTCGCACCGCTCGCGGCGCTGCCGCGCCATGTTGCGCAATTTGTCTTCTTCGCGGTCAACGCATTTTCACTGATCGAATTGGTCATCGGCGCGGGCGTGATTCTGTTCGGCCGTGAGCGGCGATTGCCGGCCGCGCTGATCGTCGTCCCGGTGCTGCTGTCATCCCGATTCATCGACAACAACTTCGAGCACGGCCAGATAAACCTCCCGACCCTGGCGTTGATCGTGTGGGCGATCATTTACGCCGACGAGTCTCGCGACGGGTGGGCGGGCCTGATGCTTGCGGCGGCGATACTGATCAAGCCGTTCGCGGTGCTGGTGGCGCTGCATCTTGCGATTAGCCGGCGTTTCGCCGCGCTCGGATGGGCGGTGGTGGCGGGAATCGCGCTGATCGTCGTACCAATCGTGATCTTTGGACCGCGTGGATGGATCGATCAAACCGGCGCGTACCTGACGGCGATCGCTTCGATGACGAATCGATATCGCACGATGCTCACCAACCAGTCGGCGGTGTCGGCGGTCGCGCGCTTGATGAGTCTTCGCATCGGCGCTGACGCGGAAACGTCTTCGGCCGCAACGATTGCCGGAATGGGACTCGAGATAATTCTCGTGGCGGCAGTGTTGCTCTGGGACGCGATGAGCCGTGAGCGTGGAAAGTTCGCGGGGCGGCTCGCGCTGTGCGGCTTGTTCTGCCTGATGCCCTCGTTCGCACCGATTTCGTGGAAAAGCTACTACGCGGCGATGCTCGTGCCTTACATGGCGCTGACCGCGGCGCTGTGGACCGATCGGGACGGCGCCGAGCGCCCGCCGATTTCGGTGTGGACGCTGTTCGCGCTTTCCGTGTTACTCAATCTTGCGACCGGAAACTATTTGAACCGCATCGCCCTCTTTTACTCGGCGCATTTCCTTTCATCGCTGCTCGCGCTCGCCGCCGTGTTCGCGTTGTGGCTGCGAAGCGGGAGCGACGACCGAGAAGCGCGCATGAGCCAGGCATCCCAAGCGTGAGACCGCCGTCACAAATGCAGTGGCGCTCGCTTCCAGACTTTTCGGCGTTCAAGATCGGCCGCGGGGAACTCGTGATCCATCGCGATATCGCCGCTCATGCCGCGGAGATCGTGAAAAGGCTCGGCGAGCTGGTGGCCGCATCGGAAGCGGGTGCGGGAAATCGCCAGAGCGCATTCCGGCTGAAGCTCGAGGGCGGGCTCGAGCTGTTCGCGCGCCGGGGCCGGCGTGGCGGAATGATCGGTTCGATTCTGAGCGACGTTTACGTGGGTATGACGCCGCGCCCGCTGACTGAACTCGCCGTGACGGTTGAAGCGATGCGGCGCGGGATTCCGGTGGCAGAGCCGATGGGCGCCATGATCGAATGGATCGGTCCCGCTCTCTATCGAGGATTTTTTCTGACTCGTGCGGTGCGCGGAATGACGCTGTGGGAGTTCCTGAAGACGGACGACGATCCGACAGTTCGAAGTCACGTTCTCGGGCAGGCGCGCGCGGCGATCGACACGATGCACAAGCAGGGGCTCTTTCACGCCGATCTCAATCTGCACAACATCCTGGTGACGCAAGCGCGCGAGAGTTTCACCGTGATTATTATCGATCTGGACAAGGCGCGGCTCTACGATGCGCCGTTGCCGGCTGCGATGCGCCGGGCCAACGCGGCGCGCCTGGTACGGTCGGCGCGCAAGCTCGATCCATCCGGGCGGTTTATCGACGCAGCCGCGCTGGCAATTCTGCAGGGCTGAGCCCTGCACCGCAGGGGGTGACCCCTGCACCCAGTATTAAGGCCGCCCGCCGCTGGCGGGCGCGGCCCCTGCACCCTCAGTGAGAAGACGCGAAAATCTGCGCAGCGCATCTTTTCGCGACTGCGCGATGGAACAGTCCGCGGGCGCGGGTTCCCTTTTTTATTCGCGTTTCAGCGCGATCGCGTCGATCTCGATTCGCGCGTGGCGCGGCAGCGCCGCCACCTGCACGGTCGAGCGCGCCGGATACGGCGGATCGAAATGCTCTGCGTACACGCGGTTGACGATTTCAAAGTCGGCGAGATCGATCATGAAGATGGTGGTCTTGACCACGTCGACGAAATCCAGTCCCGCAGCCGCGAGCACTTCGCCGAGGTTCTGGAGCACGCGCCGAGTCTCGAATTCGATCCCGCCTTCGACCAGAGCGCCCGACGCCGGGTCGAGACCGACCTGCCCGGAGCAAAAGACCATCCCGTGTTGCTCGACCGCCTGCGAATACGGACCGATCGCGGCCGGCGCCTGCCTGGTGTGAATCGAGGTTTTCATTTTTGCATCAATGGCGATTGCCGTTTTGCTGGCCGAGGCGCGACACGCGCATGACGCCGTCGATCGCGCCGATCGAATTCATCAGGTTGTTCAATTGACGGGCGCTGCTCACGCTGACCTCGAAGACCGCCAGCGCGCGTCCGTCGGCGCCGTGAGTCTTCACTTCGGCGGTCGATATATTCACGCCCGCCGAGGCGATCGCCTTGGTCATCGCGGCGAGCAAGCCCGGCTGATCGGCGCATAGCACTTCGAGCCGAATCGGGCGCGGCGCTTCCTCGCCGTCCTTCCATACCACGGGCACGCGCCGATCCGGATCGGTGTTGAGCGCATGCGCGCATCCCGCGACGTGCACCGTAACGCCGCGACCGCGCGTGATGAAGCCGGTGATCGCCTCGCCCGGCAGCGGATTGCAGCATCGCGCGAATCGCACCAGCATGTCGCCGACGCCCGAGACCACGACCGCACCGCTGGCGGATTTGCGCGCTTCCTTGGCGGCGCGCTCTCTTTGCGCGGGACCGAGCGGCGTCGGCAGTTTCTCGGGACGATAGAGTTTCAGCTCCGCCGGTGTCAGCAATTTCGCGAGCAACTGGGCGGGCGTGATTATTCCGTAGCCGACCGCGGCGAGCAGGCTTTCGACGTCGCGCTGCGAGAACTCGGCGAGCACTGCGTCGAGCCGCTTGCTCGATCTAAGCTGCGTGACGCTGAGCTTGACGGGTTCGAGCTCGCGATCGAGCAGCGATATTCCGAGATCGCGGGAGCGTTCCGCTTGTTGACTGCGCAGCCATTGACGGATGCGCGATTTCGCGCGCGCGGTGGCCGCGTAGTTGGTCCAGTCCTTGCCCGGCACCTGCTTTTCTGAGGTCAGCACCTCGACCGTATCACCCGATCGAAGCCGGTAGCGCAGCGGCACCATCCGTCCGTTGACGCGCGCGCCGGCGAGATGGTTGCCGACCTGGGAGTGGATTCGGTAGGCGAAGTCGATCACGGTCGAGCCGAGCGGAAAATCGAAAACGTCGCCCTTGGGCGTGAAGACGAAAACTTCCTCGGGAAACAGATCGTCCTTGACGGTGGAGAGAAATTCCTGGGGGTCCTTGAGATTCTGCTGCCATTCGATCAGGCGCCGCAGCCATGCAAAGCGCTCGGTCTCCTTGACCTCCCTGGAGTTGCCATCCTTGTAGCTCCAGTGCGCCGCGATTCCTTCCTCGGCCACCTTGTGCATCTCGCGCGTGCGAATCTGCACTTCCATCCGCTGGCCGCGCGGACCGATCACGGTGGTGTGCAGCGACTGATACATGTTGGCCTTGGGCAGCGCGATGTAATCCTTGAAGCGGCCCGGGACCGGCTTCCAGTTGGCGTGCACGACGCCGAGCGCCTCGTAACATTCGCGCACCGTGTTCACGATGATGCGGAACGCGACCAGGTCGTAGATTTCCTCGAAGCTCAGCCCCATCTCCTGCATCTTGGAGTGAATCGAAAAAAAATGTTTGGGCCGGCCGGTGACCTCGGCGGTGACCCCGCTGTCGGAGAGGCGGCGCGACAGGATCTCGATGACGGCGGCGATGTACTCCTCGCGCTCCTGGCGTTTGGCCGCGACGAACGCCTTCAGCGACTGGTACGCAGTTGGATTCAGATAGCGAAACGCCAGGTCCTCGAGCTCCGACTTGAGCCAGTAGATTCCGAGGCGATGAGCGATCGGCGCGTAAATTTCCATCGTCTCGCGCGCGATCTCCAGCTGGCGGTCGGCGGCGAGATGGTCGAGCGTGCGCATGTTGTGGAGCCGGTCGGCAAGCTTGATCAGCACGACGCGGATGTCGTGGGCCATCGCGATGATCATCTTGCGGAAATTCTCGGCCTGCTTTTCCTCGCGGCTCTGGAACGTGATCTTCGAGACCTTGGTCACGCCGTCAACCAGCTGCGCGACCTCGGCGCCGAAATCCGCCTGCACCTCCGCGAGCGAGGCGTGGGTATCCTCGACGACGTCGTGCAGCAAGCCGGTGACTATCGAAGGCACGTCGAGCTTGAGCTGCGCGATAATCGTCGCGACGTTGAGCGGATGCGTGACGTAGGGTTCGCCCGATTCGCGCTTCTGATCCACATGCATCCGCGCCGAGTAGTCGTACGCGCGGCGGATCAGGCCGATGTCGGCCTGCGGATTGTAGGTCTGCACCCGCGCGATAAGCGCGGCGAGTTGGTCAGGCGTGCTACTTTGCGCTAGCTCTTCCACGGCGCGAATTCGCCGCGCAGCCGGCCGACCTTGAGCCGCTCCGCGTTTACGATCGTTTCCAGCCGCGCGACGGATTCATGAAGCTGGGCGTTGACTATCAGGTAGTCGTACTCGGGATAGGCCTGGGCTTCGTCGCGCGCCTTGCGAAGCCGGTGCTGAATCTTGGATTCTTCCTCGGTGCCGCGCCCGCGCAGACGCCCCTCGAGTTCGGCGAAGGTCGGTGGCAGAACAAAAATCGCGACCGCATCGCCAGGATACATTGCGCGAATCTGGCGGGCGCCCTGGATGTCGATGTCGAGCAGGATGTCGCGGCCCGATGCGATCGCGGCGTCGAGCGGCGCTCGCGGCGTGCCGTAGGAGGATTCGAACACACGCGCCCATTCGGCGAGTTCGCCGGATGCTTGCCTGCGTTTGAACTCCTCTTCGCTCACAAAGCTGTAGTCGATTCCGTCCGCCTCGCCTTCTCGCGGCGCGCGCGTGGTCAATGATACCGAAAACTCCAGGTCCGCGATGGCCTTGAGCGACGCGCGCCAAATCGTGGTCTTGCCGGCCCCCGAAGGCGCCGAAAGGATAAAAATTATACCGCGCCTCGGCGGCAAAGAATCACCTGATTTCAACGGTATAGAAGCCATTAACCGGGTGCAAAGGCCGCTTTAATATATCCTATTCAACGTTCTGGACCTGCTCGCGCATCTTTTCGGCTTCCGCCTTCACTTCAACGGTTACTTGGGAAAGTGCCGCGTTCTGCGACTTCGAACCCATCGTATTTACCTCGCGGTTGATTTCCTGGAGCAGAAATTCAATCGACTTCCCGACCTGTCCCTTGCGCTTGAGCAGCGCTTTGAGGCCGTCGAGATGCGTGCGCAGACGCATGATCTCTTCGCTGATATCGCCGTGCTGCGAGGCGGACGACGCTTCCTCATAGAGGCGTTTCTCGTTGACCGGCAAGTCCGCCAGGAGTTCGCGAATCCGCTTGTGAAAATTTTCCATGATTTCCGCGCGCGTCTGCTCGGCCAGCCGTTCAATTTTCGGGATCGCCGCTTCGATATTGCGGACCCGCGCGGCAAAATCGTCGTGTACGCTGTGGCCTTCGCGCCCCCGCTCGGCATCCAGCGCTTTCAACGCGCGAACCAAAGCCTTGTGGCCAAGCGTGAATGCCGCGGCCGAGTCGTGCTCCTCCTCAACGACGTGAAAAATTTCAGGCCGGTTGAGGATCGATCCGATTTCCGGATCGCCGTTGAGATGAAGCCGCTTGCCGAGACGACGCAGTTCGGCGACGTACAAATTAGCCAGCCGGTCGTTCACCTCGAGCCGCACCGGCGGAGGTTTCAGCGAAACCGACTTGATAAAAAGTTCGACCCGCCCGCGCGCCACCACATTTTGCACGGTTTTGCGAATCTCGGCTTCATGCTCGCCCCATCCGCGCGGCACCGCCAGCTTGAGTTCGAAAAATCGCTGGTTCAGAGCGCGCACTTCGACAGTCACGCGAGTGCCGTCCTGCTCAGCGATAGCCCTGCCGAACCCGGTCATGCTTTTCATGTGACCCTGTTCCTTTCTTCCCGCGTTTTTCTCACCCACGTGCGATAGAGCGCGAGTGTCCGCGTGGTCATCTCGCCCATCGAATAATTTTTCACGGCGCGCGCCCGCGCCGCCGCGCTCATCTGCGATCTCAGCGCGGGCCACTGCTCCAGCCGGCCTATCGCCGACGCGATTGCTTCAGGATTTGCCGGCGGCACGATGATTCCGCTGTACTCACTCTCAACCACTTCGCGCAGGCCGCCAACGTCGCTTGCGACTACTGGAAGCGCGCTCGCCATGGCTTCCAGAGCACCCACGCCGAGCCCTTCTTTCAGCGACGGCATCGCGAATACCTCCGACGCCCACAGCAGTTCGCGCGGGTCGTCGATTCTGCCGAGCAGCCTGATGCGCTCAGTGCATCTGACTTGCGCGATTTCGCGTTGGAGTGCTGCGCGGATCGAACCCTGCCCCGCGATGAGACACTTCACCTTGACGGACGGCGCGGTTGAGGCGAGCGCTCCGATCGCTTCGATGAGATAGCGATGGCCCTTGCGCGGCTCGAGTGCGCCAACCGCAGATATCACGAACTCGCCATGGGATATTCCGAGCGCGATTCGCGCGCGCACGCGTTCCTCGGCGGTAGGTGGGCGGAAGCGGTCGCAATCCACGCCGCTAGGAACAACCGTGACGCGCTCGCGATCGACGCCTGCGGCCGCGAGCGAATCGGCGACGCCGCCGGAGATCGCGACCACGCCGTCGACCGCGCGATTGAACAGGTACGGCGCGAAAACGCGGTTGGGCCTGTAGTCCATCCGCCGCGTAACCACCAGCGCACGCGCGAAGCCGCGCGCAAACGGCGCCATCGAATGCGCGCGCGAGGTGTGGAAATGAACGACGTCATAGCGTTCACGTTTGAGGATCGCGCGCAGCCGGATGCCGGCTGCCAGGTCGATGGCGTTGCGGATGCGCAGCGGATGGCATCTTATGCCCGCGGCGACAGCCCGGTCCCAGAGCCGTCCCGCGGGATCGCAAATCAATTCCGCGCGATGACCGCGGCCGGCCAGCGCAAGCGTCAAGCCCAGCACCTGGCTCTCGCCCCCGGCGAAGCCGAGTTCGGGATCGACGCCGGCGATGCTCAGCGCCGGGGTGTCAGCCGTGTTGCTATTGGGAGGCACTTGGATGGCGTCGTCATGCTGAACTGTCTGCGTCATATTACAGTTTGATCGCATCAATCGAAGAATCTGTAATACAGGATTGCGCACACCGCGGTCAGCGCGTCGCGCAGCCCGATCTTCTTGCCCTCTTCGTAGGTCCGTCCCGCGTACGACACCGGCACCTCGTAGATTCGCCATCGCGCGCGCGCCGCTTTGGCGGTGATCTCGGGCTCGAAGGTGAAGCGGTTGGCGTTGAGCTTGAGCGTAATCAATTTCGTGCGCACGAAACCCTTCATCCCGGTTTCCATGTCGGTCAGATTGAGATTGCTTAACATGTTGGAGAGCAGCGTCACCGCGCGGTTCGCCACGTAATGCCAGAAGAACATGACGCGATGCGGCCCGGAGAGAAAGCGCGAGCCGTAAACCATGTCGGCACGGCCGTCCAGCAGCGGCCCAATCATCGCGGCGTAATCCTTGGGATCGTATTCGAGGTCGGCGTCCTGCACGAAGACGTAAGGACCTTTCGCCGCCGCGAAGCCGAGCCGGAGCGCGGCGCCTTTGCCGCGATTGATGGTGTGAAAAAAACATTGAACGCGCGGATGGCTGAACTCGCGCAGATACTTCGTGGTTCCGTCGGTCGAAGCGTCATCGACGACGATGACCTCGGGATCAAAGCCGCAATCCAGCACGCGCTCGATTACGCGGCCGATCGTCGTGACTTCGTTGTACACCGGAATCACCACGGAAATTTTGATCCGCTCGGCCATCAGCTCCCTCTTGCCTCCCGATGCTGTCCCACAGACGCCGATGCGCGGGCTGCCATCGCTGCGGCTTTGCGTTGCGTCCCGATTCTGGCCGCCAGCATCGCGGCAACGCGGCGGCGTGCCACGCGGCGGCGTCGCGCGGAAAACGTGGCGGCGTAGCCGCACCACACGCGCATCCGATCCGTACTCGTGACGCCGCCGAGCTCGAGCTGCCCCAGCTGAACGAGATTGCGCATCCGCGGCCGCTCGAAGCGGCTCAGAATCGTGCGGCGGGTGCGTTCATGATCGATGAAAACGAATTGCGGCGGCTCGAGTCCGGTGACGAAGATGTTGTACGGCGTCAGGTCGCCGTGGATGTATCCGGCGCGATGCAATCGTGCGACCTCCGCGCCGAGCGCGCGCAACACCACGCGCCGGGACGCGAAATTCGCACGTTTCAAATAGCGCGCAAGATTAGACCCGTCAATGCGCGCGGTTACTATGATCTCGCGTCCGCCGCGGCGCTCGGCGCCGAGCAGCAGAATTTCCGCGACTCCCACGCCGTCGGCGCGCAGACTCTCCGATATCGACGCATCATGCGCGGCGCGCGTCCGCTTGAATATCCACGTGATCCGATTCAGGCCGCGGATCGGGTCGAGCACTTTGAAATAGGCGTTCGGACCCCCAACCTGATCGAAATGCTCGAACCATGTCTCGGCATGACGCGAGCGCCGGATGCTGGTCGTCAGGGTGCCGTCGATGGCGGCCAATGCGGAAACGATCAGGCGCTCGCGATACCCGTCTGAAAATCGCGCGGCGGAACCCGGGATGAAGAAGGTCCATCCTCCGCGCGTCAACGGCACCCCGTCAAAGCCCGTCATCCGCCAGTTCATCTTGCGCCAGCTCATCCTGCCTCTCCACGCATCGCGAGCGCGCGCCTCAAGTTGGCAGTGACTTCTTCGGGGGATATTCGCCGCATGCATTCGCGCCCGACGGGGCATTGACGAAGATAGCAGGGTTGACACGGTATCGCGCCGCTGATTGCGAGCTCGGCAAAGCCCCACGGCGCGGAACGTTCGGCGGCGGTGGCGCCCCACAGCGATACTACCGGGCATCCCACGGCGGCCGCGATATGCATCGGGCCGGAGTCGGGTCCGAAGGCGACGGCGCATTCGGGAAAGATCGCGATCAGATCGCGCAGCGAAGTGCGTCCGGCCAGATTGAGCGCCGGGACGCCGTCGAGATGGCGCATGACTTCGGCGGCGAGGTTGGTTTCGCCGGGACCGCCGAGCAACACGGGGAATAGCGCCGGGCTGCCGGCGCCGGGTCGCGCGAGGTTGCGGATTACCGCGGCGGTCGATTCAGGAAAGTAGATGCGGCTTGGCCACGACGAGCCAAGGATCACCGCCATGATCGGCCGCGGCGCCTCGCGCAGCATCTCGAGCGCGCGGGCTCGTTCCGCGTCCGTCGCGGCGAGTCCGAATTCGATCGGTGATTGCGCGATGCCGAGCGCGTCGCCGAACGCCTGGTATTGCAGGAGCTTCAGGCGCATGTTCGGCTGCGGCGCGATCCAATGATTCGAAAAGTGGTGGTTGAACTCCTTGGTGTTCGGCTTGGCGAAGCCAAAACGAACCGCGGCGCCCGAGATTCGCGAGGTGAGACCGCTTTTGAGATGACGCTGAAGGTCTATCGCCAGATCGAAATGCCCCTTGCGAATCCGCCACAGAAACCCCAGGAACGTCCACGGCGCGTGCGCGCGATCGTACACGATCGCTTCGTCGAGCCATCGATGGTGGTCGAGTAATCCGCGGGACTTGGGTTCCACGGCCCACGCGATGTGCGCGTCGGGCCACGCATTGCGAATCCGCCCGAGCAAAGGAAGCGCGCGAACCACGTCGCCGATCGCCCCGAGCAGCACTATCAGCACGCGACGCGGCGGCGGCGCGATTTGCGTGGCGATGGCTTCAGGCGAGGACATTCTGAGACTGGCCGGCGTTGGCTTGCGCTCCAACGCTCGATGATAACGACGCGGACCGGCGCCGCAAAGGGTGTGCGTTGCTAAGGAAGAGGTTGGCGATTGGCGGCGGGCAGGAGACGCGGCGCTGACGATGCAATCGGTGCGGACCCGCTAGCGATCGCACTCGCCGCCGATCATGTTGATCATCCCGAACGTCGCGATGATGTCCGGGATCATGCGGCCTATGAGCATCTTGTTGAGCGCGCCCATCCCGAGAAAGCACGGCGGCCGCACCCGCACCCGATATGGCCGGCCGCTGCCGTCGCTCACGACGTAAAAACCCAACTCGCCGTTGGCGGCTTCGACCGCCTGGTAAACCTCGCCGGCGGGCACGTGGATGCCCTCCATGATCAGCTTGAAGTGGTTCATCAGGCCTTCGATCGAGTTGTACACCTTCTGCTTGTCGGGCAGCACGACCTTGGGATCGGTGATGGTGACGGGACCTTCAGGGATCGCCGCGAGCGCCTGCTCGATGATGCGCTTGGACTGATACACCTCCTGGAAGCGGACGTTGAAGCGATCGTAATTGTCGCCGCGGTCCCCGGTCGGGATCTCGAACTGCATCCGGTCATACACCAGGTACGGATGCGCCTTGCGAACGTCGTAAGCCACTCCGGCCGCGCGCAGCAGCGGACCGCTCAGCCCGTAGGAGATTGCCTCCGGCTGCGACAGCTTCCCGACTCCCGCCATCCGGTCGATGAATACGCGGTTGCGGCTGAGCATCTTGTCGCAGTCGCTGAGCACCTGATCGAGACGCGCGAACGCAGCTTTGATCCGATCGGTGAAATCCGCGGGCAGGTCATGGGTCACGCCGCCCACGCGGCACCATGTCACGGTGACTCGCGCGCCGGTCACAGCCTCGATCAAGTCGTAGAGGAACTCGCGCGCCTCCACCATGTACATCCCGGCGGTCGATCCGCCGACCTCGTGCGCCGCCATCCCGAGGCAGGTCAAGTGGTCGGCGATGCGCGAAACCTCGCTCATGATCATGCGCACGTATTTGCATCGCTCGGTCGTGTCGATGCCGAGCAGGCGCTCGACGGCGAGCGCGAAGCCGACGTTGTTGATGCATGGCGAGGCGTAATTCAGCCGGTCGGTGTACGGGAAGCATTGCGTCCAGGTCCCCTGCTCGCACATCTTTTCAAATCCGCGATGCAGGAATCCGACCTCGACGTCGCAATCGACGATCCGCTCGCCGTCGAGCTTGAGGTTGAACTTGATGGTGCCGTGGGACGCGGGATGCGACGGCCCCATCTGCAGTTCCATGATCTCGTCGGAGGGGTCCGACGGTACGATTTTGTCCTTCCAGCGCGCCGGTAATGCCATGGCTTGTATCGGGTCGTGTCTTCAGCGCGAGGAGCGAATCGGATTCACGACCGGGTCGATCTCCGCGACGATCGGTTGGCGTTCGTTGTATCGGTAGTCCTTGCGCAGCGGGTGACCCTGGAACGAATCGTACATCAGGATGCGGCGCAAATCGGGATGGCCCTTGAAGACGATTCCGAACATGTCGAAGCATTCGCGCTCGAGCCAGTCGGCGGCGCCCCACACCCCAACGACGCTGTGGACCCATGGATCGGCGCCGTCCACGCGGATCTTGACGCGGATGCGATGGGCGAGGTTGAGCGAGTTCAGTTGATAGACGACCTCGAAGCGCGGCTTGCGCTCGGGCCAATCGACGGCGGTCACGTCGGTCAGGAAATTGAAATCGAAGTCAGGCTCGTCGCGCAGCGCGCGGAAAAAATCATACGCGCCTTCGCGATCGATGGTGAACGTTTCCTCGTCGCGCGCCGCTTGCGCGTCGAGAATTTCCCCGCCGAAGCGTGCTTTTATTTTTTCAATCAACATCGATCGCCGCTAGTCCCAATCGAGCGCGCCGCGCTCCCAGGCGTAGACCAGCCCGACGCAGAGAATCGCAATGAAGATCAGCGCCTCGACGAAGCCGAACATTCCCAGGTAGCGCAGCTCGACCGCCCACGGATACAGAAAAATTACCTCGACGTCGAAGATCAGAAACAAAATTGCCGTCAGGTAGAAGCGCACCGAGAACCGCCCCCACGCCGAACCGCTCGGCGCGTTGCCGCATTCGAAAGCCTCGCTCTTGACCGCGGCGCCGGCGCGTTTGGGACCGACCAGCATGTTGATCGTGCACATGACGCCGACGATCACGCCGGCCACCAGCAGGGTCACAGCCACGGGATACCAGGTTGTCATTTTCGATCCGCCTACAAGCGCTCCTTATCTCGATATCAATACCTCATGAGCGGGTCTTTTGGAACGATCGCCGATTTTTCAGGGAGCCTGTCGAACAAGCAATTTTCAACGGCTGCTGGCTCCCGCTGGTCGCCGGTTGGCGCGGGGTAATCTCAGCAAGAGCGATGTTCTCCGTCTAGTAGAAGCGGGACTGCCCGGGCGGGCGGGTTTTCCAGCGGCGGTGAATCCAGTTCCAATGATCGGGATGCTTGCGGATCATCTGCTCGATCGCGTCGGTGTAGCGCTGCGTGTACTCGCGCACCGCAGCCTCGCGGTTGCGAGTCTTCTCGGCGTAAATTGCGGGCAGAATGGTGATCTTGTGATGAACCGAGTCGCCCTCGCGCACCATGAACGCCGGCAGCACGGGCGCGCCCGTGGCGATCGACAGCCGCGCCATGCCGTCGCTGGTGCAGGCCGGCATCCCGAAGAAATCCACGAACACGCCCTTGCGCACGTCGAGATCGAGCGCGAGTGCAATCATCCAGTTCTGCCGCAGCATCCGCATCATCTCGCGCCCGCCCGCCTTGCGCGCGATGAGTCTGTTCCCATGGCGGATTCGCTCGGCGCATACCGCCGCGTCGACCAGCGGATTGCGCAGCGGACGATGAACCATGGCGAGGTGGTAGCCGTAGATCGAGTGCGCGATCGGCAGCAACTCGAAATTTCCGTAATGTCCGGTCAGCACCAGAATGCCGCGGCCGTTGGAGCGCCGTTCGGCCTCGTCCCAATTTTCCTTGCCGTCGTAAGTAACGACCTGCTCGATGTTGGCGCGGCTGAGTTCGGGCAAGTGGGTCCATTCGGCGAGCACGCGGCCCCAACTGCGATACATCTTGCGCAGGATTGCCAGGCGCGCCGCCGGGGTCATCTCGGGGAAAGCGATCTCGAGGTTCTTGAGCGCGATCGGCCGGTTGGGGCGATCGAAATTCATCGCCCATCCTCCCAGCCGCGCGCCCGCACGCACCGCCCGTTCCAACGGCATCGCACGCAGTGCCGCAGTGACGGCGGTTATGCCCGTGTATTCGATTCGGGCCTGAACGGGACCGATTTGCCTGGCCATGTTTAATTGCAGCTTTTAAGCGTGCGAAACCCCTTGCGGGTTTCGTGTTTCACTGATTCCCGTCGGCTAAGACAAAGATACGGGCTTCGCCTGGTTAGAACAGCTGGCGGAAAAGTCAGGGGGCGATGCCGGGGGTTACGCCCGCGGTGGCGCCGGCCGCTGGTGCCGCGACTTTGCCGGCGCCGGAATCCAGCGGCGCGGCAGGCCCCGAGGTAACAAATCGCTGCGACGACGCCGAGTACGGCGGGGCGCTCGCCGTGGTCGACGAGGTCGTAGTCGAGTAGCTGGTCGTCGTCCCGTTCATCGAGGTCGGACCGACCTCAGGGCTATTGAAGGGGGTTTCGCTTTCGCTGCCGTCGGGCGCGGACCCGACTCCGGCGCCCGGATTTTCGCCGCTCACAGGATACGGAATAGTACCCACAGGCGCGCTCAGGTCGGCCTTGGGAGAAACAGGAATCGAGAAGCTCGGCTTGTAGATCTGGCGGATCTGCGAGGCGGGCATATCGTGAACTTCCTTGCGGCCCAGCGAGTCGACGAACTGCTGGCGCTCGTCGAGGGCGAGATCGCGCAGTTGGCTCTTGTTGCGAACTATATGCGGAGTCAGGAAGACGATCAGGTTGTCCTTCTGCTTGTCGCTGCTCTTGTTGCTGAAAAAATTTCCGATTACCGGGATGTCGGAAATGAACGGAACGCCCTGGTTATCGACCGTGTCCTGGCTCGAGAGCAGGCCGCCGATAACCGCGGTGCGATGGTTCTGGATCATCACGCTGGTCGAGGCGGACCGAATGGTCGTGGTAGGACCAAGCGTGTTGTTCGCGGTGCCGTTGACGACGTTGGAAACTTCCTCATAGAGGTCGAGCTTGACGTAGTCGCCCTCGGAGACCTGCGGCACGATGTCCAGCGTGATGCCGACGTTCTGGCGCTCGACCGAGTTGAAGATTTGTCCGGGTAATCCCGCGTTGGCCGCCGACGAGCCGACGAACGGCAGGTTCTCGCCCACCACGATCATCGCTTCTTCATTGTCGGAGGTGAGCAGAGTCGGCGCCGAGAGCACGTCGGCATGAGTGTCGGTTTCAAGCGCCATGAGCAGCACGGCATCGCAGGGCAGGCTCACGTTGCCGGTAGTGGTGGTGCTCGTCGTCGTCCCGGCGGCGGCGGTAGCCGCTGCCAGAGCCGCGGCAGAAATCGTACAGGTGGTATTCGAGGCGAGCCCCAGACCCAGACCGGTCACCCCGAGCGGGTTGGAAAGCGCACTCTGAAGCTGTCCGTAATCAACCGTGCCGAAGCCCAGTACGCTTCCTCCCCCCACGGCCGCGTTGAAATTGACGCCCATCTGGCGCTGGCGCTCGGCGCTGACCTCGACGATGACGGCCTGGACGAAAATCTGGACGCGCGGGGTGTCGAGTTCGTCGATAATCTGCTTGAGGGTCTGCCAATCCTGCGGCGACGCGCTGATAACCATCGCGTTGGTCGCGGGATCGGCGGTGACATTCACCGGATAAGAGAAATCAACCGTCTTGCCCTGAGAGCTGGCCGACGCCGGACCGGTGCTGCTCGACGAGCCGCCGCGGTTCATCATCCCGCCGCCGCCACCACTGCCGCCGAAACCGCCGGAGCCGTTCGTGCCGCCCATGCTCGAGCTGCCGCCCATGCTGCCCATCCCGCCCATGCTGCCGCCCATGCTGCCGCCCATTCCGCCACCCATTCCGCCAAAGCCCGAGCTGCTGCCGCCCATTCCGCCGCTGGCAGCGCTGTTAAAGCTCGCGCGGCCGAGCGATCCCTTGCCTGTTGTGGGCGACATGGTGCTCGGGCCGCCGCCGCCGTTGAGCAGGGTGTTGAGCACCTGGACCATCTCGAGCGCCTGCGCGTTCTTGAGCCGATAGACGTGGATTCGCGAGGTGGCCAGCGGCGGATTGACGTCGAGCTTGGCGACTATCTCCTGGATCTCACGCATCTGAAGCGGCGGCGCCATCACGATAAGGCAATTGGTGCGTTCGTCGGGGATAACCTTGTAGCCCGTCCCTGCCCCGCCGGTGGCCGACGGCGCGACGCCCATTTGAGGTCGTACGCCCCCCTGGGGGCTTGCGCCGGCGCCTTGCATCTTCGCCGTCATGAGCGCATCGATCTCGGGCGCCAGCTCGGTGGCAAACGCAAGCTTGAGCGGAATCACCACGATCGTCTGCTGTTCGCCGCGCACGTCGAGGCTGCCGATTATCTGCAGCAGTCTTTCGACGTTGTAGGCGTCGTCGGTGACGATCACGGTGTTGTCCATCGGAAACGCGGCGACCAGGCCGTCGTGCGAAACCATCGGCTGGATCACCCCTATGACCGAAGCGGCGTCGATATTCTTAAGCCGGATCATCCGGGTGACATATTCGTCGCCCTTGGTTTCGGCGGGGACTTGCGATTCGGTAAGCGCGGCGGAGGAGCGCACGTTGCGCGCGGGCACAATCTTGATGATCTTGCCGGCCTGAACGGTGGTGAAGCCTTTTACCTGGAGCGCGGATTGAAAGATCGAGTAGGCCTGTTCGGGTGTGACTTTGCTCGGCGAGATGATCGTGATCTTGCCGCGCACGGATTCGTCGATGATGAAATTGCGGCCGGTGATCTCGCTGATGAACTTGGCAAGAACGGGAATCTCCACGTTCTGGAAGTTCATCGTAATCGTATTATGGGCGGGTAATTCCGCGGGATCTTCACCGAACGCGGGGGAGCTAAGGTTGCCGACGCAAATCAGCAGCGCGGCGGCCAACGCTCCAGCCAAAAGACGGTTCATCCGGACTTCCTCCGCATTTCGGGTCAAAACGTCGTGAGCATATTTCACGGCCGCTGCGCAGCGCAACCCGGAATTGTTGCAATGCCCGCGAGCCTCGGCGACTATGACGATCACCGAGACGATCTCCGACCCGATTTGATTCAATCGATCACAGAAGAAAGGAAAGAACCGGGTCCCTTCACTGCGCTTAGGATGACCCAAAAACAAGTTCTCACAGGGCGAAGCCCGCATCTTTTTTCAACATTGGGTGCAGGGGTTACCCCTGCCCAGGGAAGTGCGAAACCCACGGCGGGTTTCGCATACAATTTCGAATGGTGACGCGTTGCGCTACGAATTCCTGATTGGCCTGCGATATTTGCGCGCGCGGCGGCGCGAACGGTTCGTCTCGCTCATCGCGATCATCTCGCTGGCCGGTATAGCCTTTGGGACCTTCGCGTTGTCGCTGGCGCTATCGGTGATGAGCGGATTCGAGATCAATCTGCGCGGCCTGTTGCTCACCTTTACGCCGCAGATAACCATCGAGCGCAGCGACGGCGGGGTGTGGAATCCCGCCGCGCTCGAGCATCGGATCGCCGCGCTGCCGGGAGTGGCGGCGGCGGCGCCGTTCGTCACCTCGCAGGTGATGGCGGTTTCGAGCTCGGACTCGGGCGGCGCGGGCCTCGTCTCGGGCGGAATTATCCGCGGGGTCCAGCCGCACGACAATCCGGTGCTCAAGGAATTAAGCGACACCCTGGAGAACGGGACGCTCGCGGATCTCGAGACGACGCATCCCGTGACGATTGTCGACAAGGGCGTCAAGCGTCAGGTCGAGCTGCCCGGCGCGATCATCGGCAAGTCGCTCGCGTTCGAGCTTGGGGTAAGGCCGGGCGACCCGGTAATCCTGATTTCCCCGGCGAGCCTGGGAACCGGAATCGGGCCGCCGCGCCTCAAGCGATTCGTGGTGACCGGGTTCTTTCACTCGGGCATGTACGAGTTCGACTCCACGCTGATCTTCGTCGCGTTGAAGGACGGACGCGCGTTGCTGGCCGACGATGCCTCGCTGGAAAGCGGGCTCGAGTTGCGCCTCGTCAACATGTTCGACGCGCCTGCCATTCGCGGCCGGATCGCGGCGATGGCGGGGCGTGACTTCCAGGTCTCCGATTGGACCACGGCCAACGCGCCGCTGTTCTCCGCGCTCAAGCTGGAGAAGTTCACCTATTTCATGGTGTTGCTGCTGATCGTGCTGGTGGCGGCCTTCAACATTATTGCGACGCAGGTGATGGTGGTGATGGAGCGGCGCAAGGAGATTGCGATTCTGCGCACGATGGGTGCGCGCGCGGCGTCGATTGCGGCAATCTTTCTGTGCCAGGGCATGGCGCTGGGCGTGGTCGGCACGGTCCTGGGCGATGGCGCCGGGTTCGTGACCGCGTACCTGGTAGGCAGGTATCATTTGATTCATCTGCCGGCCGACATGTTCATGGTGAACGCGGTGCCGGTGGAGCTGAATCCATGGAACTTCATCGCGGTTGCGGCGGCGACGATCGTGCTATGCCTGCTGGCGTCGATCTACCCGGCATTGCAGGCGGCGAGACTCTCGCCGGTCGAGGTGATTCGCTATGAGTGAGGGGCGCGGCGTGGCGGGATCGAAAGCAAAATCAAACAATCCCAACGGGCGTCTGATCGAGGTGCGCGGCCTCGACAAGACATTCTATGACGCCGATCGTGAGATTCGCGTGCTGCACGGTCTCGATCTCACCGTCCAGGCCGGCGACGAGATCGCGATCGTCGGTCAATCGGGAACCGGCAAGTCCACCCTGCTCCATATCATGGGCAGCCTGGAAGAGCCGACCGCGGGCAAGATTTATTTTGAGGGCGAGGATTTGTTCGCGCTCGATCAGAAATCGCTGGCGGAGTTCCGCAACCTGAAACTCGGTTTCGTTTTCCAGTTCCATTACCTGCTCGCGGACTTCACGGCGCTGGAAAACGTGATGATGCCGGCGTTGATCAGCCGCATCAACGACGCCGAAGCCAGCCGGCGGGCGGCCGAGATGCTCGAGATCGTCGGGCTGGGCAACAAGCTCCGGCGCCGGCCGGCGGAACTCTCCGGCGGCGAACAGCAACGCGTCGCGGTGGCGCGCGCGGTGGTCCTGCGCCCCAAGCTGCTGCTCGCCGACGAGCCCACCGGCAATCTCGATCCGCATACCGCCGAAGAAGTCCACGAGTTGTTTCACAAGCTCAATCGCGAGCTTGGGATCACGCTGGTGATCGCAACCCATAACGAGCAGTTGACCCGCAGCGTCGGGCGCGCGTTGCGGCTGTATGAAGGAAAGCTGGTGGACGAGCGCCGCCAGGGGACATCTCCTGCCCCCTGAGACTCGAAGGGCCCTATGAGGGCCCTATCCAGTTTAATACGGGGCGCTGTGTGGTGATGCGACCGCTTTGTCCACCTCGCTCAGCGGGAAGTCCTCGCCCTTGTTGAGCTTGTCCATCAGGTGGTTGATTTCGTCGATCTTGTTGTCGTAGGTGGCCTGCGTCAGCGGTTCCTGCGACCATCCTTGGCGCGCGATCTTGTCGTGCTGCTTGGCATCCTGAAGC
Organism: Binatus sp. (SeqCode); assembly: GCF_050013435.1. Taxonomy (GTDB): domain Bacteria; phylum Desulfobacterota; class Binatia; order Binatales; family Binataceae; genus Binatus. The sequence goes on along the minus strand of NZ_JBEKFG010000035.1, from coordinate 2,039 downwards.
TTTTTCACTAGTGCCGCTTTGTCAGCCGGCGACAGACTCGAGGCCATCGGCGCGCTCGCCGCCATACCCGGTGCCGGCTGCGCAAACGATACCCCATGATGCACGGGGGCGCTCACCCCGGCCAACGCTATCAATGCCACGATCGCGGTCTTCCGCATGCCCATGATTTTTCCTTCCTCCCGATGGTCGCGTCCGAATATTGGCCGCACCAGTTGGTCAGTGGTGCCAAATCAACGTTACCGAGGCATTAACGGCTGGTTGACGCCAGGTGAAATAGTGAAATCGTGACGGCGCCGCGCGATCGTTCCCCGCGCCACGGGCTACTTGCCCAGGCTGATTAACGATGGGACGTTGAGCAATGTCTTGATGCCGTAAATTTTTACAATTGGCGCCGTGTCGTTCTCACCGGGGACCGGCGGCGCGAACTCGCAGACGCTGCTCAAGCCGGAACCGGAATTGGAGACGTAAACGTAGCCGCGCGAATCGATCGCGACACCCTGCGGTTTATCGAGTTCGGTATTGCTTCCGGCGATCGTCGCGATCGGTGGGGTATCGGCCAGCGGCCCCGGCGCCAGCGGCGCGTATTTCGTAACGCTGTCATTACCGGAGTTGGCAACGTAGATGTAGCCGTTGCGGTCCAGCGCGATTCCCACCGGGGAGTTCAGGTCGGTTGCGTCGCCGCCGATCGACGCGATCGGCGCAGCGTCGTTGATGCCGGCCGCGGGCGGCGAGAATTCCTCTACCGTCTCGCTGTTATTGTTCACCACGAAAATATTGTTGCTTGAATCGACCACGATTCCTTTGGGAACACTGAGCCCGGTATCGGTTCCGCGGATCGTGGCAGTTGGCGCCGGATCGTTGTTGCCGGATGCCGGCGGCGCGAATTTCTCGACCGTGTCCGCGGCGGGATCGGGATCGCTGTTGGTGACATAGACGTTGCCCGCTGAATCGAGCGCAATTCCGAACGGGTACTCCATCGCCGTCGTCGTGCCGGTAATCTCCGCGCTGGGGGTCGCGTCGCCTTTTTTATTGGGAGAGTACTTGGTGACGACACCGGGCCACACCTCGCCCGCAACCAACACGTTACCGTGCTTATCGACCGCGACGCCCTGGGGATTCGATAACTCCGTCTTCGCGCCTGAAATTTGCCGCTTGGGCTTGAGGTCGCCCTTCTTGCCGGGATTATAGATCGTTACCGAATAGTTGCCGGTGTTTACGACATACAGTGTGTCGCCGGCTTGGCCACGGCTTGCGCCCGCAAGCATCGCCAATGCGGGCGCGATTGTCAGCAGAGCACGGACCGTAAATCTCATCGGATAAATCCCACTCCCATGATCCGCGAGCTGAACGGATCGGGCACTCACTTACCACACGATGGCAAGATTCCGTAATCCCACCCATCGGACCGCCGACCGTCTTAATGCCGCGTGGGGGGCTCAGCCCTGCCGCGCAGCCGCCCGTGTCATTCAGAGCGGAAGTTGCTGAGGTTGAGCCGAAGCCCTGAGTACTCGAAGGGGAAGAATCCCGGTTCCTTCCTATTCTGTCATTCAGAGCGGAGTCTGCGCAGCGAAGAATCCCGGATCCGGGTTCCTTCGCTACGCTCAGGATGACTCAAAAAAAGAGCAACCAAGCTTCCCCTTAGCCTGTTCTAACAGGGCGAAGCCCGCACGCCTGCCGTTCTTCTCTCGCGTAGTCGCGAAAAGATGCGTTGCGCAGATTTTCGCGTCTTCTCACTACTGGGTGCAGGGGGCAGGGGTGACCCCTGCACCCAGTATTAAGGCCGCCCGCCGTTGGCGGGCGCGGCCCCTGCCAACGGCTTGATACTGCGCTGCCGTCGCCACGGCATGGGCTCAGCTCTGCCCACTGTGTAGTCGTGAAAAGATGCGCTGCGCAGATTTTCGCGTCTTCTTACTACTGGGTGCAGCGACTGTGTTGATAGTCAAGCGGGATTTGGGCATGGAGCACTCCAATGAGTGCGATGTTTAAGCATCGCATTGAGGATGGTTATGAGTTTGCGCATGCAGGCGACCAGCGCGAGC
>NZ_JBEKFG010000034.1:0-34802 GCF_050013435.1 Binatus sp. (SeqCode) | reverse complement strand
CCTTCGCAGCGATCAAGGCCGACTACGCTGCGCTGGCGCCGTCGCTATCGGGACTCGAGCGCTTCGACCTCGACAAGCAGCCGCTGAACAACGCCGTGCTGGTGAACTATCTGATCTACTTTCACGATCTCGACAACTTCGCCGCGCTCGATCGGATGAATCACGGTGACTTGCGCGCGACGATCGCGCAGATCATTTCGATCGCGAAGGCGCATCCCGACGATCCTTTCTACGCCATCTGGGAGAAGACCCGCGCCGCTCCCGCGCCTTCCGGCGGCAGCTAGCTTGCGATTGCGGCGGCGATTGCGCGCGACAGTTCCGCTTCGTGGCCGCCGAAGAAATGATCGGCGCCGGGAATGATCTCGAGTCGCGCCGAGTCACCGATTTGCGACCTGAGCGTTTTCAGCCCCGCGACGGGCGAGTACGAATCGCGATCGCCGGAAACCAGTAGCACGGGCTTCGATGCGCCATCCGGGATGCGCGCATCAGCCATCGCAAGCGGCAGCGCGACGGCGACGATGCGCGCGATCTCCGCGCGTGCGTATCCTGCGCTCACCGCGACCATTGCGCCAAACGAATATCCCGCCATCACGGCGCCCGCTTTGCGCACGCCGGGCTGCGCGAGCACAAACGCCATCGCCGCAACCGCGTCATCGACTTCGCCGGGACCGCCGTCATGCTCGCCGTCGCTGGCGCCGACGCCGCGAAAGTTGAAGCGCAAGGTCGCGTATCCTGCTTGCCACATCGCCGCGAGGATCGCATCGACCACGTTGTTGAACATCGAGCCGCCATAGGCGGGATGCGGATGACAGACCACTGCCGCGGGCGCATTTGCGCCGGGATTGGCGAGCAGGCCTTCCAACCTCAACTCGCCGGATCGAAACGACACCTGAATTTCCTGCATCGCGCGCCTCTCAGAACTTAAACTGTCACTTTATATTTTCCCGGGCTACGGTCTGGTCGATCGCTGATATAATACCGCCCATCGCGATGGATGAAACTCCCCGACTTGCGGCCGACCGGATGCTGATGCGATTGGCGCGATGGCTGCGGCTGCTCGGCGCCGACGTGATTACCGACGCGTCGCTGACCGGCGCTGAGCTTCTGAAGATCGCTCGCGCCGACAACAGAATCCTGGTGACCCGCGATAAACGCCTTCGAACCGCGGCCGGCGTTTTTTTCGTCGAGGACAACGCCATCAGAGGACAGCTGCGCGAAGCTGTCAGACGCTTCCGGCTTGACCCGCGAGTGGTTGCGCTGACGAGATGCTCGCGATGCAACCATGTGCTGACCCCGGTTGCACGTGAACTCGTGTCGCGGCGAGTGCCGCCCTACGTTTTTGCCGGCCACGATCGATTTGCCGAGTGCGAGCAGTGCGGCCGAATCTACTGGTCCGAGACGCACCCGGAACGAATCCAGGCGATGCTGGATTCAATCGCGTTCTGAGGTCCTGACCCGCCGCCGCAGGCTGGCTTTTTCCTTGCATTGCGTTAGGGGAGCTTCGGCGACTATAAGAATCTCGGGGACTTAGCATTCGAGCTACTGATTAAGAGCCGGGGAAAAAATGTTTAATTTCAGGGCTTTCTTGTCTGCGCTCGTGATTCTGCTCCTGACTCCACTGAGCGCGCACGCGGTTTCGCTGACCCTTAGCGGAAGCAGCGCCGAGTTGCAAATGGACAACACGCAGGCAGTCTATGCCAGCGACAGCAACGGCGTCCCGGCGCTGATCACCGAAATCGGAATGCCGGCGCCCGGCGGCGGCGTCATAACCGAAGTCGGCGTGCCGTCGATGATGCCCGATGGACGCGTGATCTTTGGCGCCGAGACGCAGCCCAAGGACACCAAGATCAAGGCCCGGTGGAATATCTTCATCGGCAATGCCGATGCCATACCGAGCCATAAGATAATCATGGCGCTCAATCCCAAGGCGTTGGCCGGTGATTGCAGTCCCGCATTCAAGGGCGACCCTTATCCCATCGCAGACATGGACGGAAATATCGCGTTCATGTCGATAGTGCCGCACGGCCGCGATGGGCTGTTCTTTTATTCGCACGGCAAACTCACTTGCATGGCGAAGGCGGGCGACAAAACCAATGAAGGGCACGAGATCGCGGTGCTGAGCTTCGGCAGCCCGCAAATGGGCGACGACGGACAGGTCGTGTTCACCGGGTTTCTCGGCGAGAGCGCGAAGCCCGCTGGACACCGTCAGGCGCTGCTGCTTGCTTCCGTTGCAGGCGGCGTTACGGAGCTTGCGGTCGAAGGCGAATACGGACCCAATCACACGCTCTATCAGCGCCCGTTCGGATTGCCGGCTGCGCTGCCCACCCCGCTTGGAATAATGGTTGCGTTCACCGCCAAGTCGCCCAGCGGCGCGGCGCTGTTCCTGTACAGCGGCGGTTCAATGGCGAGGATCCTGCCGACCGGCACTCTAACTTCGGTCGGTCCGGTTTCATATCTGTCGGCGGGGCGCCCGGGTTTGATGGCTGATGGAACAACCGCGGTGCTCGCAGGATGCGCGCGCATACCGGCGATTTTTCGGCTGACCCGGCAGCGCCTCGATTTGCGCATTCAGCGCGGACAGCTAACTCCCTTCGGCACCGAACTCGAGTCGCTGGGTGACCCGGTGATGACGGCTTCGGGCGCTATGTTCATCGGGGCCACCGATTCTGACGATCACGAAAAGCTCTACGTGCTGTCGCCGGACGACGCATTTTTCGAGGTCGGCGAATCCGACCTGATATACCGAATCGCGATGGGCGCGCAGAAGCATCATTCAATCTTCACAGGCACGTTGACAGTGAATCAGCACGGCGACTTCGCGTATCTCGGCGGCCGGTAGGAAGTGAGCATGGCCGGACCGTCGAAGTTTATCGCGCTCACTCCCAAACTCTATGACTATCTGGTTGCGCATGGGCACAACGGCGATCCGATCCGCGCCGAATTGGCGGCTGAGACCGCACAATTGGGGTCGATTAGCACAATGCAGATTGCCGCCGAGCAAGGCACGCTCATGGCAATCCTCGCCGGCGCGATCGGCGCGCGCTCCGCGGTCGAGGTCGGGACGTTCACCGGCTACAGCGCACTGTGCGTAGCTCGCGCGTTGCCCGCCGACGGCCGGCTTCTGTGCTGCGACGTGAACGAGCAATGGACCGGCATCGGGCGTCGCTATTGGGAACGGGCGGGCGTCGCGAACAAGATAACACTCAAGCTGGGGCCCGCGGCCGATACGCTGAAGGCGCTCCCGGTTTCGCATACCTTCGACTTCGCATTTATCGACGCCGACAAGTCGAGCTACGGGATCTATTACGAAGAGATTCTCAAGCGCCTGCGTCCGGGCGGACTCATCCTGTTCGACAACGTGTTGTGGAACGGTGCGGTCATCGAAGAAACGATAAAGGATGCGGACACGCTGGCGCTTCGCGCGCTCAACGATTTCATCGCGAACGACACGCGCGTCGAGGCTGTGATGATAGGCGTCGCCGACGGCCTCACCATCGTTCGCAAGAAGTAACCGCGCGAGCCGCTTAAATCCGGCGTGAACGAACTCAACACTCGTCGTCTGGTCGGCACGCCCGCCGTTCCCGGCGACTTCGCAGATATTCGCCGTCTGCACAGCGATTCGCGCGTGATGGCGACGCTGTCCGCCGACGGCAACGTTTTCAGCGAAGTGCAGACCCGTGCTTTCCTGAAAAACGCCGCCGAGCATTGGAAGTTGCACGGTTTCGGACTGTGGATCTTCCGTGAGCGGGTCGGCGGCGAGTTCGTTTTCGTTGGTTACGGCGGAATCAAACACGCCGTCGTCGAGGGCCGCGACGAGATCGAGCTCGCGTATGCGGTCAGGTCCGATTACTGGGGGATAGGAATCGCGACCGAGATTTCAATCGCGGCACTGAAGTTGGCTTTCGACGTGACGCGCCTGGATCGAATCGTTGCCTTCACCTTGCCGCACAACCGGGCCTCACGTGGCGTGATGGAGCATTGCGGGTTCACATACCAGCGCGACATCGTGCACGCCGGGCTGCCGCACGTTCTCTATACTCTCGAAGCTCGCGCCTTCGCCGCCCGCTCCTGAGCGAAGCATATCGCGGGTTCCTTTTTTTGTGTCATCTCACCCCTTCCAACAGGCGGTCAGCGCCCCATCTGATCCAGCAAATGCAGGATCACGCCGATCCCCGGGATATTCACTTCGAGTTCCTCGCCGAGCGTGCGAATCACGCGGACCCGTCGCAACGCTTCGCGATCGTATAGCGCCTCCGGCCGTCCGCGCAGTCGCTCCACTCGAACCGGCGCGATCAAATCCTCGCGCTCCCACGACGCCAAGTCGCCTTCGCTGATTCCGCCTATCGAGCAGAACACGCTCCTGCTCATCAGCACCACTTTGCCGCGATCGGCGCGTCGATGCGTCGAAGTCGAGCTGGTTGTGGAAGATCGCCGCGCCATCGTGTTCAGTTCCGCGTCACTTCGACGCCATCAGTTCCGCCCGCGGATCGGCAATCCCGCGCGCCTTGAGACTGTCGGCCAAATCCTGCATGAGCGCGCGCTCCTTGGCGTTCAAGTCGGTCGGCGCGAGGACCTTCAGTTCGTAGAGCAGGTCCCCCGCAGGCTCCTTGCCGCGCGCCGGCAGCCCCCGCCCGCGCAGCCGCATCACCCTGCCCGCCTGGCTGCCGGGAATAATCTTGAGCGACACGCGCCCGTCAACCGTCGGCGCGGTGATTTCGGCGCCGAGCGCCGCTTCGTAATCCCACACCGGCAAATTAACCCGCAGGTCGCGGCCCGCAAGCGCAAACACCGGGTTCGGTTCGATTCTGACCGTCAGGAAGAGATCGCCATTCTGATCGGGACGCGGTGCGCGGCCGCCCTGCCCCTTCAAGCGCAACTGCGTGCCGTCCGCCGCGCCCGCCGGGATTGTGACTTCGAGCGTGCGCCGCGCCTGCACCACGCCAACCCCGGCGCAGGTCGGACAAGCCTCGGCGGAACGAATCACGCGCGCCTTGCCCTGCTTTTCCTCGCGGGCGATCATCCCGCTGCCGCGGCAGGTGGCGCATTCGTCCTCGGCGACGAGATCGAGCCGCCGCTTCGCGCCCTTGACGGCATCGAGCAGCGGGATTCTGACTTCGGCGCGAAGATCGGGCGCCCGCGCCGGCCCGGCGCCCGCGCCGCCGGCGTCGAAATCGAAGCCGGAAAATTCGCGTGATGAAGCGCCGCGGCTGCGCCCGCCGGCGCCGCGTCCGAAACCGCTTGCTCCGGCGCCACCGAAGAATTGCGAAAAGAAATCGCTGAAATCGCCGCCGCCGAACTCTGCGCCCGCGCCCGCGCCGGCCGCCGATTGCTGCCGCGCGTATCGGCGCATCATCTCTTCCTGCGATACGCCGTGCTCCCAATCGGCGCCGAGTTCGTCGTACTTCTTGCGCTTGTCGGCGTCGCCGATGACCTGGTAGGCCTCGTTCAGTTGCTTGAATTTAGCCTCGGCATCCTTATTGTTGGGATTTACGTCGGGATGGAATTTGCGGGCGAGCTTGCGGTAGGCGCTTTTGATTTCCGCCTCGCTGGCTTTTCGATCGACTCCGAGAGTTTTGTAGTAGTCGCGAAATTCCATCCGAAATACTCAGTCGGAAACATTCGGAGCCTCAGTCACTATACTCACTGGCCATGCTCGATTGGCAAATCAAGCCCCGGATCGCGGCTCCGGCGGCCTGCCGGCCGCCGAGTGCTCCGTCAGCGCCGCCACCCGCGCCTCCAGCGTGCGAAGTTCCGCGTCAAGCGCCGCCTGGCGGCGCCAAATGAACATCACGTACAGGAACATCGCAACGAAGATGATGCTATACGCGGCGAACAGGTATCCAAAATGTGCTCCCATCAACTCAACTCCATTACTTCGGGTCGGATGCCGCCGCGGTCGCCAGCGCTATCCTGCCGGCCAGCCAGGCCATCCTGCTTCGCGTCCGCAACTGCGTGAATCGCAGCATCAGGAGCCACGCCCACAACAACGTAAATGCCGTCAGCGACACCAGCAGCGTCCAGACCATCCGTGGATCCTCCAACCCATGGGTGCCCTGCTTGGTAACCAGCACCGCGGGATGTATCGTGCGCCACAGTCGCACCGACACGATAACGATCGGCACGTCCATCGCGGCGACGATTCCGATCACCGCGCCGAAGCGGGCTACCTGCGGCGTGTCATCGGCGCTGGCGCGCAGCATCAGGTAGCCGCCGTACATCAGCCACAGGATAAAAGTCATCGTCAACCGCGAGTCCCACGTCCACCAGGTGCCCCAAATCGGCTTGGCCCAAATCGAACCCGCGACAATCATCAGCGTGCAGAAGACCATCCCGGTTTCGGCGGCGGCGTAGCCGAGGTCGTCCCAGAGCTGATCGCCGAGCCACAGGTAGAATATCCCCGCTATCGCGACCAGCCCGAACGACGCGAACGCGACCCAGGCGAGCGGGACGTGAAAATAAAAGATCAGCTGGGCGATTCCCATCTCGGCATCGGGTGGAACGTAGTCGAAGACCATGAACAGCGACGCCAGCATCAGGGCCAGCGTCGAGAATCCGAGCCAGTTGCGAATCGTGGGGTTGTTCATCGGGCCACCAGTCTTTTCCCTTCGTCAGTCCCCACCTACCACATGCTCGAACAGCAGGTAACCGGCGGTGACGAACAGCACATCGAACGCGATCATGATCTTCAGCCAGTCGCCCATCGACTCAAACGGCGCGCCCGAAAGCGCGGCGGCACTGGCCTTGACGCCCGCAATCAGCGCCGGTACGAAAATCGGCACAGCGAGAATCGGCAACAGCATATCGCCGCCGCGAGTGCGTCCGGTGATTGCGGATAGCAGCGTCGCCAGCGCGGAAAATCCGATCGCGCCCAGCACCAGAATCGGAGCCAGCCGCGCCATCGATGCGTCGAAGTCGAGATTGAAGAACAACACCATCAGGACGACCGCGCCAACCTCGGCCACCGCCATGAAGATGAACGCGGCGCAGAGTTTCGCGGCGTAGAGCGTGGAGGGATCGAGCGGGCTGAGCAGCAGGCCGCGAATCGCGCCGTTGTCGCGCTCCGCGAGCAGCGCGCGATTGGCGCCCAGCATCCCCGCGAACACCATCGCGACCCACAGAGCGCCCGCGGCCGCGTCGACGCTGCGCACGCGCGCCGCGCCGAGCGCGAAGACCAGCACCACCAGCACCAGCATCGAGAGCGCGAGCAGCGCCAGCGTGCTCTCGCCGCTGCGGAGCTCGAGGCGCAGGTCCTTGCGCAAAACGGCGGCAAATCCCGACACGGCTTCTATCTGCCCAGCAGCGAGCGAATTCGCCCGCCGCGCCGGACCTCCTCCTTATGCACATGCTGCATCAGGCGCCCGCGCGAGATTTCGAAGACCGCGACCTCGACGCCATCTATTTCGGGGATTCCGTGAGTGGTTGCCAGCACGCAGGCGCCACGTTCGATAGCGCCGCGAATCAGCGCCGCGACGATTTCGGCGCCGTCATGGTCGAGCGACGCGAACGGCTCATCGAGCAACAGCAACTCCGGCTCGGCAAGCATCGCACGCGCCGCCGAGAGGCGCTGCTCCATACCGCGCGAGAACGCACGCACGCGGGTATCGGCAACCTCGGCCAGTCCGACCCGGCCGAGCCATTGATGGGCGCAGTCGCGCGGGTCGGCAAGCGAATACAGTTCAGCGTAAAATTCGAGATTCTCCCGCGCGGTCAGATTCGGGTAGAGGAAACTCTGATGCGCCATCAGGCCGATTCGGCGCCGATAGCGCGCCACGAGTCGGCGCGTGTCCTGCCCGAAGACCAGCGCGTGGCCGCCGCTGGGTGCTTCGAGTCCGGCCAGGATTCGCAGCAGGGTGGATTTCCCGGCGCCGTTGCCGCCAATTATAAACGCGCCCGCACCCGCCAGCATCCGCAATTGCACTTCGCGCAGGACGAACGCCAGACCATAAGTCTTTTCCAGATTGCGAATCTCGACGACGGGCGCCGACATCACTCAGTCCAGGCGGCCGTGGCGGCTGTCGGCTTGATCGCCAGCCCGCATTGCGCGCAGAACTTCGAGTCGGCCGCCGCGGGCGCTCCGCATTGCGAACAGAAGCGAATCGTGCGCGACGGCGACTGCGAGGATTGCGGCGGCCGTGGCGATTCCGCATGCGCGACGGGCGTCGGCACGGCGCCGCTGCGTCGCGCCGGCGATCCGGTGCGGCGCGGCGCCTGCGGCGAAGATGCAGAGGGCAACTTCTTCGGGTTTGCAGCCTTGGCGGTCTGGAGGTGGAAATTCTCGACCGCGGCCATCGCGGTCAGCGCCCGATCCTCGAGCGCCTTGTGCATCGATTCGTAGTCCTCGTCAGACAGCTTGCCCATCTCGCGATCGAACTCGAGCTCGCGAAGACCCTGCACCGCCAGCGCGCGATCATGCTCGTCGCGCTCCACTTGAATCTCGCCCGACGACTTGGCGCGCGCTCCGATTAGCCCGATGCCCAGTGGAGCCGCCACGAACAGCGCGACTCCGGCGACAATTAGCGCGGCGGCAAGAATGAACACCGGTTATCTGCGCTCCTTGAGTTCGTTTTCAAGTCTGCGCCTGAGTTCGGAATCGAATGACGACGGCTCCCCGGCCGGTTTCGAGCCGGACGGCGCAGACGGTGAAGGCGAATTGGAGCGCCATCGCCCGACCACGAGCACCATCAAGCCGCCGCCGAGTACGAGCGCGATAAAAGGCATCGTCCAGGCGAGCAGGTTGAAGCCCTCAGCGGTCGGCGCGGACAGGACTTTTTCGCCGTACTTGTGGCGATAGAAGGCGATTATCTGCGCACGGTTGTTGCCTTTGCGGATCATGTCATCTATCTCGGCGCGCAAGGGCACTGAAAAGCCGCAGGTCGGCATATTGCAGTTGGCGACGGTTAGACCGCATCCGCATTGGCAGGTCAATCCCTGGGAAACCTCCGCGGTGGTTGTGGTTTCCGCTGCGAATGTTTCACGTGAAACGTTTTTCAGTTCAGGAGAAAGAAAAACGAAGAGCGCGACGACGGTGAACGCGAGCCTCGGCGACGATCCCAATGCGAATGCTAATCGCGAACGCACAGATTCAATGACCCCCGGGACCGACCAGGTCGGCGAGTTCGTTGGGGTCGCTGGACGAACGGCTCAGCACGGTCGCGATTGCGGCACGCTCACGCACGTTGGGCCACATCACAATCACGGTGCCGAACGCCATCAGCAAGCCGCCAGCCCATAGCCAGAAGACCAAGGGCGTGAGAAACACTTCGAGGGTCGCGGTCTTACCGCTGTCGTCGATTCCGGCCAGTACAACATAGAGGTCGCTTACCGGTGTGGAGCGGATTGCGACCAGGGTCGCGGGCTGCTGTGGCCGAATGTAGAAAAGCTTGGCCGGCGTCATCACGGTGATTTCGCGACCGTCGCGGCCCAGCACCTCGATGCGTGCGGTCGCGCTGTCGAGATGAGGCGTGTCGACCTCCGAGAAACCCAGGAAGCGCAACGTGTACGAACCAATCGTAAAGCTGTCGCCGGCGTGCACGCTCTTTTTCACTTCGGTGCGGAAGAACGACGAGCCGACGATTCCGATGAATGCGATGATCACGCCGACGTGGATGACGTAGCCGCCGTAGCGGCGGTTGTTCTTGGCAACCAGATTGGCCAGCGCTTTGGCGCGCGGCTCGTTCAGCAGATGGCGGCGGGCGTTCATCCCGCGGCGAAACTCGACGAGTACCGTGCCCATCACGAACGCGGCCAATGAGAAGGCGGTCAGCACGTACCATTGGCGCAACCCGGCAACGGCGCCGAGGATCCCGGTGGCGACGCCAATCGCGACGGGCGCGGCGAAACTGCGCACCAGATTGTCAGGCGTCGTGCGCCGCCACGCGATCAGCGGCCCGATGCCCGTCAGGAACACCAGCCCGAGCGCCAGCGGGGCGTTGACGCGATTGAAGAACGGCGGTCCGACGGTAATCTTCACGCCGCGCACCGCCTCCGACAGCACCGGGAAGATGGTGCCCCAGAAAACGGCGAACGTGATCCCGACCAGGATGAGGTTGTTGAACAAAAACGCGGCCTCGCGCGACAGATACGATTCGAACTCGGCGGGACTGCGCAATTGCTTCGAGCGGAAGATCAAAAGTCCGGTGTAGGCGAGCGTCACCGCTATCAGGAAGCTGAGGAAGTATGGACCGAGGCCGGATTGGGTGAACGAATGCACCGACGAGATGACGCCGCTGCGCGTGATGAAAGTGCCGAACAGCGTGAGTCCGAATGCGAGCCCAATCAGCGACAGGTTCCAGACCTTCAGCATGTCCTTGCGTTCCTGGATCATCACCGAATGCAGGTACGCGGTCATCACGAGCCATGGCATGAAGGCCGCATTCTCGACCGGGTCCCAGGCCCAGTAACCGCCCCAGCCGAGAACTTCGTAGGCCCAGCGGGCGCCGAATATGTTGCCTAGAGTCAGAAAAAACCAGGAAAAGATCGCCCAGCGGCGCGTCGAGCGAATCCATCCGTCGTCGAGCTTGCCGGTGATAAGCGCGGCGGCGCCGAATGCGAACGGAACCGATGCGCTGACGTAGCCGGTGTAGAGCGACGGCGGATGTATCGCCATCCAATAGTTCTGCAACAGTGGATTGAGGTCGGAGCCTTCGGCGGGAATTACCGCGAGCAGATCGAACGGACGAGTGACGAAATTCAGCATCCACAGAAAGAAAATTGCGACGCCGGCCAGCACGGCCAGCGCGTAGGGCGCGGTGTCGGGATTGCGGCGGCGATTCTGGAACGCGGCTACCGACGTGAAGATCGCCAGCAACCAGGCCCAGAGCAGCAGCGAGCCCTGCTGCCCGGCCCATAGCGCGGTGAATTTGTAAGCGGTCGGAAGCGTGGTGCTGGAATATGAAGCGACGTACTCGAGCGAGAAGTCGCTGCGCAGCAGGGCCACCCACAGCACGACGACCGCAATCGTGATCATCGCGCACATCGACCAAATCGCGTGACGCGCGCTGACGATGAAGTCGGGCGCATTGCGGCGCACGCCGTAGATATTCGCGAAGATGGAATAGACGGCGAGAATCAGCGCGATCGCGAGCGCGAGGTTACCAAGTTGTGGCATCGGTAAAATCCGCCGTTATTGTGCTTGCTTGGGTTTGTATTTGGAAGCGCAACTGGTCATCACCTGCGTCGCGGTGATAACGCCGCCCGCGCCGAGTTTGCCCTCGACGATAACGTCCCGGCCGGGCGCAAACATGTCGGGTTTGGGCTCGCCGGCGGCTACGACGCTGAACGAGACTGGCTCGGTCGAGACGGGCTCGGTCGCTACGACAGGTTTGATGGGCGCGGCGCCGGTATCGAGCTCGGGAATCGGCACGATTTCAAATTTCAGGGTCAGCGTGTTCGGCTCCCAGTTGACTGTGCCGGGCTTGACGCGGCCTGCAACCCGTAGCGCCTCTCCACCAAGCTCGCTTTGGCGCGCGGCCACTTCATTGACGGTCAGGTAGTACTCCGAGGTGGTGCGCATCGCATTGCCGATAAGGTAGCCAATCGCCAGGATGATCAGTCCCGCGCCGATGAAAAATCGTGGACGTATGTTCATTTTCTAATTACCCAGTTTTGCCATGATTGTTTCAGGGGTCGGACGCGTAAGCAACCGCGGCGAATCGGAGACAGGTGGTGCGCTTCGCTACATCCGTGCCCATTTAGGGGAGAAGAGTGCAAAACTCGTACCGGGTTTCGTCTTCGTTGCTTCCTGTGCGATTAAAACAGGAGGTCCGAAGCCCGCCTAAGGTTTCGGTTCGGCGAGGGATTCAGGAGTCGGAATCGTCGGCGGCTTGCGAGTCGATGGGGCCGAAGGCGACACCGCGCTTCGAGGCGCGAATAAAATCCACCATCTCGATTACTTCGGGCGCAAGATCGCCGGATTTCTCGAGTCTCTCGATGGCGAGTTTGAGATTCTGGCGCGCGCCGAAGAGCGCTGTGAAGGCATGCCGGAGCGCATGAATCGACTTCGACGAAATGCCGGCGCGCTTCAGTCCAACGACATTGATCCCGCGCAGGGTATGGGTGCCGTCCATCATGCAGAACGGTGGCACGTCGCGGCTGGTTCGCGACAGACCGCGCATCATCGCGAGCCGTCCGATGCGAGTGTACTGATGCACGACGCAGTTGCCCGAGACCAGCGCGCGGTCACCGAGCTCGACCCAGCCGGCGAGCAGCGCACCGCCGGCAATGATGGTCGAGTTGCCGATTCGGCAATCGTGCGCAACGTGCGCATTCTGCATCATGAAGTTGTCGTCGCCCATGATGGTGATGTCGCCTCGCTCGCTGCCGCGATGGACCGTGGAATATTCGCGGAAGATGTTTCGATCGCCGATTTTCACCGAGCGTGCGACACCGGTGTAGGTCAAATCCTGCGGCTCGTCGCCGATTACCGCGCCCGGATGAAGCACGTTATCGGCGCCGAGTTCCGTGGTGCCGAGAATCGTGACGTGACCGATCAGGCGGGTGCGCGCACCGAGACAAATTTTTCCATCGAGGAGGCACAACGGACCAACCTCGACGCCGGCGGCCAGCTCGACCTCGGCGCCTACCACCGAACTCGGATGAACCCGCGGCGGCGCGTCATGGGTCAATTGAGGAGCCTGCGCTTTTTCAGATCGTCGTGATGCTCGTTGTCGGCGGCCTTCGAGCCCTCGACCTTGTAATCGCCCGCAGCCCACGTGCCCAGATCGATCATCTGGCATCGCTCGGAACAGAACGGACGAAAGCGATTTCGCGGCGACAGGTCGGCGGGCTTTTTGCAAATGGGACACGTCATCGTGAGCTACCGTGCTCAAAGAAAATTGTCAGATGAACGCGCGCTGCGCAACGAGGGGCGGCAAGGTAAATCGCGGGCAGCCCGGCTGCACTACGGGACGGAGAACCAGATCACCGCAAGCGGCGGCATCTGGATCGCGATCGAATGCGAAAATCCGTGCCACGGAATCGCGGCGGCCTCGACGCCACCCATGTTACCGATGTTGGACCCGCCATACGCGGCCGAGTCGGTGTTGAGAATCTCGCGATAGAATCCGGGACCGGGCACGCCGACGCGATAGCGGCTGCGCGGCAGCGGCGAGAAATTGCATACGCATACGACGCGCCGCCCGGTACTCGGCGCCACCCGCATGAAGGCAATCATGTTGCGGTTGGCGTCGTCCGCGTCGAGCCATCGAAAGCCCGCCGGATCGGTGTCGGCCTCCCACAGCGCGGGCTCGTCGCGGTAGATGCGATTGAGGTCACGCACCAGGACCTGCAGTTCGCGATGGTCGGGATAGTCAAGCAGGTTCCAGTCGAGGCTCGAGTCGTGGTCCCATTCGCGCCACTGGCCGATTTCCTGACCCATGAAGATGAGCTTCTTGCCCGAGCGCGCCCACATGTAGGCGAACAGCGCGCGCTGATTGGCGAATTGGCGCCAGCGGTCGCCGGGCATCTTGGCAAGCAGCGCGCGCTTGCCGTGCACGACCTCATCGTGCGAGAGCGGCAGCACAAAATTTTCGCTCCACGCGTAGAGCAAGCCGAAGGTAAGATCGCGCTGATGGTAGCGGCGATAGATGGGATCGAGCGTGAAGTACTCGAGCGTGTCATGCATCCAGCCCATGTCCCACTTGAAGCCGAAGCCAAGTCCGCCCATGAAGACCGGGCGGCTGACCCCCGGCCACGCGGTGGATTCCTCGGCGATCATCATGACGCCGGGGTTGAGGCGGTACACGTCCTCGTTGAGCTTCTTGATGAACGAGATCGCGTCGAGGTTCTCGCGCCCGCCCAGCGCGTTGGGAATCCATTCACCTTCGCGCCGCGCGTAGTCGAGGTAGATCATCGACGCGACCGCGTCAACGCGCAGGCCGTCGGCGTGGAACTCGCCCAGCCAGTAGAGCGCGCTGGCAGTGAGGAAGTTGCGCACCTCGGCGCGCCCGTAGTTGAAAATGTAAGTGCCCCATTCGGGATGATCGCCCTGGCGCGGATCGGCGTGCTCGAACAGCGCGGTGCCATCGAAGCGGCCGAGGCTGAATTCGTCCTTGGGAAAATGCGCGGGCACCCAGTCGAGGATCACGCCGATGCCGCGGCGATGCAGTTCGTCGATCAGGTAGCGCAAGTCGTCGGGACTGCCGTAGCGCGAGGTCGGCGCGAAATAACCGCTGACCTGGTAGCCCCACGAGCCGGTGAACGGATGCTCCATCACGGGCAGCAACTCGACGTGGGTGAATCCCATGCCGGTCACGTAGTCGCCGAGCATCGGCGCCATCTCGCGATAAGTGAGCGGGCGATTTTCCTCCTCGAGCACGCGCCGCCAGGAGCCGAGATGGACTTCGTAGATCGAGACGGGGCTTTTAATCCATTCGCGCCGCGCCCGCTCCGCAAGCCAGTCGGCGTCGTGGAATTCGTAGCTCGATTGGTAAACCACCGAGGCCGTCGCGGGCGGCGCTTCCATCCGCTGCGCGAAGGGATCGCTCTTGAGCAGCAAGCCGCCGTCGCGCGTGCGAATTTCGTACTTGTAATTGAATCCCGCGCCCACCCCGGGAATGAACAGCTCCCACACGCCCGAGCTGCCCAGCGTACGCATCATGTGGACCCGCCCGTCCCAGCGGTTGAAATCGCCGACCACGCTGACGCCGGCCGCATTGGGCGCCCACACCGCGAACGACACGCCGCGGATGCCGGCCGCCTCGCGGACGTGCGCCCCGAGCTTGTTGTAGGCACGGTCGTCCTTCTGCTCGCCCCACAGATAAAGATCGAGCTCGCCGAGCGTCGGCATGAACGAGTAGGGATCGTGAATCGTGATCGATTCGCCGTCGGGGTAGTGAATCTCGAGCTGGTACGGAAAAATCGAGATGCGGCCCTCGACGACGGCCTCGAACAGTCCGGTTGAACCTCGCATGCGCATCGGCCGCGGCGCGTCGCCCGCAACCAGCAGGTCTATCCGCGCGGCCCCGGGGCGAAACGCGCGCACCACGATGCGCTTGCCGTCAAGATGCGCGCCGAGGATCGAATGGGGATCGTGATGCTGCAATGCCAGCAGGCGTTGCAGTTCCGCTTGTCGCGCGCTCGACTCGATGACTTCAGTCTTCATTTCCAAGTGCGAAGTTTAAACGATAGATTCGTCGTAAGCGACCCGCGTCCGCAGGAGACCGACCATGAGTTCCACGCCCAACTCCATGCAATCGAGCAACCTTCCCGGCTTCGACCCGCTGATGGGACAGCTCGAAGTACTAGAGCCGGGAATCGCGATGTTCCACGGCTTCGCCAACGTCGCGTTCGCATACGGGCGCGGCGAGATGATCGTCGTCGATACCAGTTCGCAGCTGATGGGCGCAATGGCGGTGCGCGCGATTCGCGAGGTCAGCGAGGAGCCGTACGCGTTTCTCGTCTATACGCACGGGCATGGCGATCACGCGTTCGGCACCGAGGCGTTCATTACCGACGCGCTCAAGCGCGGGCATGCGCGGCCGAAAATCTGGGCCCAAGCGGACGTCGCCGCCCGCTTCAAACGCTACGCGCTGACCCGCGGCTGGCAGCGGCATATCAATCGCCTCCAGTTCGGCGGCGCGTTCGCCGCAGACGGACTGTTCGGCCCCAACTCGTTCAGCTACCCCGACCTGGTTTATCGCGATGAACAATTTCTCGACCTGGCGGGCGAGCCGGTAGAGCTGCATCACGCGATGGGCGAGACGGACGACGCGACCTGGGTCTGGATGCCGACGCGGCGGCTGGCGATGGTCGGCGATTTGATCGTCTCGTCGATGCCAAACACGGGCAATCCCAACAAGGTGCAGCGCTACACGCTCGAATGGGCGCAGACGCTCGAGGCGATCGCGAAGCTCGGGCCGCGATACATTCTGCCCGGACACGGACCCGCGTATCGCGGCGAGCAACTATGCGGCGAAGTGCTGCGCGAGACGGCGCGGGCAATCCGCTTCATCCATGATGAAGTCGTGCGGCGGCTCAACGCCGGTGAATGGCCGGTGGATATAATCGAGGCTGACATTTCAATGCCGGCCGATCTCGCGGCGAAGCCGTACCTGCGGCCGATTTACGGATGCACCGCGTTCGTGGTGCGCGACGTTATCCGGCGCTACGCGGGATGGTGGTCGGGCGAGCCGTCGCAAATGTTCCCGGCGACGCGCAAGGAACGCGGCGACGATATCGTCGCGATCTGCGGCCGCGACGCGATCGTCGCAAAGGCGCGCGCACTCAAGGATGCGGGCCAACTCAGGCGCGCGCTGGCATTGGCCGAGATCGCGCTGAATGCGAATCCGTCCGACCATGAAGCGATCGCGTTGAACGCGGAGATACTGGAGGCGATGGCGGCCGGCGAACGATCGTTTATCGCGCGCAATTTTTTCGCTGGCGCCGCCCGCCAACTCCGCGACCGCGCAAAATAGCGGTCAGCTGTTGAGGCCTGCGACACTGTCGCCGGGGTTATGCGGGGAACCGCGCTATTTCAATGAGGCCAAGGTCGGAATCTTTGCGAGTTTTTTCCCAAGCCGCTGCCGGGCTTCCCAAGCGTCGTAGCGGGCCTGCATATTCAGCCAAAGTTCGGGACCATTGCCGCAAAGCTTACCCAAACGCACCGCCAGATCCGGACTGATTGCGGTGGCGCCGCTCATCACGCGGTGCAGTGTCTGCCTGCTGACGCCGAGCAACGACGCTATCTCAACGATGGTGCGCCGGCCCAGCGCAGGCAGAATGTCCTCCGCAAAGAACACTCCGGGATGAGTGGGTGCGCGGGTAATAGCTTCCCGGTCAACAAAATATTCGCTGCTCATATCGTTTGTCCCTGACGTACCGCGCTAAATGCCCGTCGCCTGTAATTTCCGTCATCCCGACCGAAGCGGAGGGACCCCGGATCGTTTTCTGATTCTGCTCATCTCACTGGGAACTCAAATCATTCCAGGCGGGGTTCATCGATTCGATCAACCGGATCTTTTTCTCGCGTCTCCAATTCTTAAGTTGCTTTTCGCGTGAAATAGCCGTGGCCGGATCCGCGAATTCCTCGAACCAGACTAGCCTATGGACGTTGTAGGTGGCAGCGAAGCCCGAAATCTCTTTCATCTTGTGTTCGTCAACTCGACGCCGGAGATCGTTCGTCACTCCGACGTAGATTGTGCGAGATGGACTCGCGACGATGTACACGAAGAAGGAAGTGCCTGCTGAACGCATGGGTGAGCTACTCTGTCGAGCGCTGATCCGGGGTCCCTCGACTCCGGCAGCCTCCGCTCGGGATGACACAAGGACGACGCAAAAGAGACGCCGGAGAAGAGATTGCGGAGCGGTGACTCTTATTCCGTTATCTCCCTTCCGTCATCCCGAGCGGAGCCGAGGGACCCCGGATCTTTTCCCTGCTACTTCGGATTGTCGGGGATCAGCTTCAGCTTGCCTTGTTTGACAGGACCGCTGGGGCGCATCGCGCCCGCGGCGGCGCCGGTTGCCGCGCCCGCACCGCGCCGCCCTCGAGTCTTCACCGGGATGCCCTTTTCGCTGACGTCCTTTATCTTGTGGCCCTCGTGCCTGCCCCGCGCCGCATCGCTGGCGTGTTGATGCGCCGAGCCGGGCGGAGCGGACGGCTGCTCGGGACGGCGCGGCTGATCCATCCCGAAGGCGTGCCGCTCGAGCTTCTTTATCTGATCGCGCAGCTCGGCGGCTTGCTCGTAGTCGAGATTTTCCGCCGCGTCCATCATTTGCCGCCGAAGCGCGGTGATCCGATCGGGCAACTCGTGCGCCGGGATGAACTCTTCATCCGCCGCCTTGTCGTCGCCAATTTCGGGCACCACTGCCCACTCAGGCGAGTACATCTCGACCAGCGACGCGTCGATCGCCTTGGTGATCGAGGTGGGCGTGATGCCGTGCTGCTCGTTGTATGCCACCTGCTTGGCGCGCCGGCGGTAGGTCTCGTCGATCGCCTGGCGCATCGATTTGGTGACTACGTCCGCATACATGAGCACGCGGCCGTTGATGTGGCGTGCGGCGCGCCCGGTGGTCTGAACCAGCGACCGCGCCGAACGCAGGAAGCCTTCCTTGTCGGCGTCGAGAATCGCCACCAGCGACACCTCGGGCAAGTCGAGGCCTTCGCGCAGCAGGTTGATTCCGACCAGCACGTCGAATTCGCCCTTGCGCAGGCTGCGGATGATCTCGACGCGCTCGATGGTCTCGATGTCCGAGTGCAGATAGCGCACGCGGATGCCGAGGTCATGGTAGTAGTCGGTCAAATCCTCGGCCATCTTCTTGGTCAGGCAGGTCACCAGCACCCGCTCGTTGACCGCGACGCGTTTGTGGATTTCCTCGAGCAGGTCATCGACTTGCGTGCCGGCCTTGCGCACCTCGATTTCGGGATCGATGAGTCCGGTCGGGCGAATCAGCTGCTCGACGACGAGCCCCGATGATTTCTCCAGCTCGTAATCGCCGGGCGTTGCCGAAACATAGACCGCCTGCACGACGTGCGATTCCCACTCCTCGAAATTCAAGGGGCGATTGTCGAGCGCCGAAGGCAGCCGGAAGCCGAAATCGACCAGCACCTGCTTGCGCGAGCGATCGCCGCGATACATTCCGCCGATCTGCGGAATCGTTACGTGACTCTCGTCGATGAAGAACAGCGAATTGTTCGGGAAGTAGTCGAGCAGCGTCGGCGGCGCCTGTCCGGGCAGGCGTCCCGTGAGATGGCGCGAATAGTTCTCGATTCCCGGGCAGAAGCCCATCTCGGCCAGCAGCTCGAGGTCATACATCGTGCGTTGCTCGAGGCGCTGGGCTTCAAGCAGCCGATTCTCGGTGCGGTAGAACTCGAGACGCTCCTTCAATTCGGCACGGATATCCTGCACCGCGATTTCCATCCGGTCCGAAGTCGTCACGTAATGCGACGCGGGGTATATCGCGACGCTCTGCAGCTTGCGAATCACCTTGCCGCGCAAAGCATCGATTTCATACAACGCCTCGACCTGGTCGCCGAAGAATTCGACTCGCACAGCGCGCTGCTCTTCGTAGGCGGGAAAAATCTCGACCGTGTCGCCGCGCACCCGGAACGTCCCGCGATGAAAATCGTAGTCGTTGCGCTGATACTGGATGTCGACCAGCTTGCGCAGCATCTTGTCGCGGTCGATGGTCTGCCCCTCTTCGAGGAACACCAGCATCTCGAAGTACACCTCGGGTTCCCCCAGGCCGTAGATGCACGAGACCGACGCCACGATCAGCACGTCGTTGCGCTCGAGCAGCGCCTTGGTGGCGGAATGGCGCAGCTTGTCGATCTCGTCGTTGATGCTCGCGTCTTTTTCGATAAACGTATCGGTCGAGGGAACGTACGCTTCGGGCTGATAATAGTCGTAGTACGAGACGAAGTAGCGGACTGCATTTTCAGGGAACAGGCTCTTGAACTCGTTGTAGAGCTGCGCGGCCAGCGTCTTGTTCGGGGCCATCACGAGCGTGGGCCGGTTCACGCGCGCGATCACGTTGGCCATCGTGAACGTCTTGCCCGAGCCGGTGACGCCGAGCAGGACCTGATGCGCGACGTGGTCGCCCAGATTGCGGACGATCGATTCGATGGCGGCCGGCTGGTCGCCCTCGGGCTTGTAACCCGAGACCAGCTTGAAGCTTCCCTCTTTGCCGCGCGCCAGTGAGAGCATGATGAGCGAGTCAGTCTAGCAGGGTTTCCGCATTGTGCGGAATTCGCACCAAGTCAGCCGGCTTTCAGGCAACCCGGGCAAACAATCTCGCCTTTTTACACCCCCTGTCACATATTGCATTCTTGTTACAAATATAACTATATTTCCCCGTCAATTGGGTGGGATAGTTCCCGTTTGGGCATGATTGCGGCTCAGGGCAAGTGAGGGGGTTCGCTTCGCGCATAGACGCATTTGGGTGAGGAGGAGTTCATGAGACTGAAATCAAGGCTTTTAAATGCGGTCGCTGGCATCGCGGGTGCGGCGCTAATCGCGTCCAGTTTGGGCGGTTGCGCAAATTTGCAGAAGCCACGCTCGTGGGGAACCTGCGCGATCGTCGGCGGACTGCTTGGCGCCGGCGTCGGCGCAGCCTCAGGCATTGTCATCGCTGACAATACCGCGGGACGTCACCACAGCGACCAGGATACCAGGGCTTATGCCGGTGTGGGTGGCGCAGTCATAGGCGCGGGACTCGGCGCGTTGGCAGGCCACTACCTCTGCGATCCCCTGATTCCGCCCCCACCGCCGCCTCCGCCGCCGCCTCCTCCACCGCCGCCTCCGCCGCCTCCGGCGCCTCCGCCTCCGGTCGCGCAGAAGCTGGTGCTCCGCGGCGTGCATTTCGACTTCAACAAGTCGGTGATCCGCCCGGGTGATGCCGCCGTTCTGGACGAAGCCGCATCAACTCTGAAGGCCAATCCAAACGTCACGATCAACGTCAACGGGTACTGCGACGCGATCGGCAGCGACGAGTACAACTTGAAGCTGTCTGATCGGCGTTCGAACGCCGTGGTGGATTACCTGGTGAAAGCTGGAATCCCGTCGAGCCAGTTGGTTCCGCACGGATACGGCAAGACCGACTTCGTTGCCACCAACGACACGGACGAGGGCCGCGCTCAGAACCGCCGCGTCGAACTGATGCCCAACCAATAAGTCGGGCCAAAGCTGAAACGTCCGCAAGCGGCCGCAGTCCCGTCGGGGGCTGCTTCTTTATGTTACCAATGTAACGAATTCTCATCATTACTAAGCCCGCAGAGTGCTAAAAATTAGCCCCATTAATAGATTTGACTTCCCGAAAATGGCAAAATTCGCGATGTTTAAACCCGGAATTACTTGCGACCCAGGGAGGGGTACTCATGTTTAGATGGAAAAATTGGATTGGCGCCGCGGCGACCGTCGCTCTTTTGATGGTTTCGTCGTGCGCGTCGTGGACGCCTGAGCAAAGGGAGTACACCGAATACGGGGCAGCCGGCGGCGCGCTCATCGGCGGAGGGCTGGGGTGCGGAATTGCTGCGGCGGCAAGTGGTTCCGCAGAGAGTTATGAGATCGGATGCCCCGTGGGTGTTGTCGCGGGCGCTCTGATCGGCGGCCTGAACGGCTACTTGTTGGCGCCGAAACCGGTGCCACCGCCTCCACCGCCTCCGCCGCCGCCGCCTCCTCCACCGCCACCGCCGCCTCCGCCTCCAGTCAGGCAGAAGCTGGTGCTCCGCGGTGTGCATTTCGACTTCAACAAGTCGAAGATCCGGCCGGGTGATGCCGCGGTTCTGGATGAAGCCGCATCAACTCTGAAGGCCAATCCGAACGTCACGATCAACGTCAACGGCTACTGCGACGCGGTCGGCGGCGAGGAATACAACTTGAAGCTGTCCGATCGGCGTTCGAACGTCGTGGTGGATTACCTCGTGAAAGCTGGAATCCCGTCGAGCCAGTTGGTTCCGCACGGATACGGCAAGACCGACTTCGTTGCCACCAATGATACGGCTGAGGGCCGCGCCCAGAACCGCCGCGTCGAACTGGTGCCCAATCAGTAGGTCGGGCCAAAACTGAAACGTCCGCAAGCGGCCGCAGTCCCGTCGGGGAGCTGCGGCCGCATTTCAAAATGAATGCTCCTTATTACGAAACTATTACGAGTCTTGCGGTATGAGGCAGAATCTGGTGCTCAATAGACCTGGCCTCCAAAAAATGGCAAAATTCTCGGTGTTTTAATTTTGGAATTACTTGCGACCCAGGGAGGGGTACTCATGTTTAGATGGAAAAATTGGATTGGCGCCGCGGCGACCGTCGCTCTTTTGACGGTCTCGTCATGCGCGTCGTGGACGCCTGAGCAAAGGGAGTACACCGAATACGGGGCAGCCGGCGGCGCGCTTCTCGGCGGAGGACTGGGATGCGGAATTGCTGCGGCGACCAGTGGTCACGGTGGCGTGGGCGTGCAGGGAGCAGCGGCCTATGAGATCGGATGCCCCGTGGGTGTCGTCGCGGGCGCTCTGATGGGCGGCACAATCGGCTACTTCCTGGCGCCGAAGCCGGTGCCACCGCCTCCACCGCCTCCTCCACCGCCGCCACCGCCGCCTCCGCCTCCAGTCAGGCAGAAGCTGGTGCTCCGCGGTGTGCATTTCGACTTCAACAAGTCGAAGATCCGGCCGGGTGATGCCGCCGTTCTGGACGAAGCCGCATCAACTCTGAAGGCCAATCCGAACGTGACGATCGACGTCAACGGCTACTGCGACGCAATCGGCGGCGAGGAATACAACTTGAAGCTGTCCGATCGGCGTTCGGACGCCGTGGTGGATTACCTCGTGAAGGCCGGAATCCCGTCGAGCCAGTTGGTTCCGCACGGGTACGGCAAGACCAACTTCGTTGCCACCAACGACACGGATGAGGGCCGCGCTCAGAACCGCCGCGTCGAACTGGTGCCCAACCAATAAGTCGGGCCAAAGCTGAAACGTCCGCAAGCGGCCGCAGTCCCGTCGGGGCCTGCGGCCGCTTTTTTCTCTCCCGCGCCCGTTTCCTCCCTGCTGACGGTGGTGCGGATTTTTGCTATAGAAAGCATCGCTATGACGCTTATAGGAACAGCCGAAATAAGAGCCGCCGTCGCCACGCTCGCCATCGCGGCGTTGTTCGCGGCGTCGCCGGCGCGGGCCCAATCGCAGGCGGCTGCACAGGAATCGCCAGCCTCGGCATCGCAAAGCGCAGCGGTTCCGGGGGCGTCCGCTTCACCAACGGCGAAGAAGACGCTGAGGCAAGAGGTCAGAGCGCTGGTTACGAAATATGAGCCCGAGCGGCTCAAGCGCGATCTCGAATTCAAGAAGGCCTCCGCGCTGTTCCCGGATTTTTGCCATCATTGGGAGCAGGATTTGCACGAGCGCGAGACGAACAATCTGGCGAAATTGAAATTCAATCTGAAAGATGGTTTCAAGACCGCGACTTACACTGCTTATGGCAAGGTCGCCGCCTGCGAATCGCATCAATCCAAGGACGGCTACTCGATCGGAAAGCTCACCTACGAGGAATTCATCTACTACCTGGCCGGCAAGTCCGAGGACGAAGCCAGGCACGCGTCGCCAAGAGCCATCAGTGATATTCGCACCACGGAAATTTTCCGCTGGGATAACGGCAAGTGGTTCTACTAGGCCGTTGACGAAATAGATTCAAAAAAGAGCGCCGCTGGAGGAATCCAGCGGCGCTGGCATTTTCAATCCGCGCGATCCTAGTTCAATTCCTTGCTGCTGTAGTTCAGGATTCGACGCGCGATAATTATCATGTTGATCTGCTGCGTGCCTTCGAAGATGTCGTTGATTTTGGCGTCGCGCATCCATTTCTCGACCAGGACTTTGCGCGAGTAGCCCAACGGCCCCAGCAGTTCGACTGCCTTCTGCGTGATCTGCGTGACGGCCAGCCCCGCCTTCGCCTTTGCCATCGAGGCCTCCAGGCTGTTGCGCTTGCCGGTATCAAGCATCCAGGCCGCCCGCCACGTGAGCAAACGCGCAGCCTGCAGTTGCGCTTCCATCTCCATGAAGTCGCGTTCGACGGCGGTCAGGCGCCGCGGCGATATCCCGTAGCGGATCGCCACGTTCTCTTGCTTGAGAAAGTCGCGCACGAAGTCCAGCGCCGCGCGTCCCACTCCGAGCGCCATGGCCGCAACGATCGGCCGTGTCGCATCGAAGGTCGCCATCACGTCCTTGAAGCCGCCTTCCTTGCGAACTTCAGCGCTGCCCAGAATCGAGTCGAGCGGAATCCGGCAGTTGTCAAAAGTGATCGCGGCGGTGTCAGAGGCGCGAATGCCGAGTTTGTTCTCGACCCTGGTCACCGTCATGCCGGGGGTGTTGTGCTCGACGACAAACGGCTTGATCCCGGCGCGTCCGGCGCTCTTGTCGACCGTGGCCCAGACCACCACAAAGCCTTCGGATTTCTCGGCCGACATCTGTCCCGCGGTGACGAAGATTTTGTTGCCGTCGAGCACCCAATTGTCGCCGTCGCGGGTAGCGGTGGTCGCCACCGCCGACGAATCGGAACCGAAGCTGGGCTCGGTAATCGCCATCGCTCCCCACTTGGGCTTGCCTTCCTTGAACCGCTTAAGAAAGTGCTCCTTCTGCTCGGGGGTTCCCGCCGCCATCACCGCCGCACCGCCGAGTCCCGAATTGGGGGTCGACAGGTAAAGCCCGGCGTCGCCCCAGCACAGTTCCTCGGTGCTGAGCACGGTGAGCACGGTGGCGCGCCGTGGCGCCGAAGGCTTCGATGGGTCGTCCTTTTTGCTCTTGTCGTGGCCGATCTGGATGTTGGAGGCGGCCGCCGACGCCGACCACATGGACTCGTAAAATTGGGTCGGCTTTTGATGCTCGTGCTCGTCGCAATCGCGCGAGATCGGACGCATCATCTGCTCCGAAACCATGTGGTACATCTTGAGCTGGTTCACTACTTGTGGTTCGAGTTCAAAATCGATCATGATTTTTTCTCCGTGGCGGCCTAGACCGTTGCGATCCCATCGATTGCAGAAAATCCACGCGCATTGCGCAGCCACATCTCGACCGGGTGCTCGCGGATGTACCCGTGGCCGCCGAGCACCTGGACGCCGTTGTCCGTCACTTTGAGCGCACTCTGCGCGACGTAATTCTTCGCCAGGTAGCTTTCCTTCAACCCGTCGCCGCCCTTATCCAGTTTGAAAGCCGCTTCCCACACCAGCAGCCGCGCCGCGTCGATTTCAATTGC
Organism: Binatus sp. (SeqCode); assembly: GCF_050013435.1. Lineage (GTDB taxonomy): Bacteria > Desulfobacterota > Binatia > Binatales > Binataceae > Binatus. Next base: position 10,143 of record NZ_JBEKFG010000034.1, on the reverse strand, counting down.
CATGTCGGCCAGGATAAACGCGATCGCCTGCTTGGTCGCGATTGGAACGCCGAACGCCTTGCGCTCCTTGGCATAGTCGCGCGCGTATTCGAACGCGGCATTCATCACCCCGACGCCCAGCGCACCCAACGCGACCCGCGACTGGCTCATCAGGCGTGAAAAGTCGATGCCCTTGTCGCCGCCCACTCGCGCATCGGCGCCGACGCGGCAATCTTTGAGCGTCACTTCGTAGGTCGCGAGCGCTTTGAGGCCCATGTTTTTTTCGCGCTCCGAAATCGTCACGCCCGCCGCGCCGCGCGGAACGATGAAGCCGTCCACGCCTGCAAAACCCTTGGCCGCGTCGGTCGCCGCATAGACCAGCATCAAATCGGACTCGGCCGCCAGCGGCACGTAACACTTGCCGCCGTTGAGGACGAATCCGCCGCCGTCGCGCTTTGCCGAGACTTGCAGCGCCGACAGATCGTAATCGAAGCGCGGCTCCATGACGGCCGCGGTCGCGGCGGCGAAGTCGGCGCCGGCGAATCGCTTCAAATATTTGGCGCGCTGATCGTCGGTGCCCATCTCGACGATCGGGAAGGCGAACAGCCGCGGCGCAAGCACATGGATCGCGATCGAAAGATCGCCGAAGCCGAGTTCTTCCGCGACGATCGCGCCGGTCACCGCCGAGCGGGCGTCGCCGCCGCCGCCGAATTTCTCCGGGATAGCGCCGCTGACAAATCCGAATTGCCACGCCTTGGCCACCAGTGGCGCGGGAATTGCGCCGCTTTCGTCGGCAGGCCGCGCGGCGGGGCGAATCTCGTCGCGCGCGAACGCACCAACGCTGTCGCGGATCATCTGTTGTTCTTCGCTGAGTTCAAAGTCGATCATAAATTGGATCCCACCCTCGATTAAAGTAACACTTTAAGTTGTGATTGGCACCGCTGCCCGCGCGCGAGCCGACTCATATGCCGCTTCCACCATCCGCTGCGCTGCCACCCCGGCCGCAAATTCGGGGTCCGGCTCGCACGCGCCCTTGAGCGCGGCCACGAAGGCCGCATCTTCGCTGGCGTACGGAACTGCCAGCCAATCCTGGATCGGCGCCAGGTAAGGCCGCTCGCGCAGAATTGTTTCGCTGAACCCGGCCATCACTTCGCTCTCGCTGACGGTCTCCTCTTTGGCGCCGGACCCGCGCTGAAACAGGATTGGCCCGCACTCGTCGGCGTCGGACGCAGCAAACAGGTTCTCGGCGAAAACTTCAAGCCTCCGATTGCTCGGGCGCCCGATCATCCGATGCCATACCGAAGTGAGCTGGCCGTGAAAACCGCCCGCAAATTCCATCGCGGTCGCGCCGAAGTCTTCGACTCCATCCGCCCCGTTGAGGTTGCGGGTGCGGCAGTAGAGGCTCGTGACCGGCCCGAACATCCACGTCAGCAGATCGAAGTCATGAACGCTGTGCTCGATTAGCGTGCCGCCGGCGGTCAGCGACGGATCGTTGCGCCACGCGCTGGCGTGCACGCCGCGAGTCGGAAAATCCTGATCGTCGCGCATTGTGACGCTGAGCAATCTACCCGCATCCGGCTCCTTGAACATCGCCTTGATCACGTTGTAAACGGGCGAAAAGCGCAGCACCAGGCCCACCTGGCTCATCACGCCGGAAGCTTTGATGGCAGCGGCCATCTCGGATGCTTCCGCCGCGGTCATCGCCAGCGGCTTCTCGCAGAAAATATGCTTGCCGGCGCGCGCGGCGGCGATACAGGCCTGTCGATGCATCGCGGTCGGCGTGCAAATCCATACCGCGTCGATCGATGAATCCGCGATTATCTCTTCGGCCGATTCCAGCGCCCGCGCGCCATCCCATCGGGCCGCGAGTCGCTCCGCCGCCGGATGCGACAGGTCGGCTACGGAGACCACGCGGACGCTGTGCTCGGTGCGATCGGCGACCTGGCGGAGCATCATCGAATGCGTCTGGCCGATGAGGCCGGCGCCGATGATTCCGACTCGAATCTGTCCGCTGACGGGAGTTGACATCACGAGTTCCCGGATTTTTGCTCGCGGCGAAGTTTTTCCAGCTCGCGCTCGCGCTTGTATTTGGTCGGGTCTTCGATGGTTTGCGACGGCGGCGCCATCGGTTTGCGGATTTTCGCGATCAATCCGCCTGCGCGATGCTTCTTTGGCTTGCGTTGGGGCATATGGCTACTCGGCGAAGCCGACAAAGCTCACCTGCAGGCCGGTAGTGTTCCCGCCGGCCGCGCGTCGCGAGAAAAAACGATCGGATGCGCATCGAGTGCACGGACCAACGCTCGCGATGTTCGCGGCGGCAAGTCCCGCGCGTTCGAGCTGATCGCGCACGACCGCGCGCAAGTCGATAAAGGCTTTGCCGGGACGCCCGGCGCTCGTATGATTCTGCGCGCCGGCAATCTCGCGGCTAAAGCGACGCCCAAGCTCGGCGTCAACCTCGAAACAACAATTGCCGATCGACGGTCCCATCGCGGCGCGAATGTCGGAAGCGCGAGCGCCCATCTTGACCATCGCGCGGACGCCGGCGCCGGCGATATCCGCAATAACCCCACGCCATCCGGCGTGGAGTGCGCCGGCTATTTTCCGTTTCGAATCGACCATCAGTATCGGCACGCAGTCGGCCGTGTATATGCCCAAAATGACGCCGGGCTCCGCCGTGACGAGCCCGTCGCCCGGCGGGCGAAGGGCCACGGTGTCGCGAGTCGCGGCGTGAACGACGTTGCCATGCACCTGGTTCAGGCTCGCCACCAGCTTCAGCCCCGGCACCTCGCGACGCATACGCTCCCAGTTAGCATCGACGGCATGGTAGTCGTCGCCGACCCAATAAGAAAGATTCATCGAGGCGAACGCGGCCGTGCTGACGCCGCCCGTGCGGCCGATGAATCCGTGGCAAATCGCGGCGTCGGGAAAGCCGCGAAGAATTTCGACGGGCTTCAAGTCGGGCGATGATTCAGCGTGGGATTCCATGTCAAGTGCTCGGCAGCGAGACACCGGGTTGTTCGATAGTCGGAGGATAACCTATAATTCTGATCTTTGGAATTTGAGGTTTTAGAGCGCCTATGAACGGATACGAATACCTGGTGGCGCGAAATCGCCTGATGCAACGGCTCAGCGAGGAACTGGCGCGGCTCGCACAGCTGCCGGTTGCCGACCGCGACGGCGAAACCCGGCGCATCGAGGCGAAGTTCGACGTCCAGCTTGCCGAGTTGTACGCAAAAGTCGCCGGCGAATTTCCGGGCGAGCGCAAAAGAAAGGCGCGGCCGATCGTTGACCCTCGGTAAGTAGTTTTTTTGGGAACAAGCTTGGATCGCTCAATCAGTATCCGAGGCGCGCGCACTCACAACCTGGCTGATATTTCGCTCGAAATTCCCCACAACCGGCTGACCGTGGTCACGGGCGTGTCCGGCTCCGGCAAATCGAGCCTGGTTTTCGACACCGTGTATGCCGAGGGTCAGCGCCGCTACGTGCAGAGCCTGTCGACCTACGCGCGGCTGTTTCTGGAGCGGATGGAGCGGCCGGACGTCGATTCTATTTCGGAGATTCCGCCGGCACTCGCGCTGCGCCAGAAGAACACCATCAAGAATGCGCGCTCGACGGTCGGCACCGTCACCGAAATCAGCGACTATCTCCGCATCCTGTTCGCGACCGTCGGCCACACGATTTGTCCACGATGCGGCGGCGAAGTGAGCCGCGACACCGTCGAGAGCGCCGGCGCGCGAATCCTCGACGAGCCGGGGCTCTACGTCGTGCTGGCGCCGTTCGAGGCGGGCTCGCGCTCGATCGCCGACGCGGCGGGCTACCTGATTGCGAACGGTTACCATCGCCTGTACGCCAACGACGCGATCACCGAGACCACCGAATTCGCCGCTCGCGCCATCGCCGCCGAAGCACACAACGACGGCGCCGCGGCCGAGCCAAACGGTCCGATGATGGTGGTCGTCGATCGCATCTCGGTGAGCGGCGAAGGCGAAAGCGAACGCGTGCGCGAGGCGCTGGAAAAAGCCTTCTACCTGGGGGCGGGACGCGCGCGGGCGGTGCGCGTCGAGCGCGATAATGGCAATACGCACAGCGTCGGCGCGATCGATTTCGACCGGCGCTTCAACTGCTCGCGCTGCGCGACCGCGTTTGCCGAGCCGACCACGGCGCTGTTTTCATCGAACAGTCCAATCGGCGCGTGTCCTGAATGCGAAGGCTTTGGCCGCACGGTCGAACTCGATCTCGACAAGGTGATTCCAAATCCGAATCTGTCGATGCGCAACGGACTGGTCGCGCCGTGGCGAACGCCGGCGTATCGGGAGATGAACGAGTGGATGCTGAAGCTGGCGCGGCGCAGAAAAATCCGGACCTCGGCGCCCTTTGGCGAGATGACCGACGAGGAGCGCGGCTGGCTGCTCGACGGTGACGAGGGTCCGCGCGCGAAATGGGATGAAGACAAATGGCCGGGGGTGCGCGGCTTCTTCAAGTGGCTCGAAAGCCGCCGCTACAAGACTCACGTCCGAATCCTGCTGGCGAAGTATCGCCGCTTCGTTACCTGCCCCGCATGCGGCGGCGCCAAGCTCAAGCGCGATGCGCTGAACGTGCTGGTCGACGGCCTGTCGATCGCCGGCGTCGGGCGGCTCTCGATCCGCGACCTCGTGGTGTGGCTCGACAAGATCGGATCGATCCCCGAAGTCGCCACGCGCGCGACGGTGGTGATCCGCGAGCTGCGCAATCGCGTCGGCTACCTGGTCGAGGTGGGCCTGGGCTACCTGACGATCGAGCGGCAGGCGCGCACGCTGTCGGGCGGCGAGGCGCAGCGGATTCATCTTGCCAGCGCGCTCGGCAGCGTGCTGGTCGGGACGCTGTATGCGCTCGACGAGCCGACCGTCGGCCTGCACGCGGCAGACGCAAGGCGGCTGCTGGCGGTGTTGTACAGCCTGCGCGACTTCGGCAACACGGTGATCGTCGTCGAGCATGACCCCGCGATGATCGCGGGCGCCGATCACGTCGTCGAGCTGGGCCCGGGCGGCGGCAGCGAGGGCGGCGAGCTGACGTACTCGGGTCCGCCGGCGAAGGCCAAGCTTGACAGCATGGCGTCCTCGCCGGGACGCGTGCTGCTGATGCGCGCGATTGCCAAGCGGCGCAAATTCACCGCGCGCGATCCCGCGATTCGGATCGCCGGCGCGCGCGAGCACAATCTGGCGGGCGTCGACGCGGCAATCCCGGCCGGGCGGATGGTTTGCGTCACCGGAGTTTCAGGATCGGGAAAATCGACGCTGGTCGAGGACGTTCTCTACAACAATTATCTGCGCCGCTCGGGCAACACCTCGGTGGAGGCCGGCGCATGCGATCGCATCGACGGCTTCGAGCTGATCGGCGACATGGTGCACATGGGACAGGAATTGCCGGCGCGCTCGATGCGCTCGAATCCGGCGACCTATCTGAAAATCTACGACGAAATCCGCAAGCTGTTCGCCGCCAGTCCTGAAGCGCGCCGCCTGGGCGTGCAGGCGCGGAACTTTTCGTTCAACGTCGCGGGCGGAAGATGCGAGAAGTGCAGCGGCACGGGCACCGTCACGATCGAGATGCATTTCATGGCGGACCTCGAGATGAAATGCGAGGCGTGCGACGGCCGCCGCTTCCAGAGCCATATTCTCGCGATCAGACTGCGCAACTTGAACATCACGCAGGTGCTCGATCTCACCGTGGAGGACGCGCGCGCCTTTTTCATCCATCATCCCGCCATCGTCAAGCGGCTCGACGCGCTGATCGCGGTCGGCCTCGGCTACGTCCGGCTCGGGCAGACCACCTCGACGCTGTCGGGCGGCGAGGCGCAGCGCCTCAAGCTCGCGCGATTTCTGCTGGCCGATCTCGAACCCGCGCCGGCGCGCGAAGACGGCGCGCATCTGCCGCGGATGTTCATCCTCGACGAGCCGACCACCGGGCTCAGCTCGACTGACATCAAGCGCTTGATCAAAGTGCTCAACCGGCTGGTCAGCGAAGGCAACACGCTGGTCGTGATCGAGCACAACCTCGAGTTCATCGCGAACGCCGACTATGTCATCGATCTCGGACCCGGTGGCGGCGACGAGGGCGGGCGGATCGTGGCGGCCGGTTCTCCGCTCGATATCGCGGGATGCGACAAGTCCGAGACCGGGCGCGAGCTGCGGCGCCTGTTCGGATTGCCCGAACGGGGCAGGCAGGCGCGCTCGGCTTTGCGCGCTGCCGCGGGAGCATAGCCGGGAGTATAGTTTGGTGAGCGGGCAAGGAGGAAATATGCGGGAATTAAATCACTTGGCGCGGGGCGCAACCCAACTCGGCTTCGTCGATATACTCACCGCGGTAATTCTGCTTGGGATTCTGCTTTACGCCGCGACCGTTCAATTTGCCGTGTACAACCGGCCGCCGGCCATCACGACTACAACCGGCACTGCCGCGGGCGGCTAGCTGCTTGCCGGACGCAATACTCTTGCCGGACGCGATAAACGAACGCCTCGATCATTACCTCGTGCGCACCGGCCTGGCGCCATCGCGGCGCGTTGCGCAGGAGCTGGTCGAGCGCGGGATGGTGCGAATCAACGGGCGGCGCTCGAAGAAAAGCGAAATCGTCGGCGCCGAGGATCGGGTTGAAGTAGCCGGCGCGGATCGCCATGCGGCAATCGAGCCGAATGCCGGCCTCGCGCTCGAAGTTATCCACCAGGATGCGGCCGTGATCGTCGTGAACAAACCCGGCGGCGTCCCCTGCCATCCGCTGCAAGCCGGAGAGCGCGACACGGTCATGAACGCGGTGGTCGCGCGATTCGCCGATACCGCTACCGCCGGAGACAAGCCGCTCGAAGGCGGACTGGTGCATCGGCTGGACAACGGCACTTCGGGCGCGCTGCTGATCGCGCGCAATCGCGGCGCGTTCGAGAAACTGCGCGACGCGATCCGCGCCGGGCGAATCGCGCGGCGCTACGAGGCGCTGGTGGTCGGATCGCTCGAGGGCAAGATTCAGATCGACACGCCGATCGCGCATCACGCCAAAAACGCGCGCAAGATGGTCGTCGGCGATCCCTCCAGTGCGAATCCGAAACGCGCGGGGCGCGCGGCGACTACGCTCGCCGAGCCGATCCGGCGCGTTGGCGAGTTCACGCTGTTGTCAGTCGCGCCCAAGACCGGCAGCCGCCATCAGATCCGCGTGCATCTGGCGAACCTCGGCCATCCTATAGTTGGCGATACTCTTTATGGTGGTCCCGCGGTCGCGACGCTCGCGCATGGGCGCTTCTGGCTGCATCTATGCGAGCTAGCGTTCGACTCGCCGGCGGTCGGTCACGTCAAAGTGATCGCGCCGGTCCCGCCGGATTTGCAGAAGCTTATCGATTAGCCCGCGAGCAGCACGGTCCGGCAACGTCTCAGTTGCAGGCGCACCGCGTGCACACGCAATTTGAAAGGCATCCGGTCGTCGTTGTCTGCCCCTCTGCCAGCGCTTGGGCCTGCACGCGTTGCTGGAGCAGCCCTCCGCTTGACAACCGCGTGGCCTGCGTGAAGGCAGTGCCATTGTAGATCGTCGGCTTTCCCGAGGCCGCCGATCCCTCCGGCGTCAGGTACGCCGACCCGGGGTTAGAGTTCGACAAGTAGCTGAAGCACTGCTCGCGCGCGGTCTGGCTCGCAAGAAAATAGCTCGACGACGCGACAACGCCCGCCCATTCGGTACCGCTTCCCGGCGCCGAACAGGTGCATCGGAAAGCACGCGGCGACGCCGCTGCGGACGCAACTGCCGCAGGCGTAGTCCCCGGCGCCGGCGCCAATCCCGGCAGCGCTCCGATCGTCGAGAAGGGCTGCGGCTGACCGGGAGCCGCGGGTGCAGTCAGTGGCACGGGTCCCGGCGCCGCGGTAACTTGCGCAAAGGGCTGGCGCGCAAATCTTGAATCGCTGAGCGCCAGCATGAGGATCGGTGAAACTATGAGTACTGCGATTACGAGCCTGACAGCGCGCATACCATCTCCAGGTGCGACTGGCGAAAAAGTCCGGCCGCCTTCGATTCCGGAAGACACGGCGGGCCGCCTTGGCTATAATCGCGACCTAATTGGCGCCGCGCAAGCGCTTCGCTTCGGTTCGGCGCCGGCAAATCGATCCCAAACTGTTGAATCAAGTTGTGTAATCGGCGTGCGCGGAAGTGGCGGGCCATCGTCGGCGATGGCAACAGTACCAAGGAGGTTCGTTGGAATGTCGAGAAGTAAATGGGTTTGTTTTGCGATGCTGACTATCGCCGTGCTGATGCTCGGAACCTCGATCGGATTCGCCCAGGATCAGCTCAACGTGACCGGCTCGCTCCCCACCACGCCGTTGCCGCCACCGAATCTGACCGGACCGATTGAGATGCAGTCCGTGCCCGTCGGGCCGCAGCAGCCGCCGCAGCCCAGCGTGCCGCCGAGCGCCTCCAACCAGTTCGAGCATCACGATGATTTTCTGAACCTGCCGCGCATCTTCGCGCATCAGTGGTCGCCGACCAGAGAAATCGCGCCCGACAACGTGATCAGCCAGCGCTACATGCGCTCCGAAACTCCCACCGCGCGCGGCCTCACGCTCAAGGAAGCCATCTATATCGCGATGCGCAACAACCCGTCGCTGAAGGCCGCCGAACTCGACCCGGTGGCCTCGATGGAGACCGTCAGGGAGGCCAACGGAACCTTCGATCCCACCCTTACCTCGCAGGGTGATATCGAGAAGAACGTCGTGCCCGTCACCTCCTCCCTGGAGACCGGCGCCGGCGGCGGGTACGTGCAGAAATTCTACGATTGGGACTTCGGCATCAACAAAGTCTCCTCGATCACCAACGGAACCTGGGGCGTGACTTTCAACAACGATCGCACGCTGTCTAATTCGGCGTTCTCCGGCGTCAATCCTTCTTACACCCCCAATCTCGCGCTCTCGCTCTCACAGCCATTGCTGCAGAGCTTCGGCTGGGAGTTCGCGACCATCAACGTGCGGATCGCAGAGTCGGGACAGAAGCAGGCGCAATGGACTTACGGACAGGCGCTGCAGGACTTCGTGCAGAAAATCGGCGGCGATTACTGGAACGTGGTGCTCGCCGAGGAAAATCTCGAGGTCGCGCGCGCCGCGCTGACCTTCAATCTCGACCTGGTCCGCCAAAACGCCATCAGCGTCAAGGTCGGCACGCTTGCTCCGATCAATCTGCAGGAAGCGCAATCCGCGGCCGCCACTGCGGAGGCCAACGTGTACACCGCGGAAGCCAACCTGAAAAATTCCCGCGTCCAGCTCCGCCAGGACGTGATGCTCAATCCGTACAACACCTTCATCCCCGAGGAAATCCAGCCGCTCACGCGGACCAATCCCAAGGAGCAGATCGTCGTCGATGAGGAGCGGGCGCTCGAACTCGCCGTGCAGTACGTGCCGTCGCTGGGCAGTATGCGCGAGGCGATTCGCGACGCCTTGCTGCAGGTGAAGTACTCGGAGAACCAGGTCCTGCCGCAGCTGAACCTGGGCGCGCAAATCGGCATAACTGCGGTCGCCGGAACGACGCCCTGCCTGAAGCCTCTCGGCACACCGGTAGCAGGCAGCGGAAATTGCACCCCGTCCGGGCCCGATAGTAAGTTTCCGAACTCAGGAGGCATGCTGCCGTTCGGCGGACAGTACGGCGACGCGCTCGATCGGCTGTGGGGTTTCAGCTACTACAACTACGCCGCAGTGCTGTCGTTCCAGATGCCGCTGGACAACGCCATTCCGCGCGCGGCTCTGGCGCAGGCTCGCGTACTATACGAACAGCAGCGGGTGCAGTATCGAGCGGCGCTGTCGCAAGCGGTGGTCAACGTGCAGAGCTCGATCGCTAATCTGTATGCCGACTACAAGCGCGCGGCCGCGACTGCTTCGGCAAGCTACTACGCTCGCGAGGCGCTGCACGATGAGGAAGTGATGTTCCGGGTCGGAATGGCGACCACGCACGACCTGCTGCAATTCCAGGAAGAGGAAGTGAGCGCCGAGGGCAACCAGGTGCAGGCCGAAGTCGATCTCGAAAACGCCAAGCTCGCGCTGGCCCACTCCGACGGCACGATTCTGCAGGCGTTCAATATCAATTGGGAAGTGCAGAGTCCGCACGAAGTGCCGTGGTACGCGGCCTTCTAGCAGGGTAATCAGCGACACGAAAATGCGGCGTCGGATCGCATC
>NZ_JBEKFG010000033.1:0-35118 GCF_050013435.1 Binatus sp. (SeqCode) | reverse complement strand
TTGCTACTCGACATCAGCGATCACCAGCGGCGGCAAGTGAAGGTAGGTTATCGACGCCGAGCGTCCACTCTCGGACGTCGCCATTGCGATCGCCTCGTCGAGCGTGTCCGCCGCTTCCCATCCAAGCCGCGCGGCGACCTCAGGCTCTTCGCATCCCGCGGCGATCACGCGCCCGAGATGCTGGCGAGCGGGCTCGCCCCAGTACCACATGTAGAACGGATGCACGCCGTGGTAGGCGTTGCCGTAGCGGTACATATGTATGTAGGTCGGGTTGTGTGCGAACTCGCGCTCGAACTTTTTCTCGAGCTCGACGGCGTCAGTGGTCTCGGCCAGGCATCGATGGAAAAACTCGATGTAACTCGGATGATGCTCGGGATGAAATTCGTCGCGCAGCGGATGGCAGATGATCAGCGTGCCGCCTTCGCGAACCAGCGGCTTGTTGCGATACATGTTGAACAAGTAGCCCATCGCGGTGCACTGCACGAGCACCGGATTCATGATCGAGTTGACGTTGTAGGGACAGATGTAGGGAACACCTACAATTAGTATATCGGCCTGTCCCTTCACCGGCACCGCGTATTGCTGGAACACCCGCGCCAGCGCCTTTTGATGCACCGCCTCGGTATCCCCCGCCCACACGCCGATCATTCCGTAGGGCGCCGCGTAGTTGTGCAGCAGGTTGCGGCGCATCTCGCTGGACAGGTTGCGCATCGTCCATTGAAAGCCCTTCAGCCGCGTGCGATCCCAGTCGGTGAAGCGGTCTTCGTTCTTGTGCAGAAAGTCGAGCATCCCGCCGTACATCCGCGTATTCACCGCGGTCTCGATCTGGAAAATGTTGAGCGATTTGTGAATCAGCTTGCCCATCCGGTCCGACGAACGATGCAACGCCGAGCGCGCTGGGTCCATGTACGAGTGCGAATCGCGCAGCGTCGCGACGTTGTGGTGATGGCGCAGACTCTGGTAGGGCGCGAGTCCCACCGCGACTGACTTGTGCCCGCCGTCCATTGGCACCAGGTTGATGTTCAAATAAATGAGCAGGTCGGACTCCGCGGCGCGCCGCGACAGCCATACTTCCTCGCCATGTTCGGTCTTGCCGAGCATCGCCAGCTCGGCGCGATTTTCCGCGTCGAAGTTGTAGAGCCGGTCGGGCCAATACTGCTTGAACGCGCGCTCGCCAACGACGCGGCGAATCTCGGCTTCGGTCATGCGCCGATGCAACGAGGTCGCGATCACCAGATGCACATCGTCAACGCCGTAATCGGCAAGCGTCTGCAGCACCTGGTTGAGGAGGCGCTCGCGGATGTCAGGCCGGCGCATCTGCGGCAGCGGGAGACTGATGTCGTCGATCGCGATCGTCACGCGCATATTGGGACTCAGCTGGGCGAACAGCGGGTCCTGGTTCTCGGGATGCAGGATCGCGTAGCGAATCGCCTGGTCGGGGTCGGCGAGCGGGTCCATCGGCGGCGGCGGATAGATCACGCGGGTGCCGACCGGCAGTTTTTCGAAAAGAAATTCCTCGCCATAAGGGATGACGCGGCGCTCCGAGCGCCGATTGAGCTTGACGACCAGGTCGCTGCGCGCGCCGACTTCATGGCGCAGCTCGGCGGTTTTGAGTTCCTTGAGTTTTGCTTCAGGCCGCGCCATCCGAGCCTCGCGTCGATCGTTCGATGTCCTGTTTGGGGTCCTGGGCGCTCTCGAAATCGCCAAGTGGCTGTGAAGCCGCGGCCGGCTCGAAATGAATCACCGGCCATTGCCGGCCGAGCGCGGCAGCGCGCAATCTGCGGTCGGGATTGACGGCCACGGGATGCCCGACATTGGCGAGAAACGCGGTGTCGTAATGCGAATCGGCGTAGCCCCAGCAATCCGCCAGATCGATGTTGCGGCCGGCGGCATAGTTTGCGCACCAGGCCGCTTTTTCGTCCCCGGCCATCACAGGTTCGGCCAGCCGGCCGGTGGCGCGGCCGCGGCTGAAGACAAATCGGTTGGCGGCGAAGTCGGCCACGCCAAGATGACGCGCGAGCGGGGCGACGATGAAGTCGGGAGAACCGGTCACGAGCACCGGCTCGATGCCGGCCGCGCGATTCGCCTCGATCAATTCCACTGCGTGCGGAAAAAGATGGCCGATGAGGACGCGCGCGCAATATTCCTCGCCGAGCGAGAGCAGCCGGTCGCGCGAGACGCCCTTGAAGGCCTCGAACAGGACTGTGTTCAGGAGCCGGCGGTCGCGCCGTTCGGCGACGTACAAGCGCGGGATTCGCGCGGCAAAAGCGAGCAGGTAGGCGACGCGCCCGCTCCATTCGCCGACGTTGGCGAGCGTGAAGATGGCGGCATGCACCAGGTTCAGATCGACGATGGTGCCGTCGAGATCGTAGAAAGCCGCGCGGCGGCTTGAGGGAGTGGGGGCCTTGGGCGCGAGCGCGTTGGACGATTTCTTGTGGGTATAAACTGACATGTCAGTCTAGTTGGCGCCCAAAAAAAAGCGCTCACCTGGCGCTGGTGCGAACTTCAAATAACTCGGGACGCGCCACTCCCCGCAGGCCAAAGCCGAGTATCTCCTCGACCAGCGCGGCAATGTCGGGGTCGTCGCTGCGCGAGAGCATCCCAACCACTTCCTTGATACCGCCCAGGATTGCGTACGACACCGCGCGCGTGTCCGAGTTGCGCACCAGATTCATCTCGATTCCGAGATCGAGCGAGCGCTTGATCAGCGCCGCGATCCGGTCGTAGAAATCCTGAATCTTCTCGTCGAGCTCGTGGTCGAAACCGGTGGAATGGTTGAGCAGGATGTCGGTAAGTTCGCGCTCGGCCAGCACGTAGCGCAGAACGCGGGTCAGGTTGTCGCGCAATTGATCGACGGGGTCCGCCTCTCCCGGTCCCGGGCGGATGCGTTGAATTCTCTGGGTCAGCTCGCCGACGACCTGCTCGAGCAATTCCTCGAAGAGGTCCTTCTTGTTCTCGAAATAGAGATAGAAGGTGCCGCGCGCGATGCGGGCGCGGGCAATGATGTCCGCGACATTGGTCCTGTGATATCCCTTGCGGGCAAAGATGCGCTTGGCATGGCGCAACACCTGCGCGCGTCGGGCGTGGCGTTCCATTGCGCTGCTCCGTGCGGAAGTTTCAAGCTAGTAGGGGATACTCACAGTGTCAAACGCGTCACCGCAGTGTTACGAGACAGTTGGCGAGGTGCTTCCATGAGCGATTCAAAATTTTGGGACAAAGCCCACGCAGCCGCCACCAAGGCGACCTGGGCATATCTGGCGACGGCAGACGGAAGCCAGCCCAAGGTCCGCGTAGTGCATCCAGCCTTCGAGGGTAAGCGCGTGTGGATCGCCACCGGACGCACGTCGGCGAAAGCCCGGCATATCGCGAAGAATCCCAGGGTTGAACTCTTCTACCAGATCGGCGCCGAGATGGTTCATCTGACGGTCACCGGGAAAGCTGAGTTCGTTGAGGACCTGGCTGAAAAAAAGCGAATCTGGAATGGCAAGGTCTTCGATTACGATCTGGCGCAGTTCTGGCCCGGCGGTCCCGAGTCGAAAGACTTCGGCCTGATGCTGATAACGCCGGAGCGCGTCGAGTTGACCTCGCTGCCCGAAATGACGACCGGCCGGAAGCCCGAAGTCTGGCGCGCGTCGAGCAAGTAACGCAGCTGTCAGGTGAGATGATTTGTCTTGGAATCGCCGTGGATCGCATTGTCATGATCGCTTGTGCCGCGATCGAAATACAACGCGACCGCAACCAGTCCAATAACGATCAGAATACCAAATGGCATAGACCATCGCCTCCTCTTTTCACCCGGAGTTCCTGATGCTCAGATCAGGTACCCCGAAGTGGACCTGCATGGCTCATGCCGACGAAAAAACCCCTTTTCTAAAGGACTTCTTTAGAGCGGCGACTGCTCAACTGTGACTTTTGAATTGAGGCGAAGTTTCCACAATGCAACACCGCAACAAGCAGCGAAACCTCCTGTGTAGCGGGTGAAACAAGCGGGCGGGGAGAATGCGACAAACGATCGCCCCCCGGCTGATACTTCGCCAAGCTACCCGCGGACGCGCTCGCGGGCGAAGATCGCGCGCTCTTCAGCGGTCATCTTCTCGCGGATGCGCGATCCTTTCCCGAGATGCCGATACTCTCCACCTTCTGAAAAATATTCCTCGAACGGCTGCGCCGGGATCGGCTCGGGCGGAGGCGTGTCCGTGATCTTCACGCCCAACGCTTCCTCGACCAGGCTGGTGTCGTACATCCTGACCGCGTCGTAGTCGGTGAGCAGCGCGCATACTTCGACGCAGATGAAGCATCCGATGCATTCCTGGAAGCGGTCCTGGACGGGCTGCACGCCGCGTCCCGGCACCGAGCCGGGCGCCATGTGCTCGATGCATTGGACGGGGCAGAACTCGGGGCATTTCCCGCACGGGAAGCACAGGTTCACGTCCATGAACGCGACTTGGCGCGGACGCTTTTTCTTTTGGCCGATTTCCTCGGGAGTCTCGGGGACACGGTCTTCCTTGAGACGGCGCTTGATGATGTCGATGGCGCTCATGCTTTTACAGTCAGGCTTTTTCGACGAGCCTGGTCAAGCGGGTTCGGGGGAACATTGAAAAAATGAAAAATTCTTATCTGATGGCGAAAATGCGGCCGGTCGAGGTCCCGACGTACAGCATCCCCGACGGCGACGATGCGGCCGTCGTGATTTTGCCGAAGCTGCGCGACGTCCAGACGTAGCTGCCGTCTCCCATGAGCACCGCGCCCACGTCGCCCGTGGCAGCATCGAAGACGCTGTCGTAGCCAAGCGCGAACAGTCCGGCCTCGCCCGGTTTCAGCGTGGGATCTTTCCATCGGAGCTGACCGTCGGCGGAGACGCCGTAGATCGTATCGGAGCCAGCGAAGATTGTTCCCGACGGAGCGACCGCGGGTCCGGTGGTTACCGCATGCGCGGAGTTGACGTGCCAGATGGGATTGCCGGTTCGCAAATCGATCGCATACACGCCGCCGCCGAGCGAGCCCGCATAGACGACCTCGTCGGCGTAGGCAACCGATCCCGAAAATCCGCCGTCCGGCGTGAACGTCCAGACCACGGCGCCGTCCGAGGCAAGCGCGGTAACCGCGCCGCGCGAGGTTCCCACCACGACCCCGTCCGGAGTCGTCGCGGCGGCAGTGACAGGTCCAACGCTCACGCGCCAATTGAGAGCTCCCGAGGTGCTGACCGACACGAGGTCGGCGCCCGCGGATGCGTAAATAGCGCGGTCGGTCGTGGCCAGCGGCCCAGCCTCGCCGATTTCGAGATTCCAGAGCATGGCGCCGTCGGGAGCGATCGCCGCAAGCTCCGACCTGGATGACATCGCGACCACGGTCCCGTCGGGCAGGACTGCCGGCGACAGCCCGTCGGCATCGCGATGCATGGTTTCCTTGCCGGCGGAATTCAGCCCGTGCAGCACGCCGTCACGAGTGATGAAATATATCGAGCCGTCGCCGCCGGTCGCGATTCGCCCGCGCAACTCCGCGCCCGGATCGAAAGTCCACATTAGAATGCCCGCACTGTGCGCCGATGGCGCAGGCGTACTCGAAGCGGCCGGCTCCAAGCCGGGTTTCGGCGTCGGCGTCGCGGTAGGGAGAGCAGTCGGGCATGGCGGGCAGTTGTCGGTGCAGTCGTCGATGCCGACTCCGACTCCAACCTGCTGACTGCTCACTCCGGAATTGCTCGCTAGAATACAAATGCATCCCGCAGACCCCGTCGTGTAGAGGCCGCCCAGAGGTCCGGATGGAGGCGCTTGCAGCACATTGTTGTTGCTGGAGGTCCAAAATGTGAGCGGTCCTGCCGTGATGTCCGCGTACTTGGTATTGGCGTGCTTCGTGAATGTACCGATTACATTGAATGCGACCGGGCTCGGCGCGGCGCTCGGCGCGGTGGTCGCCACGCAGGTGGTGGTTGCCGGGGGACGCGGCGTCATCGTGGGCGTCACTGGCTTCGGCGTGTGTGTGGGCGACCCTGACGGCGTGGCGGTGAACGTGGGCGAGACCGGGGCGCCAGTTGAGATCACCATGGCATAGAGGGAAAAGCCCGGACCCGGGGTTGGCGAAGTCCCTGAGCCGCTGCTGCCGCCGCAACTGAGCATAATTGCGCCGAAGACGAACAATACAACCGGCGCGACCACCAGCCATCTGAGCCACCGCGAAAACATCAAGCTATGAGCTATGACGATGCCAGCGCGCGCTGTCAAGTTAAGGCGCGATCTCCGAACGAAATCTACGAGTTGATCTTGGCTCGCCCGAGTGCTGTGTCTGAAGTTCGCGATGATGGAGGTTGTGAAATAAAAAAATGGCGGGCAATTGAAGAGGGGGGGACTCTCCAATGCCCGCCTGATCGTAGCAGCCGTCCGCTTACGCTGCGGACGGAGTCCGGTTGGTTGGGAGGAGCATCCGACCGGAGGGTGCCAGAGCCGTTTGCACCCAAATGATGAGACGATTCATTTCAGCAATTATTCAAAGTCGAGAATTTTGATTTGTAGGCGTCAATGGTCGGACTAGACTCGGTCGCGGAGGATTCGAAAAAGCCATGGAATATCGGCGATTAGGCGGTACGGGACTGAAAGTATCGGAACTTTGCCTTGGCTGCATGACGTTTGGACGCGAAACAGATGAAGCCACAGCGGGAAAAATTCTCGACCGGTTTATCGAGGTCGGGGGTAATTTCCTCGACACCGCGAACGTCTACGCGGCGGGCGCGTCGGAGGAAATTCTCGGGCGAATCGTCGGCGCGCGGCGAAAAGATTTGATTGTCGCGACAAAAGTTCGGTTCAACGCGAATATTTTCATGGGCAAGACGGTGGCGCCGAATCAAATTGGACTCTCGCGCGGGCATATCATGTCGGAAGTCGAAGCCAGTCTGCGGCGGCTGAAAATGGATTACATCGATCTCTACCAGGTGCATTCGTGGGACTTCGAAACGCCGATCGACGAGACAATGCGCGCACTCGACGACCTCGTGCGTCAAGGCAAGGTCAGATATATCGGAGCGTCGAATTTTACGGCGTGGCAACTGATGAAGAGTCTGTCGGTCAGCGATAAACACGGTTTGGCGCGTTTTGACTGCCTGCAGCCCCAATACAGCTTGATTTCGCGCGAGATCGAACGTGAACTCCTGCCGATGTGCCGCTACGAGAGCGTCGGCGTCATTCCGTGGAGTCCGCTCGGCGGTGGATTTCTCACCGGCAAGTATCGCTCGGGGCAGCGCCCGCCCGCCGATAGCCGGCTGGCCAAGATGGATATGTGGAATCGGTTGGCCGACGAGCGAAACTACTCGACGCTTGAAGCTGTCGAGCACGTCGCGAAGGAACGAGGCCGTACTATCTCGCAGGTCGCTCTGGCGTGGGTGAATCAGCAGCCCGGTGTCAGCTCGGTGATCTACGGCGCGCGAACCGAAGAGCAGAACGAACAGAACCTGGGTGCGATCGGATTTCGGCTCGAAGCTGCGGAGATCGCGGCGCTCGACAAGGCGAGCGCGTTGCCGGTCGAGTATCCCAATGCGATGCAGGCGCGGCTGCCCGGCTACCCGCGCGCCTGAACACGCGCCACTGGCTTGTCAACCCTGGAACGACGGGCCGAGGAAGCCGGCGGGCGGGATCGCCGACGGCATGCTGCCTCCGCCCGCGTCGACGAACTGGCTGCCGACCGTCAGTCCGCCGTCGACGATCATCGCCTGCCCGGTGACGAATACCGAATCGTCGCTGGCCAGGTAGAGCGCCATCCCGGCGATATCCTCCGGATGCCCCGCGCGCGGAATCGGCTGACCCTTCACCATCCATTGTTCCATCGCTTCTTTCATACCCGGCACGTTGCGATGCAGGATCGGCGTATTGATGATGCCGGGACAGATGCAATTGACGCGGATTTTATCCTTGGCGAATTCCAGCGCTGCCGAGCGCGTCAGATTCACCACGGCGGCCTTCGCCGCGCAGTAGGCGTGCAGCCCGGCGACGCCGCGGATGCCTGCGATCGACGCAGTCGAGATTATCGAACCGCCGCCTGCTTTTCGCAGCTCGGGCGCCGCATGCTTCATCCCCAGGAACACGCTGCGCACCAGCACCGCCTGACTCTTGTCCCAGTCTTCGACGGAAATTTGTTCGAGTGATCCGACCGCGCCGCCGATTCCGGCGTTGTTGTAGATGATATCGAGCCGGCCGAATTCCTTGATGGCGCGCGCGATGAGCGCCTTGATTCCAGCTTCGGCGGAGACGTCGGTCTTCTGGAAGATCGCGCGTCCGGCGTTCTCCTTACAATCGCGGACTGCGGCCTGGCCGCCTTCGTCGTTAAGATCCGCGATCACAACCGCCGCGCCTTCGCCCGCGAACCTGATTGCAGTCGCGCGCCCGATTCCGCTCGCCGCGCCCGTGATAACCGCCACTTTGCCGTCGAGCCTGCCCATTTCAGATTTCCTCTGCTTAAAAGATTACGATGACACGCAAGCCGCGTGACCCGTATCGAGCTAAGTAGCAGACCCCGCCTCGAATTGGCATCCCGATGATATAATAGCCGCGACGATGGCCCCGGAAGATGAAAGCAAACCGCGCGGAGCAAACGAAGCTCCGCTTGAACCGGCTGGCGGCGAGCCGACCGGCCCGCATTACGGCTCGCTGATCGAGTATCCCGCGGACCCGCCCGCGCAGACCGGGCAAGCCGCGGCCGCCGATTCGCGCGCAGTCGGGGACGACTCGGTCTCCATCGACCAGAAGTTAGAGGCGGCTTCGACCGAGCCGGGCGTCTATCTGCTGCGTGATCGCGCCGGCAAGGTGCTTTACGTCGGCAAGGCCAAGTCGCTGCGCTCCCGCGTGCGCGCATACTTCCGTGAGGGCGGCGACGGCCGCTTCCAGGTTCGTTTCCTGATGCGGCGGGTGCGCGATTTCGACACGATAGTCACCGCGAGCGAGAAGGAAGCGCTGATCCTCGAGAACAATCTGATCAAGCAGTACCGGCCCAAGTACAATATCCGCCTCAAAGACGATAAATCCTACTTAAGCGCAAAGATCACCAATCACGCTTGGCCGCGAATCACGGTCACCCGCAAGATCGTCAAGGACGGCGGACGCTACTTCGGCCCGTTCGGCTCGGCCGACGGGCTGCGCGAAACGATCGACGTCATCCGCAAAGTCTTTCCGCTGCGCACCTGCACCGACACGGTGTTCCGCAATCGTTCGCGGCCATGCCTCGAATATCAGATCAAGCGATGCCTGGGGCCGTGCTGCCTGCCGGTCGATCGCGAAGAGTACGGCCGCCATTTGCACGCGGCGCAGATGCTGCTCGAAGGAAAAAATCTCGAACTGCTCCGCGAGATGCGCGACCTGATGAAGGATCACGCGTCGCGCCTCGAGTTCGAGCAGGCCGCGCGGATCCGAGACCGAGTGCGCGCGATCGAAAAAACCGTCGAGCGGCAAACCGTGCTGCATCACTGGGGAATCGACGAGGACGTGTTCGGAATCTACCGCGAGGGCGGCTTCATCGAGGCGATCGTGCTGATCGTGCGCGGCGGAAAGCTGACCAGGACCCAGGGATGGAGCTTTCAGGACCTGGAATTTCCGGTTCACGAAATCCTGTCCGAACTGCTGACTCAGTATTACTCGGGAGCGCGCAATATCCCCGACGAAGTGATCGTGCCGGTCGAACTGGAGGACGCCGCCGTGCGCGCAGAGCTGCTCTCAGAGCGGCGTGGCAAGAAATGCGAAGTGTTTCAGCCGCAGCGTGGCGAGAAGCTGCGCCTGCTCGAAATGGCGATGGACAACGCGCGCCAGAGCTTTGCCTCGCGGCGCGACAACGAAAAGACCCGCGAGCAGATGCTCGAGGAGCTGCGCGCCAAGCTCGGCCTGCGCAACACGCCCAAGCGGATGGAATGCTACGACATCTCGAATCTGCAGGGCTCGATGGTGGTCGGGTCGCAGGTTACGTTCGACGAAGGCGAGCCGCAAAAAAATCTCTACCGCCGCTACCGGATTCGCAGTTTCGAGGGCCAGGATGACTTCGCCAGCATGTACGAAGTCCTCAAGCGCCGGCTCGAACGCGCGGTGCGCGAAAACGAATACCCCGATTTGTGGGTCATCGACGGCGGCAAGGGACAACTGAACGTCGCGCTCGAGGTGATCCGCGAGTTCAAGCTTGCCGATCAGATCGACTGCGTGTCGTTGGCCAAGCAACATGTGCTCAACGACCGGCGCGAAAAAGAAGTGACGAAATCCGAGGAGCGCGTCTTTGTTCCCAAACGCAAGGATCCGATCGTGCTGCCGAAAAATTCGACGGCGCTGTTCCTGCTCGTGAGGATTCGCGACGAGGCCCATCGATTCGCGATCACCTACAACCGCGAACTGAGGCGCCGCGCGCGGCTGCGCTCGGTGCTCGACGATATCGAGGGCGTCGGCCCGGTGCGACGGCGCGCGATGCTCCGCCATTTTGGGAGCCTCAAGCGGATTCGCGACGCGACGACCGACGAGCTTGCCGCAGTGAAGGGACTCAATCGCGAGCTTGCCGCCGAGATTCGCCGCCATCTCGACGAAATGACGGCGCTGCTCGACGTCGAAGAATCCGCCGACTCCGCGGATCAACCGGCTCACCCGCTCGCTTCATCCGCCATTGCCCCCGAATAGCTCCGGCGCTCGAGTCAACGACACCCCCGCTCGCGATTGACAGGGAAGTTCCCCAGGGCACACATCGTTGGTCGCGCTACTCGCTTGTGTCGGCGCATAATCTTGGAGTCAACCTCGACCTCACGCCGCCGTTGATCCGCAAAGGAGTGCGTTGCTATCGCTGCGGGAGCACTTTCCATAAACCGCGCCGCATTGCGACCTGTCGGGCTGAAGTCGATCAGGTCCCGCGAGATTATACCCCCGATCCCGGCGGTCAGCCTGCTTGAACGGATTGCGCCGATCTATGCGGTCGCAATCTCCGTAGCCGCGGGCGATGCGCTTGGCAATTTTCACATCGCGATTCCACTGTGGCTCGCGTTGATGGTCGCCGGGCTAGCGCTCGGCGCTTTTCTGGCTGCTCGACGGACACTGGGTCTCGCCGCGGCGTACGTTGCGCTTGCACTGACCGCAACAGTGGCCGTGGCGAACGTACTGGATCCGCCGCGCGTGCTACATGGCATCGCCACGATGGTGGACGATTCGCGCATTACGATCGAAGGACATCTGTATCGCGAGACCGAGCGCGAGGCTTATGGCGATCGGCTGTACCTCCGGGTCGAGCGAGCCGCCGAGAATGGCCGCGCGATGCTGCCGTCCAGAGGCAATGTCCGAATCGCGGTACTCGGTGGCGGAAGCTTCGAGCTGGGCGACGAAATCAGGCTGAGCGCGCGAATTCATTTTCCTCGCAACTACGGGAACCCCGACGAGTTCGACTACGCCGGACAAATGGCGCGCGACGGCATCGACGCGACGATGACCGCGCCGAAAGGATCCCTCGGCTCGGCGCGATTTCAAATCATCGGGCATCGGTCGAGCTTTCCCTCTAGCCAGATTGAATCGATAAGAACTCATATCGGCGAGTTCTTCGATCGCAACCTTGCCTATCCTGAAAATGCCGAGATGCGTGCGCTCGTGATCGGCGATCGAGGCGAAATCGGCGAACCGCTTCGACAGACGTTCGCGCGCACCGGGATGGCCCATTTGCTGGTTATCTCGGGACTGCATTTGAGCATCGTGGCGGCCGCGATGTTCGCCGTCGTGAGGCTCGCGATGATGCTGTTCCCGGGGCTGGCAAACCGCGGCTACGCGAACAAGGTTGCCGCGATCGCCGCGATGATAGCGGTATGCGCGTACGCGTCGATCGCGGGGCATCACGTGTCCACGATACGCGCGCTGGTGATGGTGCTCGCGTATATGCTGGCCGTGGCGATCGATCGTTCTCGCGAGGCGATCGCGTCGTTGGCTCTGGCTGCGATCGTGATTTGCGTCGCACTCCCGGGTTCGACCGCCGACATCGGGTTTCAGCTCTCCTTTGCGTCGGTGATTGCGATCATTCTCGGGATGCGCCGCTTTGCCGCCTGGTTCGCGCGCCGCCAACGCATCGGGAGGCTTCCCGGCGAACCCTCGTCGCCACGATGGCGATTTCTGGAAGGCTTTGCCGGGTATCTCGCGGTGTCGTTCTGGGCGATGCTCGGGACGGCTCCTCTCACGGCGTACCACTTCAACCAGTTCGCGGTTGTCGGCCTGGTCGCGAACGCCGTGGTGGTGCCGATCATGGCGTTCGGCGCCACGATCAGCGGACTGGTTGCAGCCGCATTGAGTTTTGTTTCGCAGCCTGCCGCGCGCCCGATACTGCTGTTCGGCGCGCACGCGCTTGCGGCCGGCAACTGGCTGGCGGCCTGGTTCGTCGATTGGCCGCTGGCGTGGTTTCGTATCTTCACGCCGACGATTCTCGAACTCGCAATCGCTTATGGGTTGCTGATGATTTGGCTGCTCGCGCCGCTTGCCGTGGCGATAACCCGGAAGCGATCGCGCGACGACCGAACTCGCGGGGACGTTGCGAGCGGCCCTGCGGCCATGCTCGGATTGCGATGGCCTGCGCGATGCGCCGTTGCGCTGGCGATTGTCCTGATAGTTGACGCGGGATGCTGGACGTACGAACGTTTTTTCAATCCCGATCTGCGCGTGACGTTCCTGTCGGTGGGCGAGGGCGACGGCGCGGTGGTGCGATTTCCCGGCTCGCGCGTGATGGTGATCGACGGCGGTGGCTCCTATGGCGATTTCGACACTGGCGAGCGAATTGTCGCGGCATATTTGTGGTCGCAAAAAATAATGCGCGTCGATTACCTTGCGCTGAGCCATCCCGACCTCGACCATTTCGGCGGTCTGGATTTTATTGCTATGAACTTCGCGCCACGCGCGTTCTGGACCACGGGAGTGGCGAGCGCCGACGTGAGCTACGCACGGCTGATGGACGACCTCGCGCGCGCCAAAATTCCGATGGTGCAGGTGGGCGAGACGGCGCCGGTCGCGGCGATCGGCGGCGTTGCTATTTCGTCGCTCAACGGCGGCACCGGCGCCGCAAGGACGCACAATAACAACTCGATGGTGTTGCGATTCAGTTTTGGCAGCGCGTCATTGCTGTTCACCGGCGACATCGAGTCGGGTGGCGAGCGCGCGATGATCGATAACCGCGCCGATCTTCACGCGACGATGCTCAAAGTGCCGCATCATGGCAGCGCGAGTTCCTCGACGCCGGCATTCATTGCCGCCGTGCATCCCGAGGCTGCGGTCATCTCGGACGGATATTTGAACTATTTTCATTTTCCGTCGGACGCGGTCGTCGAACGTTACGTGGAAGCGGGCGCCATCCTGATGCGCACCGACCTCGACGGCGCCGTGATGGTCGATGCCGCGCGGGATCGGATGACCGTGCGAACCTTCCGCGCGCGCCCCGGCGATTCAATCCACCTCGTCCCGTAGTTGCCCGCCCCCTTTGCCTGTATGGACGGCGGACCATGAACGATAATGTGCTTTATCAGTCGAGTCGCACCGACGCAGACGAATCACGCTTCTGATTCGCCTCTTGACAATGGTAACGTATGTGTTACTATAGCCGATGATCGTCGTTCGAGAATATCTCGATAGCAGCGGCGGCAGCCCGTTCGCGGCGTGGCAGGATTACAAACGAAGGAAGTAGGAGGCTTTGGCCATGCCGCTCACTCGCGATTTCAAAGAAACCATTCGCGCTCGCGTCGAGCGTGATCCCAAGTTCCGAAAAGAGCTTCTCCGCGAAGGAGTCGAGGCGATGCTCGCCGGCGATGTAGCCATGGCGAAGACCATCCTGCGCGATTACATCAACGCGACCCTTGGCTTTACCGACCTCGCTAAGGCGACACGCATTCCTTCCAAAAGCCTCATGCGAATGCTGGGACCAGCAGGCAACCCGCGCGCCGGCAATCTCTTCGAGATCGTCAGCTTCCTCCAGCGCCATGAAGGCGTGCGCTTCGAGGTCAAGGCCGCGCGCGCGTAGGCGAATCGATCCACCTCGTCCCGTCAGCTGTCACTGCTGCCCGGCATTAGTGAACGCCGCGTCGCGCGGCCAGAGCGGCCGGTCCGAACAGTCGTTCAGCGCGCCGTGCCAACGGGCGGGCGGTTCTATCGACCGGCCCATCGCTCTACGCTACATATGGAGCGGGATGGATCTCGAACTCACTGAAGCGCAACGCGGCGCGCGCGACGTGGCCCGCCGCTTCGCGCGCGAGAAACTTGGGCCGATCGGCGTCGAGGCCGACCGCGCGCATCGATATCCCGCCGCAGCGATCGACGAACTCGCCAGGCTCGGGATGCTCGGCATATTCCTTCCCGAACAATATGGCGGCGCGGGCCTCGACCACGTTGCCTATTCGCTGGTGCTTGAGGAACTGGCGGTCGAATGCGCTTCGACGGCGGTGATAATGTCGGCGCATTGCTCGCTCGCGTCGTGGCCGATTCTCGGACTCGGCACGGCCCGCCAAAAAAATCACTTTCTGCCGAAGATGGCGAGCGGCGACTGGCTGGGATGCTTCGCGCTGACCGAACCGGAGGCCGGCTCCGACGCGGCGGGGCAGAAGACGCGTGCGGTGCTCGATGGCGACTCGTACGTGATCAACGGGACCAAGAATTTTATTACCAACGCGCCGCAATCGAAGGTGGCGATCGTGTTTGCGATGACGCAGCCCGACAAGGGCCATCGTGGGATCAGCGCGTTTGCCGTCGAGACCGACACCCCGGGATGGGCGGTGACGCGGGTCGAAGACAAGATGGGAATCCACGGCGCGCAGTCCGCGCAGTTGAGCTTTTCGGATATGCGCGTGCCGCGCGAGAACCTGCTGCTCGAGGAAGGGGATGGGTTCAAGGTTGCCATGAAAACGCTCGACGGGGGCCGGATCGGGATCGCGTCGCAGGCGCTCGGAATCGCGCGCGCGTCTCTCGAGGCGTCGTTGAAATACGCGAATGAACGCCTGACATTCGGCAAGCCGATCGCACAGTACCAGGCGATTCAGTGGAAGCTTGCCGACATGGCGGTCGAGATCGACGCGGCCCGCCTGCTGACGCATCGCGCCGCCACGCTCAAGGATCGTGGCGAGTCATGCACCAAAGAATCCGCGATGGCGAAGCTGTTCGCCGCTGAAACCGCGATGAAGTCGGCCACCGAGGCGGTGCAGATTCATGGCGGCTACGGCTACACCAAGGCGTTCAGAGTCGAGCGCTTTTTCCGCGACGCCAAGATCACCGAGATTTACGAAGGAACGTCGGAGATTCAGCGCCTGGTAATCGCGAGCAGCGTGCTCGAAAACCGGTGAGGGTCGCGCACTGTGGGCAACAAAAAGAAATGGCTCGAGACCACCTACCGGAATGCGAGCGAGCGCCCGGTCCGTTTCTCGACCGTGTCCGACATGGAACTCGACCCGCTCTACACCCCCGGCGACGTAACTGGCTCGTACGATGACGCGATCGGCAACCCCGGCGAGTTTCCATTCACGCGCGGTGTGTACGGCTCGATGTATCGCGGGCGGCTGTGGACGATGCGCCAGTTCGCCGGGTTCGGGCTTGCCGAGGATACCAACGCGCGCTTTCACTTCCTCCTCGGCCAGGGCCAGGACGGGCTGTCCACTGCGTTCGACATGCCGACGCTGATGGGCTACGACGCCGACCACGAACGCGCGCTTGGTGAAGTGGGACGCGAGGGCGTGTCGGTCTCGACGGTCCCCGACATGGCGACGCTGTTTGATCGAATTCCGCTCGACAGAGTCACCACCTCGATGACGGTGAATTGTTCGGCGTCGATCCTGCTCGCGATGTACCTGGTGGTGGCTGAGCGCAACGGAATTCCGTGGGAGCGCGTCGGCGGAACCATTCAGAACGACATGCTCAAGGAGTACATCGCGCAGAAGGAATGGATTTGCCCGCCGCGCCCGGCGCTGCGAATCGTCACCGACATGATCGAGTTCTGCGCGCGCAAAGTTCCGCGCTGGCATCCCGTGTCGATCTCGGGCTACCACATCCGCGAGGCAGGCTCGACCGCCGTCCAGGAGCTGGCGTTCACGATTGCCGACGGCATCTGCTACGTCGACGAAGCAGTCAAGCGCGGGATCGGGGTCGACGAGTTCGCGCCGCGGCTGTCGTTCTTCTGGAATTTGCACAACGACTTTCTTGAAGAGGTTGCCAAGCTCCGCGCCGCGCGCCGGATGTGGGCGCGAATCATGAGAGATCGTTTCGGCGCAATGAATCCGAAATCGATGATGCTGCGAACGCATGCGCAAACCGCGGGCGCGTCGCTGACCGCGCAGCAACCGATCAATAACGTGGTTCGCGTGGCGATCCAGGCGCTGGCTGGAGTGCTCGGCGGAGTCCAGTCGCTGCACACCAATTCGATGGACGAGACGCTCGCGTTGCCCACCGAACAGGCCGTGATGGTCGCGCTGCGCACGCAACAAGTGATCGCCGAAGAAACCGGCGTGACCAATACGATCGATCCATTCGGCGGCAGCTATGCGATCGAGGCGCTCACGGACCGGATGGAACGCGAGGCGAACGACTATATCCGGCGCATCGACGAGATGGGCGGGATGGTCAAGGCAATCGAGACGGGCTATCCGCAGCGCGAGATCGCCGAGGCCGCATTTCACTTTCAGCGCCAACTGGAACAGGGGATCAAGACGGTGGTCGGCGTGAACAAGTATTCAGTTCCCGAGGAATTTCCGATCGCGACGCTGAAGATCGATGCGGCGATCGAAGAGCGGCAGATTCAGCGCGTGCGCAAGGTCAAGCGCGAACGAAACTCCGTCGCGGTCAGGGAAGCGCTCGCTCGCGTCGCCGATGCGTGCCGCTGCGGCGAGAACCTGATGGACCCGATTTGCGAGGCGGTGCGCCGCGACGCCACCGTCGGCGAGATCTCCGATATCTTTCGCGCCGAGTTTGGCGTGTACAAAGACCCAGGCTGGATTTAGCGATGGCGGACAAGAGACTCAGAATTCTGGTGGCAAAGCCCGGACTCGACGGTCACGATCGCGGCGCGAAAATTATCGCACGCGCGCTGCGCGACGGCGGCTTCGAGGTTATCTACACCGGGCTTCATCAGACGCCCGAAATGATCGCGGAGGCCGCCGTGCAGGAAGACGCCGACGCGGTCGGGCTGAGCGTCCTTTCGGGCGCACACATGACGCTGTTCCCCGAGGTGATGCGCCTGCTCAAGGAGCGCGGCGCCGGCGAGATCGCGGTTTTCGGCGGCGGGATTATTCCTGACGACGACGCCGTCAAGCTCAAGCAGATGGGCGTGCGCCAGATTTTTACCCCCGGCGCGTCAACTGAAGACATCGTCAAGTGGGTGCGCGAGAATGTCGCGCCTCGCACTTAAGTTGATATGAACTTCGATCTTACCGAAGAGCAGCGGCGCATCCGCGAAACGTTGACCGACTTCGCCGAGCGCGAAATCAAGCCGAATTCGACCAGGTGGGACAAGGAGGAAACCTTCCCGCGGCATATCGTCGAGCAGCTTGGCCGGCTCGGCTTTCTCGGCGTCGCATTTCCGGAAAAATTTGGCGGCGGCGGCGCGGACACCCTCTCTCAGGTACTCGTCGTGGAGGGGCTCTCGCGCTACGACGCGTCGATCGGGCTCACCTGCGCCGCGCATATGTCGCTCTCGACCGGGCACATCGCCGGGTTCGCATCCGACCAGCAGCGCGATCACTATGTTCCCGCCATGCTCGAGGCGAAGAAGCTCGGCGCGTGGTGCCTGACCGAGCCGAGCTCCGGTTCGGACGCGGCCGCGATGCGCACGAAGGCCACGCGGGTCGGCGACAACTATTCGATCACCGGCGCCAAGATGTTTATAACCAACGGCACGGTCGCCGACGTGTACGTGGTGATGGCGATAACCGAGCAATCACGCGGACGCGACGGCGTGTCGGCGTTCATCGTCGATCGCGGCACGGCGGGACTCTCGACCGGAAAGAAAATCGAAAAGCTGGGACTGCGCGCGTCGGATACCGCCGAAGTTATCTTCGACAACGTCACCGTGCCGGCGCGCAACCTCGTCGGCGAACTCGGCGCCGGCTACCGGCAGACGCTCAAGGTGCTCGAAGCGGGGCGAATCGGAATCGCCGGATTCGCGGCGGGAATCGCGCGCGGCGGATTCGAGGAAGCCCGCGCATACGCGCTCCAACGCGGGCAGTTCGGCAAGAAAATTGCCGAGTTCCAGGCGATCCAGTGGATGTTCGCGGACATGGCGACCAGAATCGACGCGTCGTGGGTGCTCATCTGCCGCGCCGCCGCGCTCAGGGACGCGGGCAAGCCGTTTGGGCGCGAGGCCGCGATGGCAAAGCTGTTCGCGTCGGAAACCGCGATGTGGTCAACGATCAAAGCCGTGCAGATCCACGGCGGCTACGGTTACGTCACCGATTTCCCGGTCGAGCGCTACATGCGCGACGCCAAGCTCTCGGAAATCGGCGAGGGCACCAGTGAAGTGCAGCGGATGATCATCGCCAAGTCGCTGCTGCGCGACGGCTACCTGCCCGCCTGATCGCTCGCCTGGACTGCGCGCGGCCGGCGCGCTCAATCTTCCAGCAGAGCTTCCTGAATGATGGCGAGTTCGCCGGGCGCGAGGCCGATTACCTCGCGCATGAAACCTTCGATGCCGCCGTTCTCGTCGATGAGTTCGAACAGTGGATCGAGTTGCCCGGCGGTGAGCGGAACCTTGGCATAGACCAGGTTGCTTTCGAGAAAGTCGGCGACGATTCGATTGCGATCGACCCCGAGCATCGCCAGCAGCATCGCGGCGCCGACTCCGGTGCGGTCGCGGCCGGCGGAACAATGAAAGAGCAGCGGGTAAACGTCGCGCTCGGCCAGCAGTTTGAAGAAGCGGCGCCAGTCGCGCCGAAAGTGCATCACGAGCGCCAGATGATCGCGGCCGGTTTGACCGGCGATTTCCGTGTAGCCCTGGTCGCTGAACCATTCGTCGCCCATCGGGATGTGTTCCCATCGCACGCCGTGGCGCGAAGCGGGTTCGGGCGCGCCCAGGTGTTTCACCTCGGCGCGGCTCTGGAGAGTGACCAGCGTGCGGAGCTTGAGCCGGCTGATGGGGCTTTCAGGCGGGACTTCGGCGAGATGCGATGAGCGGAATATCCGGCCGGCGCGGACGCGACGGCGATTGGCGGCGGGATGGCCTCCGAGGTCGCGGAAATTTTGCGCGGCGTAGGTGCGCAACACGTCGAAGTCGACGATGACGCGCGGCTTTTCGGGATTTTCAGTTTCCTCGACGGCGGCGCCGGTCGTTTTCATACTTTTAGGCAAAGGATCGATCCAACGGTGAGTGTCTCTCCTGGCCAAGTTTAACAGGGTGCGGCACTTGGACCAATGGAACTATCCGGCGGAGCGACACCTTGCCTCGCGGGCGGCGTCTATCTAATGACCTACGTAGGACCGTTTTGAAGCGAAGGACGAACATCTAAATGGCGAACACTCATGCGATAGTGATCGGCGGAAGCATGGCTGGGCTGTGCGCGGCGCGCGTGTTAGCCAGGTTTTACGACAAGGTGACGGTGATCGACCGCGACGCATATCCGGCTGGCGCGCATGAGCGGCCCGGCGTTCCGCAGAGCAGGCACGTTCACGCGCTGCTGATGCGCGGGCGGCTGGAACTGAACCGGCTGTTTCCGGGTTTCGAGCAGGCGATGCTCGAGCGGGGCGCAATCGAGATAAATTTCGGCCGCGACTTCGCCGCGCTCAGAGCCGACGGATGGGCCGAGCCGCGTCCGAACACGATCACGACGCTGTTTGCCAGCCGCGTCTTGATCGAGGCGACCGTGCGTGAGCTTTGCCGCCAGGTGGCAAACGTCGAGCTGATCGAACGCGCCGAAGCAATTGGCTTCGAGACGATCCGCGGCGATTCGCATCGGGTGGCGGGAGTAAAGGTGAGTCCGCGCGACGGTGGCGGCGCGTTCACGCTCAACGGAGACCTGGTGGTGGATGCGAGCGGGCGCACGACCAAAATTCCGTCGTGGATCGAAGCGATGGGCATGCAGGCGCCGCCCGAGACGGTGGTCGATTCGCATACCGGTTACGCCTCGCGATGGTACAAGGTGAATCCACAGCGGCGGCCGAAGGAATGGTGGTGGAAGGGAATCTGGATCGATCCGATCGCGGAAGAATTCTCGACGGCGGGGGTGCTGTTTCCGGTCGAGGGAAATCGAATGATCGTCACGATGGCGGGAATCGGGGGCCATTATCCGCCCAGTGACGACGGGGAATTTACCGCCAAGCTCGCGCATCTGCGTTCGCCGATAATCGCCGAGGAAGTAGCGCTGGCGGAACCGATGTCGCAGGTTTATTCGTACCGGCAGATGGCGAACCGATGGAGGCATTACGAAAAGTGGGGAGCGCGGCTCGACGGCTTCGTCGCAATTGGCGACTCGGCGTGCGCGTTCAATCCGGTCTATGGCCAGGGGATGACGTCGGGAGCGTTGTCGGCGCTGATCCTTGGCGACTGCCTTGAAAAAAGTGGCGTCAACGATGCTGAAATGCCGCGAAGATTCTTCGAGGCGCAGGCGCGCTTCCAAGCCGAGCCGTGGGGACTGGCGACGAGCGCTGATTTCAGAATTCCGGGTACCGATGGCAAGCGTGCGTTGATCAGCCGGGTGCTCGATCCGCTCTTCGGGAAAATGTTCCAGGTCGGCGACGACGACCCTGCGATTGCCGACCGTATCGGCGAAGTAATCAACATGATGAAGCCGCCGTCGGCATTGTTTGAGCCGTCGACGCTGAGGCTTATCGCAAAGGCG
Organism: Binatus sp. (SeqCode); assembly: GCF_050013435.1. Taxonomy (GTDB): domain Bacteria; phylum Desulfobacterota; class Binatia; order Binatales; family Binataceae; genus Binatus. The sequence continues at coordinate 14,351 of NZ_JBEKFG010000033.1, read as the reverse complement.
TGGTCGCGGCGGCTGATCAAGGGGCCGCGGTACCGCCGATCTTCCGCGGCGATGCCGCCGCCGGCGCTGCAGGGGTGAGGGGTAAGAGGAGAAGCCTAATTTAATGCGGAACCCACCGTGGGTTCCGCACCTCCTTGGGCAGGGCTGAGCCCTGCACCGCAGTGAGAAGACGCGAAAATCTGCGCAACGCATCTTTTCGCGACTACACTATAGAAGAGCTGAGCCCTGCACGCAGTGAAAAGAAAAGATGCGGCCTGACGGCCTGTTAGGACTTTTTTTGAGTCATCCTGAGCGAAGCGAAGGAACCCGGATCCGGGATTCTTCCCCTCCGGCAGCACTCAGGGCTTCGGCTCAATCACGGCAACTTTCGCTCTAGAATGACACGGGGGGCCGCGCGGCAGGGGTCACCCCTGCCCGTCGCCACGGCCAAGGGTAACCACTGCACCTTAGTATCAAGATAAAGATGCGGGCTTCGCCCGGTTAGAACAGGAAAAAGTTACTGCTGGTTTTGTTGATTGGAGTTGTTGGTGGAACCAGGCGGGTGGTGAGCGAACAAACGAGAGAAGAAGACGAGCGGTTGCGCGAAGAACTCCGACGCGTCGATCTGAACAAGTTGAAGAAAATACTCAAGTCGCTGCTGCGCACGACTAGAAAGAAAAAGGACAGCTAAGGCTATGCTGGGGGTCCATATGTGCGCTCCATCCGTCGTCTCAAGTCTTCTAGACTTTCTTTGCTAAGGTCAACTTCAACGCACGGCTTCTTGTTCAGTGCGGTCCATACCCGCGACTGAAATTCATGGCCTTCCGCCTTCGCGATAAGGTCTTCCCGAACATATCCCACGAATAAATCCGCTGCCTGAAGTGGGTAGAACTTGTCGTCCGTGTCGTGCCGGAATCGCTTAAGCTTTCGCGCTGCCTTGGATGGAAGCCCTTCCCTAGCTTCTCTCTCCATCTGCGCCAACTGATTTGGCGTCATAATTCCGGTGTCAAAGATGAACTCAACGGTCTGACGCATCTTCCGCTCGAATGCAAAATACAGTGTGCGCGTGACTATCGCGGCGGTTGGCAACGCGTACATTTTCTGTAGAGAACCTTTGCTCGCTTTGAGAATCCGATGAAATTCGCTCTTCACTAACGCTAGACGCACACTCGCAAAGGCGGTCTGATTTATGACGTTGACGAAACCCAAAAGACGATCGTCGCGTTCCGTCTCTGTGTAACCGCCGAAGTTGTTTCTGAAATTCAAGGCTTCGTTGCTTTTGAGCAACGAGATACTCGGTTCTTTCTTTAGTTCCGTATCCCACGCTTCCCTAAATCGCGCCCAATTATTAACCGGCGCCATCCAGCCCGCCAGAATGAAAGCTGGCGCGTCTTCCTGGCCGCGATTGCTGTCATCAATGACGACCTGAACCATCACGAAGACCCGCCGCTGCCGCTCGCGCCCCGGCAAACCAGAGACAGGCGAACGAATCTGTAGACAAGCACAATCAATGCCATGTTCCCAATACGGCTCTAATATCGTCTCACTTGGAATTGGAGTCGACATCCACCAAATCCCCCGTGGAGAGGGGGAAAAGGGAACTTCAGGGAAAAGGTTACTGCTGGTTTTGTTGATTGGAGTTGTTGGTGGAACCGGGCGGGTGCGGTCGATCGGGTTGCGCGGCGATCTGTAGCTCTACCGACATCACCTGGTTGCCGCCTCGGCTTCGGTACACGCCGCGCAGCGGTGAGACATCCGAGTAGTCGCGTCCGATGGCGACGCTGACGTGACGCTCGTCGACGACGCATCCGTTGGTCGGATCGAATCCCGTCCATCCCAGACCGGGAAGCCACGCTTCGAGCCATGCGTGGCTGGCCTGCGAGCCAATGCTTTCCGTCGTGCCTTGCGGGTCAGGCGCCAGATAGCCCGAGACGTAGCGCGAGGGGATGCCGGCGAGGCGCAGCACGCCGATGGTGAGATGCGCAAAGTCCTGGCATACGCCGCCGCCCACGCTCAAGATTTCGTCGGCAGTGGATTGCACCCTGGTCATTCCGGGCTCGTAAACGAACTGGTCGCGGATAAACGCGATGACGCGGTGCGCGTAAGCGGCCACGTCCTCGGAGGGATCGGGTTTGGTCAGCCAGAAGAATTTGCGCATCGGATCGCTGAACGGAACGTAGCGGCTTGCGCTCAGGAAGTCGTACTCGCTCTGATAGCGCGCATGGTCCTCGAGCAGGAAGTCGCCGAACGCCATGCGCATAGCTTCCGGCTGCGCAGTGGGGATGCGCTCGACGAGAGAAATTGCCTTGACGACCAGGGCAGGGTGCGGATTGTGGATCGAAAACGCGTGGACGCGATTTCCGTAGTAGTCGTCGTATTCAAAGGCGGAGGTGGCGGGGGTGATTTCCAGTTGAAACTGGACGCATCGCTGACCCGCGCCATCGAGCGGTTTCATCCGGACCTCGTTGTGCGAATCGTAGGCCGGCATCTGGTATTCGAAGCGGGTGGTGTGGCAGATCCGCAGCAGCATCGCGTCAGTCGCTCTTGAGGTAGCGCTGGAACACCTCGTCCCCCAGCGCGGCGCATCCATCCTGAATCTCAATGAGGAATTGATGCAAGCCGGATTTGATCACCTCGCGCGGGCTGTGCGAGCGCATCAGGGCCGAGAGGTCTTCGAGCAGGGACGACGGCGGCGGGGGTTCGGGCGCCAGGCTGGCGATGCGGTTGAGCGATGTTTCGAGCGTCGCGAGCGAGAAGCGCGCTGAACGCGGAAAGGTGGGATCGAAGAGCAGTATCTCGACGACGTTTTCAACTTTGATCGCGTTGCCGAAGCGCTTGCAATAAGCCTCGAAGCCCGAGGCGCTGCGCAGCACGGCAGCCCATTGCAGCATATCGACCGGACCGCCGACATCTTCCAGGTGCGGCAACAGGAAGTGGTACTTGACGTCGAGCATCCGGGCGACGTCCTCGGCGCGCTCGAGCATGATCCCGATTTCCATGAAATCGTAAGCGATGTCGCGAGGAATGGTGCTCTGGCGGATGCCGGAATTGCGATAGAAGCTGTTCTTGAGATCGGCAAAGAAGGCGAATACGCCGGGCGAGACGAAAACTTCCGGCGTCCATTCCAGCGCGCTGAGATAGAGCGTGTTCAGGTCGAGCCAGAGTTCCGACGAAATGTAATGGCGCAGCGAGATGGCGTTGTTGCGGGCGGTGTTGATGCAGCTGCGAATCGAATTGGGATTGTCGGTATCGAGCGCGAAGAAGTTGAGGATGGAGGCTTCGTCGGCGGCCGGGTAGCACTGCGCAAAGAGTTCGCGCTCGCCGAAAATCGCGAGCAAGGCGGCCCACGGCTGCGCGTCGCGGGGCGGACTTTCGATCAAGAGATGGTAGTTGACGTCGAGCAGGCGCGCACGCCATTCGGCGCGTTCCAAATTGCGGGCGGTCCAGAAGAGATGATTTGCGATTCGGCGGAGCATCAGGCCTCGAGTACCCAGGTGTCCTTACTGCCGCCGCCTTGCGAAGAATTTACGATCAAAGAGCCTTCCCGAAGTGCGACGCGGGTGAGACCGCCGGCCAGCACGCGCGGCCGGGCGCCAAGCAGCACGAAAGGGCGAAAGTCGATGTGCCGCGGCATCAGCTGCGGGCCGTTCCTGGAGCCATTGTGAATTATCGTGGGATGGACCGAAAGCGCGATGACGGGCTGCGCGATGAAGCCGGATGGATCACGAAGGATTCGCTCGCGAGTCGCGGCGAGTTCATTTTCGCCGGCCTTGGATCCTATAACGACGCCGTAACCGCCGGACGCGCCGGTGGGCTTGACCACGTAACGGTCGAGGTGTTTGAGCACGTGCTCGCGGACCTCGGGGTCGCGAAGCAGATAGGTCTCGACAATCGGAAGAATTGGATTCTCGGCTAGATAGTAGCGAATCATCGCGGGCGTGTAGGCATAGACCGCCTTGTCGTCGGCGACGCCGGTGCCGATGCCGTTGGCGATGGCCGCGTTTCCAGCGCGCACCACGGCGGTGAGGCCGGCGACACCGAGGAGAGAATCGGGGCGGAAGACTAGAGGGTCGAGGAAATCGTCGTCGATGCGCCGGTAGAGGACGTCGATCTGACGAAGCCCGTGAACGTCTTTCATGTAGAGTTTGCGATCGACGCAGACGAGGTCCTGGCCTTCGACCAGCTCGATGCCCATCTGCTGGGAGAGAAAAACGTGCTCGAAGAACGCGGAGTTGTAAGGGCCCGGCGTCAGCAGCGCGATGGTGGGATTCGATCGGCCGGCCGGTGACATCTCCTTCAAGCATTGCAGCAGGTCGGCGGGGTAGCGTTCGACGCTGCGCACGCGGCACGAGCGCATCAAGGCGGGAACGAGGCGGGTCATCACGACGCGATTTTCGATCACGTACGATACGCCGGAGGGGGTGCGCACGTTGTCTTCGAGGACGAAAAAGCGGCCGTCGGCGCCGCGCACGAGATCGATTCCCGCGACGGTGACGAAGTTGCCCAGCGGAGGCGTGATGCCGACGGCGGCGCGGCGAAACTGGGGACATCCAAGCACGAGATCGCGCGGAACCACGCCGTCGGAAAGGATGCAGCCGTCGCCATAAACGTCGGCGAGGAACGCGTTGAGCGCGCGCACGCGTTGAATCAAGCCGGCCTCGAGAGTTGCCCAGGTAGCGGCGTCGATCACGCGCGGAACGGGATCGAAGGGAAAGATGCGCTCAGAGCCGGCGGCGGCGCCATAGACGTTGAAGGTCACGCCCATGCGGCGGAACATTGCGTCGGCGCGCGCGCAAATATCCGCGAAGTGCGCGGAGGGCATCGAGAACAGCGCGTCGGTGACCGGCGCGCATCCAGTTCGAGGACGGAGCGAAAGATCGAGCATCTCGTCGAAGACGGAATCGTCGGGCTTGTACGCCGCCCAAACGGGCACCGCCTTGCCTGTTTCGGAAACAGTCGCAGCCATCGCAGATCACCCCACCACCGTAGCTGGCGCGGAATTAATCGCCGCCAGCATGGCCGGCACCATTAGGAGCAATCGGCGGGCCAGAATCAGGCGGGGATTTCGGCGGCGGTTTGCGCCAGATAGGCCCGGTAGGCCAGGTTGGTCGCGAGCAGGTGTGCATGCGTCCCGGAGGCGGCGATCGATCCGCCGTGAATGAAGAAGACGCGGTCGCAAGCGGCCAGGGTGTCGGGGCGGTGGGCGACGATGATGACGATTCGATCGCGAGCGAGGGTGGCCAGGGTTGTTATGAGATCGGATTCCGAGCCGGGATCGAGCGGCGCGGCCGGTTCGTCGAGGACGATTATTTCGGGGCGTCGAAGCAGGGCGCGCGCGATGGCGATGCGCTGTTTCTGTCCGACCGAGAGGCGCGCGCCACGGCGCCCGAGCATGGTCGAGTATCCGTCCGGGAGCCGATCGATAAATTCCGCCGCACCCGCCATCGCAGCCGCTTCGCGAACGTCAGCCATCGACGCGCCAGCGCTTCCGTAGCGGATGTTGTCCTCGATCGAAATCGAGAACAGCGATTCATTCTGAAATACGAAGCCGACGCGCGCGCGAATCGAATCGGGCGCGACGGCGCGCGAATCGACGCCGTCGAAGGCGATGGTTCCCGCCGACGGTTCGAGGAAACGCGGGATCGCGCAGATTAGCGTGGTCTTGCCGCATCCGCTCGCGCCCGCCAGCGCAACCATCTGGCCGGCGCGCATCGAGATCGTGACTCCGCTGAGCACGGTGGCAGCACCGTAGCCTAAAGCGACGCCGGTGAATTCCAGGTTGGCGATGCGTCCACCGAGTCCGTCGTGGGCTGCGTCGCCGACCGGCTCAGCGAGGTTATCGAGTACGCTATGCACGCGCCGGAGTCCCGCGACCGACGCCTGAATCGCGGCCCAGGTGTTGCCAATGATAGCCATCGGATTGGCCAGCATCGATCCGTAGCCGGCGAGCAAGACGATATCGCCGAGCGTCATCCGGCCCGCAATCACCTGCATCATAAGATAGTAGAGGCAGTATCCGATCAGCAGGCTACAGACGGGAGCGAGCACGATCGCGATGGCGAACGCGATCGCGAGCATCCGGAGAGTCGCGCGATAGGAATCCCAGCTGGCGGCGTCGACGGCGGCGGTCTCGCGGCTTTCCTGTCCGAATGCCTTGATGAGCAGGACCTGCGCGACGCGCTCCTCGAACGCCGCCATCACGCTGCTGCCGGTTTCGCGCATCGACTGGCTCTGAATGCGCAGCGCGCGTCCAAAGAGGCTGCTGCCGATGGCGATCACGGGCAGAAAGAGAATCGCGGCGACGACGATCACGGGCTGATTGCTGAATTGCGCAGAGAGCACGATCAACGCCATCACGAACATCAACAGCGACATGATTGGCGCGAGCACGCCGCGATAAAATACCGGGCCGATCGACGCGCTGTCGTACATCACGCGGAAAACGGCGTCGCCAATTTTCTGATCGGCGTAAAGCGCCAGCGGCGAGCGTAAAAATCGCTCATAGATCGCGGTGCGCACCGACTGGTTCATCCGCTGCGTGAGATCGATCGTGACGCGAGCCTCGAGGTAGCCGAACAGGCCGTTCCACAGGCTGCCGCCCTCGTTGGCGTCGTTGGCAGTGATGCCGGCCTGGTCGAGACCGCCGCTGGCCACGTCGGTGCCGAGCGACTGCGCGTTGCCGGCGGCCAAACCGATCAAAATCACGGCCAGCGCCAGAAACATCGTGACGGCGACGAGCAGCCCGGTCCGGCTGGCGCCGGCGATCGGAATCAGAATGGCGGCTGGAATGCCGGTCAGCGGGTGGGCGTCGATCACGTTGTCGATGACGATTTTCAGCGGCCACGGCGTCATCAGAAAGAAGGTCAGCGAGACGAAAACCAGCGCGCACTTGATCGCGAGCAGCCGGCGGTAGCGGCTGATGAACGGCCAGCTCTTGACGAGCAGGCGCCAGGCCTCGCGCCAAGTGAGCGGCGCCTGTTCGCCGGCGTAAAGAAGATTCGCGCGCGAGTCGGGCTGCGAATCCGCGTGGCCGGTGGCGGATGCGACGGCGTCGGGCATTTTCACTTGCTCGCCTCGCGGACCGGGCCGTCGTCGAGGGCGGATCCGTCGGCGGCAACAAGGCGGCCGGCGGCGAGATGATAGACTCGATCGGCGCGAGACGCGGTGGTGCGGCGATGCGTTGCGATGATCGCCATGCGCCGTTTGGGGGCCTCGTTGACCCAATCGCGCAGGCCGCGCATCACCACCTCTTCGGTGGCCACATCGAGGGCCGAGGTCGGTTCGTCGAGCAACAGAATTGGCGCGTCGCGTAAAATCGCGCGTGCCAGGCCGAGCCGCTGCGCCTGCCCGGCGGAAAGCTTGGCGCCCTTCTCGCCGAGCATGGTGTCGAGGCCGGCGGGCAGAGAGCGAACGAAGTCGCCGAGGCCCGCGCGGTGAATCGCCTCGGCAACTTCGGCGGTCGATGCGTTGGGGCGCCCGTAGGCGACGTTGTGGCGAAGGGTCGCGGTGAAGAGCGGATTTTCCTGCAGCGCGACGGAAAGCATGCCGCGCCAGGCGGGAAGATCGAAGTCGCGAATCGGTTCGGCGTCGAGCAGGACGCGGCCCGCGGTCGGATCGAAGAATCTCACGATGAGCGAGATGATCGTGCTTTTGCCGGAGCCGCTGGGGCCGGCGATCGCAGTGATCTGCCCGACGCGAGCCTCGAGATTCACGCCGGTGAGGACGGGCGTGCGCGGGTCGTAGCCGAAGGTCACGCGGTCGAAGGCCAGAAGCGCCGCGGTTTTTGGCGGGACTGCGCGGCCGCTGCTGACGCTCTGCTCCGGCGTCTGGCGGATCATCTCGAGCACGCGCGATATCGCGACGACCACGTCCTGCATGCTGCCCCACAGGTCGGTGAGATTTCGCGTGCGCGCACTGACGCTGCCAAACAGCGCGAGCGAACCCTGGAACAGTCCAAGCGAAACAGCCGCGCGGGCCAGGCCGCCGGTTCCGCCCGCCATCACTTCGGTGGCGCCGACGTACAGCGCGGCAACGTAAGCGAGACCGCGAACGGTGTTGGTCATGACGCGGTATCGCGCGAGCATCAGGCGTGCGCGGCGGGCGGCAATGAATGCGTCCCAGTTGTCGCGCGCGTAAGTATCGGCCTCGCGAGCCTCGGCGCCGAAGGCCTTGACAGTTTTGATCGATGCGAGGGTTTCTTCGATCCGGGTTGTGGCGCGCGCCGTGGTCTCACGCTCGCCGATGAACGCGGCGCGCATCGAATCGCCGAACATCCACGCCAGCATGAGGTTCGCGGGCATCAGCAGGGCGGCGATCAGCGCCATCCGGTAGTCGTACCAGAGCAGGTAGAGGATCGAGCCGGTGGCGGCGGGAAAGAAAATCAGCGGTTGAACGATCAAGCCGTTGATGACACTCGGAATCGCGGCGGAGTCCTGGAACATCCGGAAAATTGCGTCGCCGATCTTTTCCTCGGAATGAAAGCGCACGCTCAGTTCCTGCATGCGAGTGTAAAGATTGACGCGGAAGAGATTGCTGATGCGCTGTAAAATCCACACCGCGTAACCCAGAGTGAATGCGCTTGCGATCAGGCCGACAACCCCCGCAATCCCGGCGAGGGTGCACGCATGAATCAGGACGAGGCGCCGGTCCGCATGCAACGGCACGTGAAGCATCCACGCCTGCGCGGGCGTCAAGGGGTTGCCGTTGCCGACGACGTCGAAGAAAACGCGCGTGAGGTCGAGCGCCAGGAGACCGCCGAGCAGCAGCGGCAGCGTCGCCAGTAGGAGATAGCCGAGATGGCGGCGATAGGGGCGGATAAACGGCCACGCCTGCGCGACCAGGCGGAACACGTCGCGGGAACGCAGCTGGCGAGCGTCGGGGAACGCCAACTCGCTTGCAGCCGCAGGCGCGGCGATGGTCGATTCAGCGTTCAATCGAATTGTAGCCTTAGGACTCCTCTGGGTGCGGAAGGTTGGAAGTCTCGCAGGATCATAACGGCCAGCGAAGCGGCTGGTAAAGTGGCGGGCTTGGCTCGCGGATAGTGTTTGATGGTATTTTCGCACAACTGCCGCACGGGACGGAAAAGGAGCGCATCATGCCCGCGTTGATTTTCGAAAAAAGGAACCACATCGCCTATCTCACCCTCAACCGGCCCGAGGTCCACAACTCGCTGAATCCCGAAATGCTCGTCAGCCTTGCTGCTGCGTGGAAGGAGATCGACGGCGACGACGCAATCCGGGCGACGATCGTGACCGGCGCGGGGAAGGTCGCATTCTCGGCCGGCGCCGATCTGGGACGCTTGATTCCGCTGTTCACCGGCGTGCGAAAACCGCAGGACGAGTGGGACCGCAAGCTGCTCGCGGAGCGCAAGCTCGGCGACATCGCGCTGCTGCGCGGCTACGACATGGACAAGCCGGTAATTTCCGCGGTCAACGGGTTTTGCATCGCGGGCGGAATGGAGCTGATCGAGGCAACCGACCTTCGAGTCGCGGCGGAGAACGCGAGCTTCGGGCTGCAAGAGGTGAAGTGGGCGATCATCCCCGCGGCAGGGTCGCTGGCCCGGCTGCAACGCCAGATACCGTACTGCAAGGCGATGGAGATTCTGCTGACCGGCAACCGGATCGACGCGCAGGAGGCGTGGCGCATCGGCCTGGTCAACCATGTCGTGGCGCAGGAAAAACTGATCGAGAAGGCCGACGAACTCGCGGCGACGATCGCGCAGAACGGGCCGTTGGCGGTGCGGAAAATCAAAGAGGCGGTGCGGCGATGCTCGGGCCGTCCCTACGAAGAGGCGTTCAAAATCGAGAACGAAATTGCGCGCGAAGTGATGAAGTCCGAGGACGCGAAGGAAGGCCCGCGCTCATTCATGGAGAAGCGAAAGCCGAACTACCAGGGAAGGTAGATGGCGCCGGGCGCTTAAGCTCCAGCCAGCGCGCGCATCGTGTTGGGATAATCGCGCGATGCGGTGGCGGACGGTCCGATCGGAAACACCACGGGATGGGTCACGCCGGCGGCGCGGAATCGCGCGACGAAATCGCGGCCGGCTTGAGCCTTGCCAAACATCGCGATCTTGCGGCACGACTCTTCCGTGATGGCTCTGGGAGCCTCGCCGCGCTTGCCTTCGCGCCAAAGCCGGCGCACCTCGTCGAACTGCGCCGCGAGTCCGTAGCGCGCGAACATCTGGTTGTAGCTGTCCACGAATGCGTAGCTGGCCAACTCGCGCCGGAAGGAATCGACGGCTTTGTCCTCTTCCTCGGTGATGCACATGCGGATGTAGATGCCCACGTCAACCGCAGACGGGTCGCGCCCGGCGGCCCGCGCGCCCTCGTGGATATGATTCACCATCGGCGCGATTGCCTCGGGCGGCGAGTAGTTCATCAAGACGCCGTCGGCAACTTCGCCGGCGAGCCGCAGCATCGGGGCATTGAGGGCGGCCAGATAAATCTTCGGCGGATGCGGCGCCGTGATACGCATGCCGAGGCGGAAATCAGATTTGTACACTTCGCCCTGGAACTTCGAGCGGCCCTCGGTGAACAACTGACGCATGATCGTGACGCATTCGCGCATCGCGGTGACCGGCTTGCGATACGACGCCCCGTGCCATCGTTCGACGATTACCGGACTCGACACGCCCAGACCCGCGATGGCGCGCCCGCCGGATAGCTCGTTGATCGTCAGGAATCCCATCGCCATCGCGCCCGGGGTGCGAATTTGAATCGGCACGACGCCGGTGGCCAGTTCAGCTTTGCGGGTGTTGGTCGCGAGCACGGCGAGACTGACGAGTGCGTCGGGTCCGCTGACCTCCGCAATCCACAGGGAGGTGTAGCCGAGATCCTCGGCCTCGCGGATGAGCGCGAGGCGGCCGGCAAGCGCGCCGGCGTCGATGGAAGTTTGAAGTCCGAGTTTTTGGTTTGATGCCATCTGAAAGTCCCGTATTGGTTCAATTTGCCAAGTTGTCAATGTGAACTAAACGGCAATTTATAGGTAAATATCCCCTTGACGGCAGTAGGGAGGGTGTGCTCATGATACCTGAGCGCATCGTTGGGAGTGTAGGCCCGTATCTTTTAATCGAGAAGCGCACCTACCTTGGTTATCCCCACGTTGTGTGGGAGAAACCAGTAATGCCGCGCACAAACGAAGAACTAGTCCGTGTCGTGGTCTATTTGTATCCATCTGAGCAAGATGCGGTAAACGGGGCGAAAGCAGGGGGAACCGGATTCGTAGTTCGCCTAAGCACGAAGCTGACTTGGTATGACTATGCGATTACGAATCGGCACAACATTCTAGAATTCGGTGCGCGGTATGTTCGCGTGAATACATTCAACAACAAACAACCCATTGAGATTTTTGAAGGCGATTGGGAATGTTCAACCACTGACGATATAGCCGCCTGCGAACTACCGCTGCATCGTGCGCACTATGATTACCATGCGATCTTATCCGAGCACTTGGTTACGCAGCAAATGGCCGAAGATTTAACGATCGGGCTGGGTGACGATTTATTTATGGTTGGGCGTTTTATCAACCACGATGGCAAATTAAAGAACACTCCCGTCCTTCGATTCGGCACCATAGCGATGATGCCGGAAGAACCAATCGAGGTGAACAAAGATGAAAAGCAAGAAAGTTTCCTGATTGAGATACGCACGATACCTGGATTCAGTGGCTCGCCTGTTTTCATTCATATGCCAGCAGAATCACGCTCCAAAGATCGCGACTTCAAGCCGAATCCGGCAGATCGCCAGCTTCTCGAACAATTTGGTTGGTTAGAAAAATGCCTTGGAATCGAATGGTGTCGAGTAAAAGGGGAGACGGCGAAAATGCCTTTGTTCAACGGCTCGACATATCACATTCAGGTAACGACCGGAATGTCTGGATGCATACCTGCTTGGAAGATTATTGATTTTCTACAGACAAACGATAAATTCGCGATGAAACGCAAAGAGGCCGAGAAGCAAATCATGAAAGAAAACGAGGTACGAAAAAAGCAATCACCTGTCGAACTCACTGGCGCGCGACCGCTATCGCAGCAAACAACCCCGAAAGAAGGCGAGCCAGTCGGTATTCCAATACCGACACGCGGGCAGTTCGAGCGCGATCTGGCGAAGGCCGTGCGGAAGCGAGACAAGAAATGAAGATTACGATTGATCGCGAGGTGGCGAAGGTAGCGCGGTTAATGATGGACAATGTGAAGCCTCAACATTGGTTGCGCGTTGCGCGCGCGCTTGTGGTTATAGGAGAAATGTTTTGGACTGAGGAATGTTTTGATCAGCCCGTGAACACGCCGCGCTCATTCTGGCTTGATGAAGAAAAGTCTATGGCTGCTTATCTGGATTTAGCTGAGCCAAGGCGCGAAGGTTCCAATGGATTATAAACTCCCCAGGTTGTGCGCGCGGTGTAGAATCGGAAAGATTTGAACCATTGATAGCGCGCGTTGGATCGTGGCCGGTACATGTAGGTTCGTGCGGCAACGGCTCATTTGTGCGGCGCACCGCTTCATACTCGCAATTTGAGCAACCATAGATACCATCATCATTCACGCGGTCGCCCGGATTGTAAGGTTTGGTGAACAATGGGCAATCGTCTTTTACTCTTTTGAAATGGCCTTGTGGATTAAGCGGTTCGTACATTGTTTTTGCCAACCTTTTTGATCTGATTAGTAAACGCCTCAAACATATTGCGCCTTCCGAGACTCTTTCGTCGATTGAATCGGAATGCGTACTCGTTCAAATACGTCTGCAAGTATTTCGTGCTGACGTTGTGATAGACGCCACGAATCCCGTTCTTGGTTAGCGACCAGAAGCCTTCAATCGTATTGGTATGGGCGTCGCCATCGACGTAAATATGCGCTGAATGATACACGCGACCATGCTGATAGCCGAGTTGCGGGAGTGTGCGATAGACGCGCGCTTCATCGGTAAAAATGGCGCTACGCGGCATGATGCGTTCTCGTATGTGCGGCATGAGAGTCCATGATTTAGTATCCGGCACGACTCGCGCGACTACGCGGCCTTGGCGTTCTACCGCACCCCATACCGCAGTTTTGCCCATCGCGTGTCGAACGTTACCGGGAATTTTGTTGCGCCAATGCTTATTCGTTTCTTTCCCGCCGAAAAAGCTTTCGTCCATTTCAACTGTGCCGGAAAGTTTCGGCCCGTCGCCTTCATCGAGCATCGAGCGAATCTGTTTGCACATTCGCCACGCGCATTTGTACGTAACGCCGATCTCGCGTTCGATCTGTTTGGCGCTGATTCCGCATCGCGTCGAGGATATGAGATAGATCGCGTAGAACCAAAGTTTGAGAGACGTGGCCGAATCCTCGAAGATCGTTCCCTTCATCGGATGCTCATGGTGTCCGCAATTCTGGCAAGCATACGAGGGCCGGTTTGTCTCGCGATGATGCTTGGTGATCTTCTCGCATCGCGGGCAATGAATGCCGTTCGGGTACAGCTTGCGAACGAGCGCATCGAGACAGGTTGCATCGTCTGGATACTCGCGCTCAAACTCCATCAGCGAGTACAAGCCTTCGCTGGCGCTGGTGCGGATTGGATTGTTTCGATTAACTTTGCTCATGTTTTCGATGATCGCATAAACGTGGTACTTCCGTCAAGGGGATACTTACCAATTTATACCATCTGTTGTGGTATTCAGACACCTCAACTACCATCGGTCGTTTTGTTCCGTCAAAAATAGTTTTTGCCGCACACAGGGGTCGCGCGGTTTCGGGCGAGTGGGGCGAGCACGTGACATCCTGGCGGTTGACCATAGCGTACGCATAGCACGGGAAATCGGCCGGCGGCAGGCTGAACTAGTTCATCCGCAGGGGTGACCCCTGCACCCAATGTTAAGGCCGCCCGCCGTTGGCGGGCGCGGTCCCTGCCAACGTCTTAATACTGCGCTGCCGTCGCCACGGCCAAGGGTGACCCCTGCACCCAGTGAGAAGACGTGAAAATCTGCGCAGCGCATCTTTTCGCGACTACGCGATTCGTCTCTTCGATCATCGCTGCATCACGAAATTACGGGCGAGGTAGGATCCGGGTTCCTTCGCTGCGCTCAGGATGACACAAGAAAAGCTAGCGGCGCTCGTGTCATTCTAGAGCGAAAGTTGCTGTGATTGAGCCAAAGCCCTGAGTGCTGCCGAACGGGAAGAATCCCGGATCCGGGGTCGATCCGCTCCGCAGGCTCCCGTCGGGATTACGGAGGGAAGGATAGGACGCGAGAGGAACTTAGAAAGTGGACCCTCACCCGACACGCGATGACGCGCGTCGGCCTCGCCCTGACAGGAAGCCTTTGCATAACTCGTGCGTCTCTTATGAAACAGGTGTGAGGGATGCGGAGGAGGAGCGGCAGATGAGTCATCGGATGATGGGGCA
>NZ_JBEKFG010000032.1:0-35322 GCF_050013435.1 Binatus sp. (SeqCode) | reverse complement strand
CGATGCAGATCAAGATCAACTTCCTGTGCCGCGATTCGATCCTGGCGGCGCCGCTGGTGCTCGACCTCGTGTTATTTCTCGATTTGGCCCATCGTGCCGGCATGCGCGGGATTCAGGAATGGCTGTCCTTCTACTTCAAGGCGCCGATGCACGCGCCGAACATCTATCCCGAGCACGACATCTTCATCCAGCTGATGAAGCTCAAGAACACGCTGCGCTGGATGCGCGGCGAGGACCTCATCACGCATCTCGGGCTTGAATACTACGACTGACGGCCGCGGCGCGGGCCGTTTCGCTCACGAGCGCGCCGCACTAGAATCAAGACTCGATGGGCGTGCTTAGCGGCAAGACGATCGTTATCGGCGTGAGTGGCGGAATCGCCGCGTACAAATCCGCGGAGCTCGTCCGCCTGCTCGTCAACTCCGGCGCGATCGTCCGGGTCATGATGACGCGCAACGCGACCGAGTTCATCACGCCGCTCACGCTCCAGACGCTCAGCTCGAACCCGGTCGCCACCGACACGTTCTCTCTGACGCAGGAATCCGAAATCGGCCACATCAGGCTCGCCGACAGCGCCGACGCGATCGTGATCGCGCCCGCGACCGCCGACGTGATCGCCAGGGCCGCCGTCGGTATCGCCGACGACATCGTGACCACCGTGTTGCTCGCCACGCGCGCGAAAGTCGCGTTCGCACCCGCGATGAACGTGCACATGTACGAGCATCCCACGGTCGCCGAGAACCTCGCCAGGCTGCGCTCGCGCGGCGCGGTGATCATCGAACCCGGCGAGGGCGCACTCGCATGCGGCTACGAGGGCAAGGGCCGGCTGGCGGACCCGGCGATCATCGTCGCGGAGATCGAGAAGATGCTCTCCGCGCAGGATCTCGCGGGCGAAAACATTCTGGTAACGGCAGGACCGACTCAGGAACCGATCGATACGGTGCGATTCGTCTCCAACCGTTCGTCGGGCAAGATGGGATTTGCGATCGCGCGCGCGGCATGGCGCCGCGGCGCCGCCGTGCGAATCGTCGCAGGGCCGTCCGCGCTCGCGACGCCTTATGGCGTCGAACGAATCGACACGGTGAGCGCGGCCGGGATGCTCAGTCAAACGTCCAGCAATTTTCCGTGGTCCACGGCGCTCGTGATGGCGGCGGCGGTTGCCGATTTCCGGCCCGCGAATCCGGCGCGCGGCAAGATCAAGAAAGATGCGCGCGGGCTTCGACTCGAGATGGAGCCGATCGCCGACGAGATGCCGCGCCTGGCGGCGAAGAAGGGCGCGCGCCTGCTGATAGGATTCGCCGCCGAGACCGAGGACCTGGAAACCAACGCGCGCGCCAAGCTCACCGCCAAGGGACTCGACCTTATCGTCGCCAACGATGTGACTCTGGAGGGCGCCGGCTTTGAGGTCGATACCAATATCGTCACGTTCATCGGCTCCGACGGTCGCTCCCAGAGCCATCCACAGATGTCCAAGGATGCGGTCGCGGACCTGATCCTCGATCGAATCGTCGCAATCCGCGCCGCCAAGCCGAAGGCCGCCCGCCCAGGTAAATCCTCGCGCCTGCGCGCCGTCAGATAGCTTTCGAATGGACGCGTCGTCGCCGCCGGATCGTCGCACGCTGGTCGCCACGATCCGCGACTACGTCGAGCAGTTGCGCGAGGAGGGGATGGAAGGACTCCCCGCGGCTGCGTCCGGGGCCGCGCGCTCCGCGCCCACCGCGCCGGTTCCTGCAGCCGATTCCGCGCCCCAAGCCGGCGGGAGCGGCGTCGCGCTCATGCCCACCGAACTGTTCTCGAAATATCCCGGGCTCGAAAAATCCACGACGCTCGACGAGCTGCGCCAGTTCATCGGAGATTGCCAGCGATGCAAGCTGGCGCCGCGCCGTATCAATCTCGTTTTCGGCGTCGGCGATCCCAACGCGCAGTTGATGTTCGTCGGCGAGGCGCCAGGCGCCGACGAGGACGCCCGCGGCGAGCCGTTCGTCGGCCGCGCCGGTCAATTACTGACCGACATCATCGAGCGCGGCATGGGTATCCGCCGCGCCGAAGTATACATCTGCAACGTGATCAAGTGCCGGCCGCCCGACAATCGAAATCCCGAACCCGACGAAGTCGCCGCGTGCGAGCCGTTTCTTTTTCGCCAGATTGACCTGGTGCGTCCGCGCGCGATCGTCGGGCTGGGCTCGTTTGCCGTGCAGGCCGTGCTGAAAGTGAAGACGCCCATCAGCAAGTTGCGCGGCAACTGGCACGATTTCCGCGGCATTCGTTTCATGCCCACGTTTCATCCCGCCTACCTGCTTCGCAACCCGAGCGACAAACGGCTGGTGTGGGCGGATATTCAGGAAGTGATGAAATTTCTCGGGATGCCGATTCCGCGCCGCGGCGGTTCCGCCTCGTGAGCCTGCGCTTTAGCTTCGTCGCCATCGCGGCATTAACGATCGCAATCGGATCGTTCGCGTCGGATCGAATACTTGCCGCCGACGCGCCCGCGATATCGACTGCGCATTCGCCCTGGGTTGAGCTGATCACGATTGACGGCTCGATCAATCCCGCCACCGCGTCCTACATCGAGGATTCGCTCGCGTCCGCAGATACCGAAGGCGCAAGCGCCCTGGTGATCGAGCTCGACACGCCGGGCGGCCTTCTCAGTTCCGCCGAAAAGATCGTCAAGGACATCCTGGCCGCTCCCGTGCCCGTAATCGTGTACGTCGCGCCATCGGGCGCCAGCGCCGCGTCCGCCGGCACCTTCATCACCGAAGCCGCGAACGTAGCCGCGATGGCGCCTGGGACCACGATCGGCGCGGCTCATCCGGTCGAAGAGGGCGGAGCCGACCTAAAGGGCGCGATGGGTGAGAAGATCGAGAATTTCACCGCGACCTTTGCACGCACCATCGCGCAACAGCGCGGGCGCAACGAAGATTGGATCGAGCAGGCCGTCCGCCGCAGCGTTGCGATTGGCGAGCGCGAGGCGCTTGCCAAAAACGTCGTCGATATCGTCGCGCCCGACCTGCGCAGCCTGCTGACGCAAGCCAGCGGCCGCAAGGTCCAGGTCGCGGGCCGCACCGTGACGCTCGCGCTGGCCGATGCCGCCGTGCGCCGCGTGCGGATGACGCCCGGCCAGCAACTGCTCAACACGCTGGCCGATCCGAATATCGTCTACCTGCTGCTGATGGCGGGATTGATCGGCCTGTACTTCGAGTTCGCGCATCCGGGAGTTATCTTTCCCGGCGTTGCCGGCGCGATTTGCCTGCTGCTCGCGCTCGCATCGTTCCAGGTCCTGCCGGTAAATCTCACCGGCTTGCTGTTGATATTTCTCGGCGTTGGATTGCTGATCTCCGAGGCCTTCGTCGCCAGCTATGGAATCCTCGGCTTGGGCGGCGTTACGGCATTCATCATAGGCTCGCTGTTTTTGATTGACACTTCGAAGACCAACCTGGTGATCGATCGCGACATTATATATGGCGTCGCCGCCGCGCTGACGCTGATCATCCTCGGCATCGGATACATCGTGGCCCGCGAGCGCCACCGCCGCTCGACCACCGGCGCGGAAGGCCTGGTCGGCGAGGTCGGCGAGGTGCGCGAGGCGATCGCTCCCGGCGCGCCGGGCAGCGTGTTTGTCCATGGCGAGATTTGGCGCGCCGTCAGCACCGACGCGCTCAGCCCCGGCGCGCGCGCTCGCGTCAAGTCGATCGACGGTTTGGAATTGCAAGTGCGGAAGTTGCCGTGAAGTTCGGAAGATTTCGGAAGTTTCGGAAGTTTCGGAAGATAACGTAGGGCATCAACAAGCCTCGCGCGCTTGGGGGCGAAGGAGAATCGTGATGGCGAGCGGAGTGGGCGTAATCGTCTTCATCGTTGCAATTTTCATTTTGAGCGGACTCAAAATCCTCAACGAGTACGAGCGCGGGGTAATCTTCCGTCTCGGCCGCCTCGCTCCTTATCGCGGGCCGGGCGTGATCTTCGTGATCCCCATGATCGAGAAGATCATGCGAATCGATCTGCGGACCGTTGTCCTGGACATCCCGCCGCAAGACGTGATCACCAAGGACAACGTGACCGTCAAGGTCAGCGCGGTCCTGTACTTTCGCGTCGTGGATCCCTCGCGCGCGGTCACCGAGGTCGAAAATTTTCTGTTCGCCACGATGCAACTGGCGCAGACCACGTTGCGCTCCGTCGGCGGCCAGACCGAGCTCGACGAGCTGCTCAGCCAGCGCGACAAGCTCAACGCGCGCATCCAGGAAATCGTCGATTCGCAAACCGAGCCGTGGGGCGTGAAGGTCACGCTCGTCGAGTTGAAAAATATCGATCTCCCGCAGGACATGCAGCGCGCAATCGCGGCGCAGGCCGAGGCCGAGCGCGAGCGCCGCGCCAAGGTGATCGCGGCTGAAGGCGAATTCCAGGCCGCGCAGCGGCTCTCGGAAGCCGCGGAGATCATGAGCAAGAGTCCCGTCACGCTCCAGCTTCGCTACCTGCAGACGCTCAAGGAGATCGCGGGCGAGCACAATTCCACCATCGTCTTTCCGTTGCCGATCGATCTGCTCGAACCGTTCCGCGCGTTTGCAAAAGCTGTCGGCGGCGGCGCCGGCCAGCCCGGGACCTGAGCAGCCGTATCGTTTCGTTGGCGCCAAACTGAATTTTCGGAGAAACTTTCGACCCTATGGGCAAGCTGATAATGGTCCGTCATGGCGAGAGCGAAGGCAACGCGATTCGGCGCTTCACCACCTCCGGCGACGCGAAAATCACGGAGCTTGGCCGCCGCCAGGCGCACGAGGCCGCGCTCAGAATCAAGCTGAAGTTTCGGCCGACGCTGGTGATTGCGAGCACCTTCGCGCGCGCCCGCGAGACCGGCCTCATCATCGCTGCGGAACTGCGGATCCCGATCGAATACGAAGCGGAGTTCCGCGAGCAGAGTCTTGGCGACCTTGCCGGACAGCCGTACGAATCGGTCGCCAACGATCCCAGCTTCGATCCGAAGCGCTCATGGGTGTGGCGCGCGCCGGGCGGCGAGAGCCATGAAGACGTGCTCAGGCGCGTCGCGCCGGTTCTCGATCGCGTAGCCCGGCAATACCCCGGCGACGAGATCGTAATCGTCAGTCATGGGGGCGTGATGCGATCGGTGTGGGCGCACGTGACCGGCAAATGGGAAAACGCTCACGTGCCGCCCAACTGCGGTATCGTTGTGATCGAGCATGAAAGCGGCCGCTACCGCGCGCCGGAAGTGATGTACGGAGAATCTCCGGCCCGCGAAACCGGCGGATAACTTTCAGCTTTTCACTCTTTGCCCGCGCCCGGCAAAACTGAATCGAGAAATTCCTGGCTGCGCAGCCGCCGATCCACGATCGATCCGATGAACCGCGCCAGCGCCAGCGCACCGTCCGGTCCCGCCGCCTCGGAGCCGGGCGAATCGTCCATCGGCGCCGTCCCCAGTCGCGCGAGAATTGCGGCGCCACGGCTGGAGAGCTTGATTGCGCCCTCAGCCACCGAAGGCCGGCATTTCGCGCACACGATCCCGCCGCGCGACACCACGAAATAAACCGTCGCGCCGTTGTCGCCGTTGGCGCTCGCGCATATGCGGCAGCGCGTAAACTCCAGCCCGAATCCCGCCCATCCCAGCAACCGCATCTCGAAAGCCTGGCGCAGCGCCGCATCCGCAAACCGGTGGCTCAGCGCGCCGAGTCCTTCCGACAACACGCGATACGCCTGTGCCGCTTCGCTCTCCTCCGTCGTCAGCGCGTCGGCAAGTTCGAGCATGTAGCTGCCCAGCGCGATCTTTGCGAGGTCGTCGTCGAGCACGTGTTGAGGCAGGTCGGCCGCTTCCGCGCGCGTGATAAACACCAACTGCCCGTGCGGGCGCCGGCGGTAGTGCAGGACGACGTGCGTAAACGGTTCGAGCTTGCGCTCGAAGCGATGGCGCGACGCCTTGGCGCCCTTCGCGATGCCGCTGAGCTTGCCGGCGTGCAGCGTCAGCAGCGTGACGATTCGATCCGACTCGGCGTAGTCGCGCGCGCGAAGCACGATCGCCGGCGTTGATTCTTCGAGCGGCATGAATTTTTAACCGCCGACGCTTCTGCGGAACACGGCTTGCTGAATGTCCTTGACCTCGACCCGCATCTGCTGCGCGTTGGCGACTGCCCGGCCGGAGTCCGACGCTTCTTTCAGCAGCACGTCGAAGCGCGCTGCGATATTCGCGAGTTTCGCATTCGCCTCGGTCAGCGCGCGCCGCCGCAACTCCTCGCTCTCCCACGCGCCCTCGGCGTATTCGCGCAGCTCGCGGCTTTCGAACACCAGTTCCCGCAGCTTGTCTTCGTATCCCCTGACGATTCGGCGGATCGCCTCGGCTACTTTGGGCCGCTCTTCGGGGTCCTTCCACAGGACGTGCGCGAGGAACATCAGGTCGTCTTCGGCCACCGCGGTGCGTCCGGCGAGGATTGCGTGCGCGCGCAAAATGCCTAGCGAGTTTTTCCAGCGCCGATCCGAGACGACGATTTGCTCGCGCGCGAGTTCGCGCCTGATCTGCGCAATCGCCTCGAGGATCGCGCCCGGCACCTTGACCGCCGCCGCCGCCGCGCGCAGCTCGGCGAGCTCCGCAAATTTAAGCGTCGTCCGCGCCGGCTGCGTACCACCCGCCATCATGCGGAGGAAGCCGTGCTCCTCCGTGATGTAATCGGCCATGAAGCGCAGCATGAAGCGATCGTAAAGCGCGGTCAGTTCGTCCTCGTCGGGCAGCTCGTTGGACGCGCCGAACATCGTAATCAGCGGCACCGCGACGCGCTGGCGCCCGTTGTGGAAAATACGCTCGTTGATGATCGTCAACAGCGCGTTGAGGATCGAGGAGTTGGCCTTGAAGATTTCGTCGAGGAACGCGATGTGCGCCTCGGGCAGTTTGTACGTGGTGACGCGGCGGTAATCGTCTTCTTCGAGTCCCTTCAAGCTCACCGCGCCGAAAATTTCCTCCGGCGTGCTGAACTTCGTCAGCAGCCACTGAAAATAGTTCGCCCCTTCGATTCGCCGGCACAGTTCGTCGGCCAGCATCGACTTCGCCGTTCCCGGCGGCCCGATTATCAGAACGTGATTCGCCGACAACATCGCGACGATTGCGCCATCGATCAAGTCGGTTCGTTCGAGGAACATCCGGTTCAGTTCCTCGCGGATTCGGGCGAGCTTCGATAGTGCAGTGTCTGCCATTGCGTGCGAGCCGATCCATCGATCAACTCAGCATGATCTCTACCAGACCGGAGCCAAAGACTTAACCCCATGCCAGGCCGTGGCGACGGCAGCACGGTATTAAGCCGTTGGCAGTGGCCGCGCGCGACAACGGAGCGCGGCCTTAACGGTGGGTGCGGGGGTCACCCCTGCCGTCGAAGCTTGCCGCCGCGTCGCTGCTGGCGCTAGATCAGGTAACGGCGCGCGCTCGGACGATCCTCGTCGTCGCCAGGCGCGCGCACGGCAGGAGAGTGGCAATGGAAAAGGCGCTGAGCGGTGTCAAAATTCTGGACCTGACGCAATTCGAGGCCGGCACCTCGTGCACCGAGATGCTCGCGTGGCTCGGCGCGGACGTGATCAAACTCGAGTCGCCGAAGATGGGCGAGCAGGGGCGCTGGCTGCTCACCGAAAAGCACGGCGTCGATTCGTACTACTTCATCCTGCTCAATGCCAACAAACGCGGCATCACGCTCAACCTCAAGAGCGAGAAGGGCCGCGCGATGTTCATCGACCTGGTCAAGCAAGTCGATATGCTCGCCGAAAATTTCTCACTCGGCACGCTCGAAGGCCTCGGCCTCGGCTACGATCGCCTGCGCGAAATAAATCCGCGCCTCATCTACTTGACCATCAAGGGCTTCGGCACGCACGGTCCTTACAGCAAGTACAAAAGCTTCGACATGATTGCGCAGGCTGCCGGCGGCGCGATGGCGCTCACCGGCTTTCCCGATTCGCCCCCGCTCAAGCCCGGACCCACCATCGGCGACACTGGCACCGGCATGCATGCGGCCATTGGCGTGCTCGCCGCGTACATCCAGCGCGAACGCACCGGCAAGGGACAGAAAGTCGAAGTCTCGATGCAGGACGCGGTGCTGAACTTCGTGCGCGTTCCGATGATGAGTACCTACGTCACCCACAAACCCGCGCCGCGCGTCGGCAACCGCATCGGCGGCGGTGGTCCCGGCGACATCTACAAATGCGCGCCCGGTGGCGCCAACGACTATTGCTACATCCTGTGCACCTCGCCCGAGATGTTCGAGAGCCTGTTGAAGGTGATCGGCCGCCCGGAAGCCGCGAGCGACGAGCGTTTCGCGGGACGAAACCGTGCCAAAAATGTCGACACGCTGGCCGAGATGATCAACGAGTGGACCGGCCGTCACACCAAGTTCGAGGTGATGCGTATCCTCGGCGAGGCCGGGGTCCCGTGCGGCGCCGTGCTCGACAGCGTCGAGTTGCTCAATGATCCCCATCTCAAGCAGCGCGGCATGATCGTCACCATCAAGCATCCCGTGCGCGGCGAGTTCGCGATGCCGGGATGCCCGGTGCGCCTGGAAGATTCGCCCGTCGAAGTGATCGCCGCGCCGCTGCTGGGTCAGCACAACGCCGACGTCTATGGCGATTTGCTCGGACTGGGCGCCGCGCAGCTCGAGGACCTCAAGCGCGAAGGCATCATCTGAGGCTGCGGCTGTCTTGATCGGGCGCGGCGATTTGTTCGAAGCGATCGAGTACCTGCGCCGTGAGGGCGAGAGCATCCTCGCGCGCTTCGCACGCTCAAAGCGCGGCGTCGCGTACGCCGATCTCCGCTTCGAAGCCGTCTTCAATCGCGCCGGCGCCGCGGTGGGCGGTGAACCGCGTGACGGCTCTGAGAGCGAGAGCGCTGCATACTCAGTCTCGGTTCATGTCGCCGACGCGAGCGGTCCCGTCGGTCACGGCCAGACCGGCGCCGAGATTGGCGCGCTGGCGTGCCGGCCGGCCAAACTCGTCGCCGAACTCCGGCGCGGCCTCGCCGACGCCTACGATCGCGCGCGCTTCAGCGCCCGCAAAAAAGCCGATCTCATCGCGCACCTCGGCGACGCGGCGAAAGGCCTGCTGGTTGCGCAGATTCCACCGCGCGAAAAAGTTCGCGACGACGTCGACGCGAGCTTTCGCCAGGATCCGCGCTCGCTCTCGACCGATGCGCTCAAGAAAATTTCGCTCGACGCATCGCGCGAAGTCGCTGCACTTGGCGACGCGATCGCCTACCAGGTTGTCGCCGCGATGACCGAGTTGCGCCGCGAAATTTTCATCGACACCGCCGGCACCGTCGTGTCCCAGGCGTACGCGTTTTCGCAGGGCGACTGCTACGTCGTCGCGCAAATCGGCGACGGCCACCAGGAAAGCTACGACTCCATCGGCCAGCAGCGCGGGCTCGAGTGCTTGAGCGACGGATGGCGCGGCGAGCTGATGCCGAATCCTGACCTTGCGCGCTTTTGCGTCGAGCTTGCCGCCGAGGCGCGCGAGCTTGCCGCCGCGCCGATCCTGAGGCCACCCGACGGCGAAGTCGTGGTCGTCACCGACCCGCATTTCAACGCGCTCGTCTCGCACGAGGTCATCGGCCATCCGTGCGAAGCCGATCGCGCGCTCAAGATGGAAGCCGCATACGCCGGACGCAGTTGGTTCCTGCGCTCGCTCGTCGACAACCAGTTGGGCAAGGCCGTCGCATCGCCGCTGCTCTCCGCCTGCTCCGATCCGAGCCTCGACGGTTACGGCCACTACCGTTACGACCACGAAGGCACTCGCGGCCGCCGCGTGATGCATATCGATCGCGGCATCTTCAGCGGCTTCCTCAATTCGCGCGCGACCGCCGCCGTGCTTGGCGTCGAGCCCAACGGCTCCGCGCGTGCGAGCGAGGGATGGCATGTGCCGCTGATCAGAATGTCCAACACCTTCTTCCTTCCCGGTGAAACGCCGCCCGAAAAAATCATCTCCGAGGTTGAGCGCGGCTACTACGTCTGCGGCCATCAGATTCCCTCGATCTCCGAGTCGCGCGAGAACTTCCGCATCTCCGCGCGCCGCGTTTATGAAATCGATCACGGACGAATCGGGCGTCTCTATCGCTCCGGCAGCGTGATCGCCGACTCGAAGAGCTTCTTCAGCAGTGTGGACGCGGTCGGCAACGATCTGCGGCTCATCGCGATCCCCAACTGCGGCAAGGGCCAGCCGATGCAGGTCAAGCGGATGTCCAACGGCGGGCCGACGCTGCGCTCGCGCGCACGGCTGGCGGGCAACTGATGCGCACGCTCGCCGAGCTCAAGTCCTTCACCCGCGAAGCGGCGTGGATTCTCGCGCGCGAGCAGGACCTCGCGAGCTACGAGGTTTATTGCGCCAGCGCCGAGCATCGAATCGCCCGCCTCAACTACACCTCCGACATTCCCAGCCGCGGCCTCGAGGAGTTCAAGTCGCTTCATACCGACGGATTCCAGTTGCGGATCGCGATGCGCCGCGATCCGCACGAAGTCGGCGCCGCATCCGAAGCCGGCGATTTCAGCTCCGACTCGGTCCGCGACGCGCTCCGCCGCGCGCGCAGCGCCGCCGTCGTCGATCCGCATTTTCCCGGCTTCCCGTCGGTCGCGCTGGGCCGCAAGCCCGGGTTGTCCGGGAAAAGCGATCTGGCGAGGGTGGGGGACGGCGCGATCGCTGCCGCCGCGTGGGACGTGCTCGACGGCGCGCTGGCTGCATTCGCGATGCGCTCCGGTATTGATCGCTTTGGCGCGTCTCGAATCGAGCATCCCGGTCTCATCATCGGTGGCGACGTATCCGTGATTCGCGATCGCATCGCGATCTTCAATTCGAATTTCGCCGATGTCCGCATCGACGAGGGCGCGCATTTCAACGCCTCCGTCACCGCGATAGTCGAATCGCTCGACGCCAAGGGTACTGCCGGCGCGCTCGGCGATTCCACTGCTGCGATGCGCCGCGGCGCCCGCGTGCTGGGCCGCGACGCCGTCCGCCGCGCGCTTGCCCTCGCCCACGGCGCTCGGCCCGCGTCGGGGAAATTTCGAGTCGTGCTCGGAGCGCAGCCGGTCGCCGAGATTCTCAACTACATGGTGATGGGCTCGCTCACCACCGGCGCGTTTCACGCCGCCAGTTCCGCCTATCACGCAAAATTCGGCGCGCCCGTGATGGACTCGCGCTTGAGCCTCGCCGACGACCCGGCCTTCAGCGCCGGCCCGATTCGCCGCCGAATCACCTGCGAAGGAATCCCCACGCGCCGTGTCGAATTGATCCGCGACGGCAAGCTCGTCGGCCTGCTCTCGAATTTCTACGACGCGCACCGCCTGCTCACCGACGAGCATCGCGCCGAAAAGCTCGGCGGATGCGCGCCGGCGAAACTCGACTTCGCTGCGCTGAGCGGTTACCGGCTCGGCGAAGGCGCCGGCCGGCGCTTCGACGCAAGTCCCGGCGCGGCGGGCACCAACGTCGTGATGCGCGCGCGCCGCGGACTCACGGACCGTGAACTCGTGCGCGCTGTCGGCGATGGAATTTTCGTCGGCCGCATCTGGTACACCTATCCAATCAACGGCCAGCGCGCCGGCGACTTCACCTGCACTGTCAGCGGCGACTCCTACATTGTTCGCGACGGTGAAATCGCCGAGCCGCTCGCCCCCAACTGCCTGCGCATGAACGCGAATATCGCCGACGTGTTCGAGCATCCGCTCGCGGTCGGCATGCGGCCGCATCCGGCCACCGTCTGGGGCTCGCCCGAGGCCTACTACGTTCCCGCGATCGCCGCCGGCTCGATCGCCCTGGCCCAAGTCGCCGCGACTTAGCTACGCGGCCACCGTTACACACGTGCTGTGCGAATAAGAGCTACGGTGCGACGCCGATCGCCGCGAACACGCGATGCATCACACGCATCGGATCCTCGGGATAGCGCTGCGCCAGCATCGCGCGCAGCTCGTCGTCGAAGGCCGCAACTCCTTCTGGCGCAAGGCTCGCCCCGACCCCGGCGCTCGCGCGAATCCGCCCGCGCCACGCCTCGTGCGTGTAGATCGCGTCGAGGTCGAACGAAAACGTTTCGATATTTACAAAGCCCGCCACCGCCATGTCGCGCGGCCACACCGGATAGATTCCCAGTCCGCCGCCGAACTTCCATTTCGGATTGTGTTTCTCGATTAGCTTCTCCGTCGCCTCGGTCATGCTTCCGGGCAGCACAATCCAGTCGAAATGCGCGATCACCAGCCTGCCCCCCGGCTTCAACACCCGGCGCGCCTCCGCCGCTGCGCGCGGACGATCGAACCAATGCCAGCATTGTCCCGCCGTCACGAGATCGAACTGCGCCGCCGCCAGCCCCGTATCCTCCGCGGCCGCATTGACGTACTTCACGACGGCGCCCGCGCCCCGATCCAGCTCCGCCGCCTGCTCCATCAGCGGCGCCGATCGATCGAGTCCCGTGACTTCGCATCCCCGCGTCGCCAGCCCGCGCGCGATCGTCCCGGTGCCGGTTCCCAAATCCAGCGCGCACATTCCCGGTCTCAGGATTCCCAACGCGTTGAGCCGCTCGAAAAATTCGTCGGGGAAACCGGCGCGATGACGCCCATAGTCGCCGGCGGTCTTCCCGAAATCTGCAGTCAACTCCTTGAATCGCACTTCCGCCGAACTCATGTGCCGTTCCTCCCGTGAACTTGACTGTATATAACTGTCTCCATCGAGTGCAGCGCCATCGTATCAACCCCTTTGCTTGGCGAGCGAAGCGGGGTAGATGAGTGTGCAGTTGCTAAGGGCGAGGTCCCGAAATGGATTTCGAATTTACTCCTGAACAGGAATCCTTCCGCCACACGGTCCGCGCCTGGCTCGACGCGAATCTCCCCAAGGACCTATGCGTTGACGACGCCCAGGACGAACGTGTCGCGCCCAATCGCGAGGTCTTCAAACGCCGACGCGCATGGCAGGCCAAACTCCACGCTGCCGGATACGCCGGCCTGTCGTGGCCCAAAGAGTACGGCGGGCACGCCGCCAACCTCATCGAGCAGGTCATCTGGGACGAGGAATATTCCCGCGCCCGCGCGCCCGTGCTGCCCGGATATTTCGGGCTGGGACTATGCGGTCCCACGCTGATGAACTGGGGCACCGAGGCGCAGAAGCAACGCTTCATCCCGCGAATCCTTGGCGCCGACGACATCTGGTGCCAGGGCTACTCGGAGCCGGGCGCCGGTTCCGATCTCGCCGGCTTATCGACCCGCGCCGCCGACATGGGCGACTACTTTCTCGTCAACGGCCAGAAAGTCTGGACCTCGGCCGCGCAATACGCGGACTGGATGTTCATGCTCGCGCGCACCGATCCCGAGGCGCCCAAGCATCGCGGCATCAGCTACTTGCTGCTCGACATGAAAAGCGCGGGCATCACCGTGCGGCCGCTGGTCCTGATGAACGGACACTCGCATTTCAACGAAGTCTTTTTCGACAACGTGCAAGTGCCGAAGGAAAACCTGGTCGGCCCGATCAACGAAGGATGGAAAGTTGCGATGACGACGCTCAGCTACGAGCGCGCAGTCGCCGGCGGCGGCGGACACGGCTCCCAGGTCCGTCGCCTCGCGGAACTTGCGAAGATCGTCCGCATCGACGGCAAGCCCGCGTGGGAGCAGCAATGGGTTCGCCAGCAGCTCGCGCATTTCATCATCGAATGCGAGGCCGCGCGCTACACGCGCCTGCGCTCGCTCACCCGCCTGATCCGTGGTTTGCCGCCCGGACCCGAGGGCTCGATGCTCAAGTTGTTCGGCTCGGAACTCGGCGTGCGCATCGCGCGCTTCTCGACCGAACTGCTCGGCGCCTACGGCCTGGTTGGCGAGCCCACCGGCGTCGTCGCCGATTCTCCGCGATGGCTGAATCGCGTGCTAAGCTCGCGCCAATACACCATCGCCGGCGGCACCAGCGAAATCCAGCGCAACATTATCGGCGAGCGCACGCTCGGCCTGCCCAAGGGATGACTCCTGAATTCGACACTCCAACGATCGACGGGGAACGTGACATGGAATTCGAATTGCTCTGCGAGATTGAAATCGAGCTTGCGCCGCCGCCAATAGTAATTCCGGATACGCCGGAAGGAACGCGCGTGATCGTTCACGCCAGCGGCGGCAGATTCGCCGGCCCGCGCTTCAACGGCAAGGTGCTTGCCAGCGGCGCCGATTGGTTCCTGATGCGCCCCGACGGCGTCGGCGTCATCGACGCGCGCCTCGTGCTGAGGACGCACGACCGTGAATTTATCTACATGACCTACAGCGGACGCGCGCAGCTGGATGTCGGCGGCCCGACCTCGATACAGACGGCGCCGACCTTCGCCGCTTCGACGAATGGCAAATACGCCTGGCTCAACGGCGTGCAGGCGATCGGCGTCGGCGAGCCGAGCGCCGTCGGCGTGAAGTACAAAGTATATATCCCGAAGTAGCCCGCGCCCCCGTCAGCCGGCGAGCTTCGCGCGCAGGATGTCGTTGATCACTTTTGGATTTGCCTTTCCGCCCATCGCCTTCATCACCGCGCCGACGAAGAATCCGAACAGCTTGTCGCGGCCCGCGCGATACTCGGCGACTTTGTCGGGCTCTGCCGCCAGTATCTTGTCGCATGCCGCCGCGATCGCGCTTTCATCCGATACTTGCGCGAGTCCCAGCTCGGCGATTGTCGCCGCCGCCCCTTTGCCGGACTTCACCATCGCGGTAAACGCGGTCTTCGCGGCATTCAGGCTTATCTTCTGCTCTTCGACCATCCGCAGCAGCGCGCCGACTTCAGCCGCCGCCGGCACCGCTTCGACGAACGACTTGCCTGAGTCGCGCGCGACGCGCAGCACCTCGGTCATCACCCAGTTCGCCGCGCTCTTGCGATTCTTGAGTCCCGGCAGCGTGGCTTCGAAGTAGTCGGCGACGTCGCGGTCGGCGATCAGCACGCCCGCCTCGTAGTCCGTCAGCCCGAGTTCGCGCACGTAGCGCGCCTTGCGGTCGGCCGGCAGCTCGGGCATCGATGCGCGCACCTGCTCGACCATCTCGGCCGGCACAATCAGCGGCGGCAGGTCCGGCTCGGGGAAATAGCGATAGTCATTCGCATACTCTTTCGAGCGCATCGGGCGCGTTTCCTTGCGCGCGGGATCCCACAGATGAGTCTCCTGCGCGACTTTGCCGCCCGATTCGACAATAGCTATTTGGCGTCCGACCTCATAGTCAATTGCGTCTTCGACAAAGCGGAACGAGTTGAGATTCTTTATTTCAGTCCTGACGCCATACTCTTTCGCGCCGCGCTTGCGAATCGACACGTTGCAATCGCATCGGAAGCTGCCTTCCTCCATCTTGCCGTCGGACGCATCGACGTACCGAAGTATCGCGCGCAGTTGGCGCAGGTACGCGCCCGCATCCTCGGCCGAGCGCAGATCGGGCTCGCTGACGATCTCGATCAGCGGCACGCCCGAGCGGTTGAAATCGACCAGGCTCGCGTTTTCGCCGTGGATATTCTTGCCCGCATCTTCCTCGATATGGATTCGCGTGAGCCCGATTCGGCGCGGCTCGCCATTCTCAGTCGCCGGCAAATCGATATAGCCACCCTTGCAGATGGGAGTTTCGTATTGACTAATCTGGTAGCCCTTGGGCAGGTCGGGATAGAAGTAGCTCTTTCGATCGAAAATAGAATAGGGCGCGATCGCGCAATGCGCCGCCAGCCCGGTTCGTATCGCGAGTTCCACCACCCGGCGGTTCATCACCGGCAGCACGCCGGGCATCCCCATGCATACCGGACAGACGTTTTCATTCGGCCCCGCGCCGAACGTCGTCGAGCATCCGCAGAAAAGTTTCGAGCGGGTCAGAAGATGGGTGTGGACTTCAAGTCCAATCACCGCCTCGTATGCTTCCCGATTCATCGCAAACGCGCGTCAGAGCGCGAGTGTGACGCTAACACACAGCGCGCGGCGAAGGCGACTGTCTCTACGATCCCGCCGCGGTCCAATGTTTACTTCGGCGGCGATCCGGCCACCGGCTGCTCAACCTCCGCCCGATCGATCGTATTCAAAGCCGGTCCTTTCCCCACGGCCCGAAGACTTTCTTTTGCAGCAGCTGCGACCGTTCTATCCGAGTCGTTGCTCAGAGTTCGCAAGTATTCGATCGCATCGCCGGTTCCGATATCTTGCAGAACATAGCAAGCGAACTCACGCCTGTTGGGGTCATCGCTGTTCGCCCATTTGATCGCATCGCTCATCCCGGCATCGCGCGAGATACCCAGAAAGCGCTCGATCTTCGCCGCCTCCGCTTCCGTGCAGTCTGCGTTCCTCAGATTCGGCGTGGCGGCAGGAGCTGCGGCTGGCGATGAAGCTGCGGCAGGGGCGGGAAACAATACGCCTGCCCCATGACCGCTCGAAGAACTGGACGAAGATTCGCCCACAATCAGGGGAACCGGAACCATCGTCGGCGCAGATTCCGGCGTCTGACCCGCCGCCGGCGCTTGCGCCTCTTCAGTGCCGAAGGAACTAGGGGCGATCTGCTTTTTCAGAGATGCGAGCTCCTGCTCGTAATATCCTTTGTACTGGATGCTTACGTCGGTATAGCCACTGCCGGTCCAGGCGTATATTACCGGCCACGTAGCTACGCAGGGACCCGTGCCCAATCCGCGCCAGCCAGTGAAATCCGTGTCCACGATCAACTCGAGGTTGCCGTTCCTGGCCAGGTCTTCGATTTCGAAACCCCTCGAGTACCGCGCGAGATCGACTCCATAGAGCTCGAGCCCCGATGGTGTTTTGTCAATTATCGAAAGATAGCAAAACCTTCCATCTGAAGCGGAGACAACCAATGACAGGTTGCCCGAATGGCGCAGGTCCGCGAAGCGGGAGAAGCATATGCCGGTATAGAACATGGATCCCAGCTTATTCAACAAGGCTACCTCCGCTTCATCGGACGGCGGGTTGGTGGCCAGACTGTGCGCAGATTTAACCGACCAATCAGCTGACACAAGGGCGGGCGGAGCACCGCCGGCATTGACCCGGATCGGCATTGACAGGGAGAAGGCCAAACAACACGTAACCGCGATTAGGGTTTTTTTGTTCATGGCTTAAAGTTAGTAGCACGCAGTTGCTGCAGCCAGTTTGTTGCACCCGCTGCAGACAAGAGTAGTAGGAGGATCTGGTAGTGGTGACGTTCCCATACACGACGTTGGGCCGCCGCCAAATCCGGTTGCGCCGCCCACAGCGATGACGCGAACCCACAGCACAGAGCGAGGCACAAAAGCATCGACACTATTCTGCGCACGGGCGGGTCTGCGAATTAGTCACTACAGGGTACCCGCGGCCGTCCGCGGCTTGAATGCTCCGGTGCGCTCGAAGGCGTCGCCGGCGCGCAGGATTGTTTCCTCGGCGAATGGCGGCGCGATCAATTGCATCCCAATGGGCAGATTATTCGAATCGTGGCCGCACGGAATCGACATCCCGGGCAGACCGGCCAGGTTCACCGAAATCGTAAAAATGTCCGACAGGTACATCGTCAGCGGGTCGTTCATCTTCTCGCCGATCTTGAATGCGGTCGTCGGCGCAACCGGCGTGACGATCAAATCGCACTTCTCGAACGCGCGCTCGAAGTCGTTGCGAATCAGCGTGCGCACCTTTTGCGCCTTCAGATAGTAGGCGTCGTAGTAGCCCGCCGAGAGCGCGAAGGTGCCGAGCATGATTCGGCGTTTGACCTCGGCGCCGAAGCCCTGCGCCCGCGTCGTTTCATACAGCGCGATATTATCCTCGGCGTTGACGCGCAGGCCGAAGCGGATACCGTCGTAGCGGGCGAGATTGGCGCTCGCCTCGGCGGTCGCGACCAGGTAATACGCCGCGATCGCGTAGCCGGTGTGTGGCAGCGAGATTTCGACCGTCGAGGCGCCCAGAGATTCGTAGCTCTTGAGCGCGGAGCGGATCGACTGCTCGACCTCGGGCTGCATCCCTTCGACGAAATATTCCCGGGGCACGCCGATGCGGAGTCCCTTGACGTCGCCGGTCAGCGCGCGTTCGTAGTCGGGCACCGGACGCGCCGAGCAAGTCGAATCGCGAACGTCCTTGCCGGCAATAGTGCGGATGATTATCGCGGCGTCGCGCACCGATCTCGCAAACGGACCGACCTGATCGAGCGACGATGCGTATGCGACGACGCCGTAGCGGCTGACGCGGCTGTAAGTCGGCTTGATTCCGACCACGCCGCAGAACGACGCCGGCTCGCGAATCGATCCGCCCGTGTCGGTGCCGAGCGCACCCAGACATTCATGCGCCGCGACTGCGGCGGCAGATCCGCCCGACGATCCGCCGGCGACGCGCGCGGTATCGTGCGGATTCATCGTCGGCCCGAACGCGGAGTTCTCGGTCGACGAGCCCATCGCGAATTCATCCATGTTCGTCTTGCCGACGAAAATCGCGCCGTCCGCGCGCAGGCGCTCGATCACGGTCGCGTCAAACGGCGGCACGAACGTCCCCAGGATTCGCGACGCGCAGGTCGTGCGAATGCCTTTGGTCGCGTAAATATCCTTGATGCCGAGCGGGATCCCGCACATCGCCGGCGCGTTGCCCGCGGCCAGCCGGGCGTCAGCCGCGCGCGCCTGCTCGAATGCCTGCTTCTCGCACACCGTGATGAACGCGTGGAGCCGGGGCTCGGCCGCGGCGATGCGGTCGAGGCAATCGCGCGTCAGTTGCATCGCGGTGATTTCGCGCGCGCGGAGCTTCGACGATGCCTCGGCGATGGTAAGTTTGTTCAGTTCCGATGCCATGCGGAGATCTTGTCGACTAAAATTCTACTCGATTATTTTCGGCACTTTGAAGTAATCGCGCTCGCGCGAAGGCGCGTTGGCGAGCATCGCGTCCGCGGCGGGCCGGTTGGTCACTTCGTCGTCGCGCATGGGCATCCCGGCCTCGCCGACCTGCGTGGTCGGCGCGACATCTTTGGTGTCGAGTTCGTTCAATTTATCAACGTAGGCAAGCATTTCGTCCATGTCGGCGCGCAGCCGCTCTTCCTGTTCGGGCGACCATTCCAGGCGCGCCAGACGCGCGACGTGGCGCACCTGCTCGAGCGTTATCTTTGTTTCAGCCATGGCGATTGCGCGCAAATGGTAACATTCCGCGCGTTCCATGTCAGGGCCGTACATAACTAACGCCGCACGCCAGAGTGTCGGAGGGGGAACTTAATTGAATGCGGAACCCACCGCGGGTTCCGCACCTCCTTGGGCAGGGGTGACCCCTGCACCCAGTGTTAAGAAGACGCGAAAATCTGCGCAGGCAGGGCTGAGCCCTGCACCCACCGTTAAGGCCGCGCTCCGTTGTCGCGCACGGCCCGTGCCAATGGCCTAATACTGCGCTGCCGTCGCCACGGCCAGGGGTCAGCCGCTGCCGGCCGGGATATTTTTTAGAAGATTCCACCCCCGGTTTCTCTCGTTTCAATGGTTGCGTGGTTCGTCCAGCGCGAAGAGCGCAAGCCATACGCAAAGTATAATTTTCTAACTATGCGTCGCCTGTTAAAGATATAAACTAACAGTATGCAGATATTTCTTACTGAATGGTCTAGCTATTAAGCTCTTTCAGACCGTTTATGGACGTTTTAATATCCTATATAACTCATGACTTCCTTAGTCTTGCTTCGAGCCGTAATTAGTGTCACAACTGCCCGCGATGAAAGCCGATCGGCGAGATAGTACAGCTCTCGTGCCCCAAGAAGAGTGCGAGATCCTCAGGCAGATTCGAAACGACCATGAGCTCATCGATCGCCTCAATATAACCCCTGAGGAGTTCGAGGCGCTGTCGAAATGCGCGCTGTTCGGAACCCTGACCTGCAAGCAGGATATGCTTTTTATCTTGCAACAGATTCGCGCGGCAACCGCTCCCGCGGCGGGCGGTCCGATCGATCAGACGCCCCTCTTCCCTCAGCCGCCCCCGACGGCCGGTTGGGAAGAAGATCCCGTCCCCCCGGACTGCCGGCGCTTGTTGATTCGTCTCGGTGGCAGCGCCGTGCACGAAACGGGTTCGCTTGCGGGTGTTGCTCGTAAGCGCGCGGCCGAGCGGCTCGCCATTCTTGCCTGGACGACCCTTGCGGTCGCGGTACTGGGTTGGAGTCTCCTGATTTTGATATCACGCTGGAGCAATAGCTTCATGACCAGCTTCGGAATGCCCGCGAGCCAGGCCGCTCCTTCGACTGCGTGGTACAGCAATCTCGACCAATTCAAAAGTCTGTTTTTGGTCGAACTTCTGTTCCTGGTAGGCACCGTGGTTGCGATGTACCTCAAATCCCACCGAGGCTCCCGCCGCCTCAAAGTCAGGCCGCGCCGAAGCTGGCGCTAGCCAGTCTGCCCCGGCAGGGGTGACCCCTGCCCGTGGCGACGGCATTAAGGAAGAATCACCTGCGCGGTGGGCGGCAGGGGCTGACCCCTGCACCCAGTGAGAAGACGCGAAAATCTGCGCAACGCATCTTTTCGCGACCACGCGATGGCAGCACAGTATTAGGCCGTGGGCAGGGGCCGCGCGCGACAACGGAGCGCGGCGTTAACGGTGGGTGCAGGGGTCACCCCCTGCCCCCGCGCCCAGCGGTCCGCTCCCGCTCGCTCTCCTTTCCGCCAAATTGCGATAAAGTGTTATCCATGTCTGGTCGGTCAGGTAAGAAGACAGCTTTTACGCAGGGTGTTGAAGCGCTTGAAGTCGAAGACGACAATTGACGCGGTTTTTCCGCATCCCGGCCGAGCGATGGCGTGGTTGGCTGCCCTTGGAGGACAGGTTGCGCTGGGGCGGCGCGGCGAGCGCGCGGCCGTACGCCATCTGCGGCGCATCGGCTACCGGATCGTCGCGAGAAATTATCGCGCCGCCGGAGCGGAAATCGATCTGGTCGCGATCGACGGCGAGACCTTGGTCTTCGTCGAGGTGAAGACGCGGCGCAGCCGCGCGGCGGGCGCGCCCGAAGAGGCCGTCGATGAGCGCAAGCAAACGCGGATGCGGCGCGCGGCGGAAGTTTTCGCGACGCGTTATCGCGCCGACGACCGGGAGATGCGCTTCGACATCGTCGCGGTTGATGCGTCGGGCAAGCGGCTGGAAATTGAACTGTTGAGGAACGCATTCTGAATGCTGGATATCAAGCTGATTCGTGAACGCCCCGATTTCGTCAAGGGCGAACTGGCCAAGCGAGGGATCGATCCCGCGGAAGTCGATCGACTGCTGGAAGTTGACCACAAGCGTCGCAAGCTTCAGGCCGAACTCGACCAAATCCGAGCCGACCGCAAGCGGCGGGCGAGGGAGGTCGGCAAACTGCCGCCTGAAGAGCGCGCCGCCGAGATCGCCAGGATTCGCGCCGAGGAAGCCGACGAAGAGAAGTTGACCGAGCTTTTCACGCACCCAGCCGGTGTAGCTACTACTACCAACCCCTCGTTGGAATTGCCCATGCGGCTGGCGCTCGCAGAGAAGAACGTCGAGGAGCTGGCGCTTAATCTCCCCAATATCCCGCGGCCGTACGTCGTCGTCGGCGCCAGCGAGGCGGACAACCGCGTAATCAAGACCGAAGGGACGCCAAAAGAGTTTACCGCGTTCAAGCCGATCCCGCATTGGGAACTTGGCGAGAATCTCGGAATCATCGATTTCGATCGCGGCGTAAAACTCTCGGGCACGCGTTTCTACGTCTTGAGCGGCGCGGGCGCGCGGCTCGAACGCGCGCTGATAACGTGGATGCTCGACGTCAAGCAGGAGCAGGGATACCTGGAAATAATCCCGCCGTTGATGGTGACTCGCGAAACTGCCATCAGCACCGGGCATCTGCCCAAGAACGCGGACACGATGTACCACGACGACGAGGACGACTTCTGGTTTATCCCGACCGCCGAGGTCCCCCTGACCAGCCTCCATCGCGACGAGACGCTCGACGAAAGCCTCCTGCCGATCTACCTGACCGCATACACTCCCTGCTTCAGGCGCGAGAAGATGTCGGCGGGGCGCGATGTGCGCGGTATCAAACGCGGGCATCAGTTCGACAAGGTCGAGATGGTCAAGCTGGTCCGTCCGGAAACGTCGGACGATGAATTTCACAAGATGGTGAACGATGCGTCGGAAATATGCCGGCGGCTGAAAATTCCGTTTCGCGTCGTCGAGCTATGCACGGCGGACCTGAGTTTTGCCAGCGCCGTCACTTACGATCTGGAGATGTGGGCGCCGGGATGCGGCGAATGGCTCGAAGTCAGTTCGATTTCCAATTGCACGGATTTTCAGGCGCGCCGCGCGAAGATTCGTTTCAAGACCAAAGGCGGCAAGCCCGAGCTGGTACATACCTTAAACGGTTCAGGGCTGGCGCTGCCGCGGACACTGATCGCGGTGCTGGAGAATTATCAGAACGAGGATGGCAGCGTGACGATTCCCGAGGTCTTGCGGCCATATATGGGAGGAGTGGAGAGGATCACGAGGAATTAAATGTGAAACCCACCGTGGGTTTCACAATTCCTTGGGCAGGGGTGACCCCTGCACCCAGTAGTAAGAAGACGCGAAAATCTGCGCAGCGCATCTTTTCGCGACTACGCGATGGGCAGGGCTGAGCCCTGCACTCAGTATTAAGGCCGCGCTCCGTTGTCGCGCGCGGCCCCTGCCAAGGGCTTAATACTGCGCTGCCGTCGCCACGGCCAGGGGGATGGGGCCTGCCGGTTTCGCCGAAAATTCGCGGGTTAACTGCGATTTTCAGCCTCCGTAACATTCCCGCAACAATTGATGCGTATGATTAACGGCGACGGCGAGGCTGATCGCGATGTAGTGGTCGGCTCCGACAATGGGCGGGTCATCAAATTCTCAAGGAAGAGTTCGCTTGTCCGAATTAGAAGGTTCGATGGCCGACAGCATTCCGGTGGTCCGGCACAAGCGCGCGAGGGCGCCCGTGCACGCGCGTTTGTTCGGCGATCGAATTTTCAATACCGCGACATTTATTCTTGCGCTGTCGATTCTCGCATTGCTGTTCGGACTTGCGGTTGCGCTGATTGCCGACAGCTTTCCCGCGATTCGGGCGTTCGGCCTGCATTTTTTCATCAGCGCGGAATGGGATCCGGTTAATGAACAATACGGCGCGCTGCCGTTTATCTACGGGACCTTCGTTTCATCGTTCATCGCGCTGGCAGTAGCGGTGCCGCTAAGCCTGGGCGTCGCGCTGTGCCTGAGCGAGATGGCGCCCGACTGGCTGAGCCATCGCCTGGGATTCCTGGTCGATCTGCTGGCGGCAATTCCCAGCGTCGTGTACGGCCTGTGGGCCGTGTTCGTGATGGGTCCGTGGATTCGCGACCATGTCGAGCCGCCGCTGGCGCATTGGTTCGGCTGGACGCCGCTGTTCCAGGGGCCCAAGGTGGCGGTCGGGATGCTTTCGGCGGGAGTGATTCTCGCGATCATGATCATCCCGTACATTTCGTCGGTTTGCACCGACGTCTTTCGCGTCGTTCCGCATACGCAACGCGAGGCCGCGCTCGCGCTGGGCGCGACCAAGTGGGAGATGGTCACCACGGCGGTTATCCCATACGGCATGACCGGTGTGATTGGCGCGATCATCCTGGGGCTGGGCCGCGCGCTTGGCGAGACGATCGCGGTCGCGATGGTGATCGGCAACTCGGCGCAGATTTCCGCGTCGCTGTTCAAGCCGGCGGCGACGCTGGCCAGCGTAATTGCCAACGAATTCGCTGAAGCCACCTCCGACATGTATGTCGCGGCGTTAATCGAACTGGGGCTGGTGCTGCTGATTCTCGGAATTGTGCTCAACGTCGTGGCGCGCGCGCTGGTGCTCGGTGTGCAGCAGCGCCGCTATCGGGAGACGGGCAAGTAATGGCAGCGGGAGTCAGCACTCTTCACGGCGAGACGAGCTATCGGTATCGCAAGTTCAAGAGCGATTCGATGATGGCGATCACGGTCGGCGCGACTATCGTGACGCTGATTCCGCTGTTCCTGGTGCTTGGCTATCTGCTGACCAAGGGTGTGGCGAGTCTGAACTGGGCGTTCTTCACGCACATGCCGGCGCCGGTGGGCGAAAAGGGCGGCGGGATGGCCAACGCGATCGTCGGCACGCTCGAAGTGGTGGGAATCGCGTGCCTGATCGGGGTGCCGATCGGGGTTGGCGCGGGTCTGTACCTGGCGGCCAATCGCGCGAGCCAATTCACCAACTGGGTGCGTTTCTCGGCGGACGTGCTGATGGGTGTGCCGTCGATCGTGGTCGGGATTTTCGCATACGCAGTGATCGTGCGTCCGTTCGGCGGGTTCTCGACGCTGGCCGGTTCGGTCGCGCTGGCGGCGATCATGATTCCGCTGGTCACGCGCACCACCGAAGAGATGGTGCTGCTGGTGCCGCCGGAACTGCGCGAGGCGTCGCTGGCGCTGGGCGTGCCGCATTGGCGCACGACGCTGTCGGTGGTGGCGCGCACGGCGCTGTCGGGAATCGCGACCGGCGTCATCCTGGCGGTGGCGCGAGTCTCGGGCGAGACGGCGCCGCTGCTGTTCACAGCGTTCGGCAACCGGTTCTGGTCAACTTCACTGTTTCATCCGATCAACACGCTGACGGTTCAGGTTTACACCTACGCCATTTCGCCCTTTGCCGACTGGCAGCGGCAGGCGTGGGCGGGGGCGCTGGTGCTGACGGCGATAATTCTGGCGCTCGAGTTGGGCGTGCGATGGGTGACGGGCGGGGCGGCGAAAGCGCCAAGGTAGTCATGGCTGAAAAGCTGGTCGTCAAAAATCTCAACGCGTACTTCCACAAGAATCGCGCGCTGCACGATGTCAGCCTTGCCTTCGAGGAGTCCCGCATCGCCGCGATCATCGGACCGTCGGGATGCGGCAAATCGACGCTGGTGCGATGCCTCAATCGGATGCACGAAGTGGTGCCCGGCGCGACCGCGAGCGGCGAGGTCATGCTCGACGGGAATAACATCTACGACGACGGCGTCGATCCGGTGCAGGTGCGGCGGCGAATAGGGATGGTCTTCCAGAAGCCGACACCGTTTCCAACCATGTCGATCGAGGACAACGTCGCGGCGGGGCTGACCCTCAACGGGGTGCAGATTAACCGCGCCGAGCGCGACCAGGTAGTCGAGCGAAGCCTGCGCCAGGCGGCGCTTTGGGACGAGGTCAAGGATCGCCTGCGGCGGCCCGGCGGCAGCTTGTCGGGCGGACAGCAGCAGCGGCTATGCGTGGCGCGCGCGCTGGCGGTTCAGCCCGAGGTGCTGCTGATGGACGAGCCATGCTCGGCACTCGATCCGATCTCGACCGCGCGCATCGAAGAACTATTGCTGGAACTGAAGTCGGCGTACACTATCGTGATAGTGACCCACAATATGCAGCAAGCCGCCCGCTGCTCCGACATGACAGCCTTCATGTACACCGGCGACCTGGTCGAATACGGCGAGACCAAGCAGATTTTCACGAATCCGACCCGGCGCGAGACTGAAGACTATATTACCGGGCGATTCGGCTGATATTGGGGAAGACTAAGAGAGTAAAATGGATAGCACCCAGCCGCAGCATACCAATAGGCAGTACGAAGAGGATTTGCGCGGCCTGCGCGCCGGTCTGCTCAAGATGGGCGGATTGGTGGAGCGTCAAATCGCCGAGGCGGTCGATGCGCTGGTTAATCGCAACAGCGAGCACGCCCGCGAGGTGATCGCGCGCGACGAAGAAGTAAATCGGATGGACAACGATAACGACGAGCAGGCGATCCGGCTGCTCGCGCTGCATCAGCCCACCGCCAGCGATCTGCGCTTCATCACCACCGGACTGAAGATCACGACCGACCTCGAGCGAATCGGCGACAACGCGGTCAACATCTGCGAGCGCACGCTGGAACTGAACGAAGTTCCGCAGCTCAAGCCCTACATCGACTTGCCGCGGATGGCGGAGATTGCGCAGTCGATGGTCAGGGACAGTATCGATGCGTTCATGCGCGACGACACCGACCTCGCCGACCAGGTGATCGCGCGCGACGACGAAGTCGATCTGCTCAACTACCAGGTCTATCGCGAGCTGCTCAGCTACATGGCCGAGGATCCACATACGATCGGGTCCGCGACGCGGTTGCTGTTCATTTCGAAGTATCTCGAGCGTATCGCCGATCACGCGACCAACATCGCCGAAATGGTGACGTTCATGGTCAAGGGCAAGATGATCCGTCACGACGAAACGAGGAAGCGGGGAACTTGATTGGTAAGGTGGAGGAGGTGAAGCGATGAATCAAGCCAGCCAGGCTACGAACGCGGTCTCCGAGGCGCAACGCGGAGTTCGCTACCGCGTGCTGATCGTCGAAGACGACGCCGATATTCGCGAACTGATCCGCTACAACCTCGCGCAGGAAGGTTTCATCGTCGAGGAGGCGGCCGACGGTGCGCAGGCGCTCGAGCGCGTGAAGCGCCGGGTGCCCGATCTGATGGTGCTCGATCTGATGCTGCCGGGGATGCCGGGGCTGCAGGTCTGCCGCCAGATGCGCGCCGAGCGCGACACCTCGCATCTGCCGATACTCATCGTGACCGCCAAGGGTACCGAGGTGGACAAGGTGCTCGGGCTGGAGATGGGCGCCGACGACTACGTGGTCAAGCCGTTCAGCCCGCGCGAGCTGGTCGCGCGCGTGAAGGCGCTTCTGCGGCGCGCCAATCCGCTCTCGGAGCCTGACTCCGGCGGCGGCGCGTATGAGAAGGGGCGGCTGCGAATGGACTTCGGCACCTACCAGGTGTTCGTCGAGGGCAAGCGCAGAGAGCTTGCGCTGCGCGAGTTCGAGCTGCTGAAATTCTTCGTGCAGCATCCGATGCGGGTGTACACGCGCGAGCAACTGCTCGACATGGTGTGGGGCCGCGACACGTTCGTCGAACCGCGGACCGTCGACGTGCACGTGCGGCGCCTGCGCCAGCATATCGAGCGCGACGACGCCAATCCGGAATTGATCCTCACGGTACGAAGCGTCGGTTACCGCTTCAACCCCGAAGCGCTTGGATAGATCACCGACCTCTGGCCTGATCGCAGCGATAGGAATCGGCCTCGCACCGGCAGCCATATTTCTGGTGGTGCTGGCCGCCAGCGGAGCGGCGTCGGGGGTGTGGGTTGCCGTGGTAATCGTGCTCGGGCTTGCGCTCGGCGCGATTTTCGCCACCGCGATCGGACGCACGCAGTCGCGCCGCGCAGAAAGACTGGACGCCGTTGCCGCCGCGCTGCAGGACCGGCGTCTGCCACCGCATCTGCTGCCCAACGGAAGCGACGCGATGGACCGTGCGGAGCGTCATTTGCTCGACGCTGCCGACGCGATCGTCGCCGAGGTGGACTCGCTGGCCGAGCAGCGCGACGAGTTCGAGGCGATCCTGCGCAGCATGACCGAGGCGGTGGTGGTGACCGGCGCGCGGGGGGAGGTGGTTCTGCTCAACGGCTCGGCCCGGCGCATCTTCGCCCTGGCGGCAGACACCGACTATCGCGATCGGCCGTTCGTCGAGCTATGCCGCGACCCGCGACTGCAGGAGTTCGCCGGCCGCTCGATGCAATCCACGGACAATAAGGTCATGAGCGCGGAAATCATGATCCAGAATCCCGCGCCGCTTTACGTTAGCGCCAGTGCCGCGCAGATTCGCACCTCGCGCGGTGCGGCGTGGGTGTTCGTCTTCCACGACATCACGCAGCTCAAGTCGTACGAGACGCTGCGCGCCGACTTCATCTCGAACCTCACCCACGAGCTGCGCACTCCGCTAAGCGCGCTGTACGGCTACGCCGAAACCCTGATTCGAGGCGTGGACGATCGTGAAACCGCGGCGCGCTTTCTCGGCATCATCGAGCGGCAGGCGCGCCGGCTGGCGCGGCTGCTGGACGACCTGGTCTCACTCTCGGATTTGGAGCGCGGGCTGACGCCGCTCAAGATCGAACAACTCGAGCCGATGCGCGTGCTGTCCGAGGCGGCGGAGTTGATGCAGGAGCAGGCCGGACGCCACGGCCTGCGCCTGGAAGTGAAATGCCCGCCGGGAATGCCGAAGCTGGCCGGCGATCGCGACCGCTTGCATCAGGTGATGCTCAATTTGATCGACAACGCGATCAAGTACACTCCGCGCGAGGGCCACGTCACGGTCGAGGCTCGCGAAACCGCGGGCGCCAACGGCGCAAACGCAAAGTCGGGCGTCGCGCTGATCGTCGCGGATACGGGCGAGGGGATTCCATCCGCCGATATCCCGCGCCTGACGGAGAGATTCTATCGCGTCGATCGGGCCCGCTCACGCGAGCTCGGCGGCACCGGGCTGGGCCTGGCGATCGTCAAGCACATCGTGCAGTTGCACCATGGCGTGCTGCGGATCGAGAGCAAGGTGCATGAAGGCACGACGGTCTCCGTCTGGATTCCTGCCGCGCAGCAGGGCTGAGCCCTGGCCGTGGCGACGGCAGCGCAGTATTAAGCCGCTGGCAGGGGCCGCGCCCGCCAACGGCGGGCGGCCTTAATACTGGGTGCAGGGGTCACCCCTGACCGGGGGTGAAGCCTGCATCCAGTATTCGGACGGGAAGGGATGCGGCGCTTCGCGCCGGTGCGAAGGAAGGTGAGCGCGGACGCAGTGACACCGGCTTGCTCGCGGGGCTGCGATGTGAAAATTTCTAAGGTTCCGGCGCGCCATTAGCTCAGTGGATTAGAGCGGATGACTACGGATCATCAGGTCGGGGGTTCAAGTCCCTCATGGCGCACCATCTTCTCCCAATAATTTCATCGCCGATACGCGCTTGAGCGCCTGGCGCATGAGCGACCCTCCAAAATCACGATCGATTCATTTTCCCCGACTGGGAGGTTAAGGTATAGTTTCGAATTGTGATGAGCGAACTTCTCAAGCAGGCTTTTGAAAGGGTGGCCTCGGAATTGCCCGAGTGCGAGCAGGACGCCTTTGCGCAATGGCTGCTGAAACTGATTGAGTCCGACGAGCGCCAGTGGGATGCGAAGTTTGCAGGTTCCGGAGCGAAGCTTGAAAAGCTCGCTGATCAAGCCCTTGCAGAGTATTTGGAAGGGCGCACAGAAATTCTTGACGTTTCGAAACTCTGACTTCTCGAACGACAAAAGCGTTCTGGGTCTGCTATCATAACCTTCCAGGGCGGATCCGGCCGCTCGCGAATCAAGCCTACCGACAATTCGTTCAAGATCCCCTTCACCCGAGTTTGCATTTCAAACAAATACATCCGACGCGACCGATTTGGTCGGTCCGCATTGGGATTCACTATCGGGCCGTCGGCATCAAGCCGCATGCCAGTGAAATAGTCTGGTTCTGGATCGGCTCACACGCCGACTATGACAAGCTGATTTGAATCCTGTCCCGGCTGGCGCTCGACTACCGGGCGCGGTGTGGTGTAACGATCGTGCGGGTCCGCCAGATCTGGATAGTCAATTGGGGACCGAACGGGAGGAGCGTGTCCTTATGTCAGCCACGCGCGATTTCTCAAAACGATACCGCGTCGATGACGGCAGCAAGTTTCGTTTGAAGGACTTCGACCCCGGGGACAGCAGCGGTCTGAAATCGAAAAAGCATGCCGAAAAGGAATTGATCCGCGGGATCGAGCGGCTCAGCGAATTGCAGGACAGGCTCTACGCGCAGGATCGATGGGCAATTCTGC
The DNA here is from genome assembly GCF_050013435.1 of Binatus sp. (SeqCode). Lineage (GTDB taxonomy): Bacteria > Desulfobacterota > Binatia > Binatales > Binataceae > Binatus. The sequence goes on along the minus strand of NZ_JBEKFG010000032.1, from coordinate 5,783 downwards.
TGATCTTTCAGGCGATGGACGCCGCCGGTAAGGATGGCGCGATCAAGCACGTGATGTCCGGCGTCAATCCGCAGGGATGCGAGGTTTATTCGTTCAAGCAGCCTTCCGCCGAGGAACTCAATCACGACTTCCTCTGGCGGACCTCCAAGTGCGTGCCCGAGCGTGGCCGAATCGGAATTTTCAACCGCTCCTACTACGAAGAGGTTCTCGTCGTGCGCGTGCACAAGGAGTTGCTCGATAACGAACGGACGCCGCCGTCGTTGGTTACCAAAAATATCTGGAATGAACGCTTTGCCGACATCAACTCGTACGAACATTACCTGTGGCGCAATGGCGTCGTCATCCGGAAGTTCTTTCTCAATCTATCGAAGGAGGAACAGAAGAAGCGCTTCCTGAGCCGTCTCGAAGAGCCCGTCAAGAACTGGAAGTTTTCGGCCTCCGACGTCGCGGAAAGAGAACGATGGCACGAGTACATGACGGCCTACGAGGAAATGATCCAGCACACCGCCACTGCGCACGCGCCCTGGTACGTCGTTCCTGCGGATAAGAAATGGTACTCGCGGCTGGTGGTGGCCGACGCGATCGTCAGCGCTCTCGAAGACCTCAATCTCCACTATCCAGTCGTCAGCGCCGCCAAACGCAAGGAACTGAAAGCCGCGCGCGTTGCCCTCGAGCACGAAGGCCATCACTGACCTTCTGCGCATTCGGCGTGGGAGCTCAGAGCGCGGCTAGCGAAGCGCAGATTGCGCGGGACGAACAGGCGGCGCGACCGTGAAACCCCACTGATAGAGCTTGCCCGATTCTTTCAACGCGACCTGGTAGTGGCCGGGCGCGAGCGGTTCGCGCGGGAGGATCACCGCCGCGCCGCCGCGTGCAAGTCCCGCCTTGACTGCCTCGGTCTGCTCGGCATTGCGGCCGGTGTACGATGCCGTGGTGATCAGACACGTTTCAATCTCGACGCCATCGCGCGCAACGAAGTCCGACGATACTTCGAGACTGCCATCAGGGCCGTAGCCTTGCCCGAGTTGAATCGAAATCGGAGTACCGGTTGGAGTTTTGTAGCCGCGACACGAGGACAATGGATCCGGATAGTCGCCGCCGGCGTACGATTGCAGATCAACGGTGGCGCCGTCGGGCGGAAATTCGACCGGCGATCTCAACCGTCCCGTCTCTGAAGGAATGAGTCCGAGGCTCGGATTCCAGAGCCGATCGCTCGCGGGTCCGTCGTAGAGCGCGAGCCGCGCCGACTTCTCCAACGCGAAACGGTACGGGATCACGATCGCGCATTGGCCCGGGTCGCAGTACGCCCCGAGCCCGGCCGCCGAAAATTGCGGCACCATCGGAATCAGGCCGTTGAACGGCATCGTCATCATGCGATCGACGAATTCGGCGCCGCTCAAGTCGATCTTCCGCGCGGCTATGACTACCGCGTCTCTGCCCGCCGAAGCGCCGTCGTCAGTGAAGAACGGTTTTCCTTTGTCCTCCCATCGGAAAGCGTCCTGCGGAGTCTGAATACGCAGTCGTTGCCCGTCGAGAACGATGTCGCCGCCGGCGATTCCGTTCTTGACGAGATAGCGTGCGTGATTATAGGCGCCGGCACTGATGGCGCTGTCGTTGACGACCGGCGGCAGCTTTGCCATCGCGCGATAGTAATTCAGCCGCGCGTTGGCGCTTGATGCGAAATCGGGCGGTACTCCGGGCGATGCCGGATTGGCGGGCTGCTGCGCGCCGGCGTTGGCGGCGAAGAAGATCGCCGCCACCCCAACCAGGAGGACAAGCTTGAAATATCGCATGAAGCCTCGCTCAGGGTTCGGAACAGTATCCCCGCGCGCGCAAATACTTCGCGTCGTCGTCGGTGACCGGTGGACCAGATTTGATATGCGCCCAGCTAACCGACTGGTGCAACGTGTTGATTCCGCATTCAACCTGGAAGATTTCGTCGCCGTTAAGCCGCTTCACCGGCACGAATATATTCGCGGTGCGAGCCGAATTTTGCTCGACCATCCGCGGGTCGGCCTGCAAGCCGGTATTGCTCATGTCCACGTTTTGGCCGCGGATGCTATCGCAGATTCGCCCGGGATCGACTCTGCATCCGTTCATGACGACCACGTCCGTCGAACCGCCAGGGCCACTCGGTGCGCCCTGCGACGCGCACGCCGCGATCGCAGTCGATACGAAAATAAGCAAAACCAGCAAGCTCCGCTGCATCTGAAATCCCTCGCGCCTGAGCACAGGTTTACGATTCCACCGCAACGTAGCAGTCCGTCAACACATTAACAACAAACTGTCTCCTCCACGGAGCCAGCAACGCGCTATCTCGAACTGCGCGTTGCGCAACGTCGAGTATGCGTTGGTGCGGGAGACGTGGGTAAGACTTTAGACCGGCTGCATGGATAGCACTTTTTCGGATAGGGACGAAAAGTGCGAGGGGACCTGGCCCCTAGCCCATACTCCCCCTTCCCAAATGGGAAGGGGGACAAACACGACCCGCTCGTTTTTCGCAAAAAAGCGGGGCAAAGACCGGTTATTCGAGGCGCCAGAGCGAACGCGCGGCGTTGGCGGAGCGCTCGACGAACTTTTTGCCGTACTTGATCTGTGCCTCGAAGATGGGAGCGAGCGGAGTCTCTTTGGCCCACTTGGTGGCGGAGGCCTGGAAATCGATCGCCTGGTTGGCGACTTTCTCGCTGGTGTCGATGTACCACGCGGCGACCTTCTTGGCGCCGTCGACGCTCAACAGGTTGCTGCGCAAACTGTTGAGACTCTCGATCACTCCTGCATCATGCTGTTTGTGTGCTGCGTGTGTCTCTTTGTGTTCTGACATATCTTCTTCTCCTGATTTTCGGCGCGACCCGCGCCCGCCGGTTGGCTTACTAAGGTTAACCATCGATTCTGCTTTTGCCCGTTTTTTTTGTCGCATCCGCGACGAAACTGGCGGTTTTACGCTGCACGGTTCTCCGCTCTGATCATTTTCAGTCATCGCGTCGTTTGCCTTCCTCGCAGCTCAACCAATCGAGGCGCGGTTACCACGGGGCCTGCGCCTCAATGATGCGGTAGCGCCGAGCGCAGACCGATGCAGCGTGCGCGTCGTGGCTTCCATCCAGAGCGAAGCGATCTGGTTAATGGCCGACATCTTTGCGGAACTCCGCCGGGTCGTTTCCCGGCCATTCCGGCAGTGGCGAAAATTGATAAGCGCTGGATTCCCGCGCCATCGCCGGCGATTTCGCCGCGTCACGCTCAGCGACCGCGTCGCGAAGGTCCTCGCGCATCAATCGCACTTCAATCCGAAGCGCTTCGACATCGGCCGCCACCGGCAGGTCGACTGCGGACCACAGGGCGCCGAAGAAGGCGCCCGCGACGGCGGCATTGAACCGCTGCAATCGAAGCACGATGTCGATTGCGCCGCCGAGCACGTTGCCGACGGCGGGACTCACAAAGAGCTGATTGGTTACGTCGTTGGCGGCGCCGACAACGGCGTCGTACGCCGTCCAGGCAATTTCATGAGCCTGGCGATCGAACCGGCCTTCGGCAATGGCGCGCTGGACCTTGGCGGTTGGCGGCTCAGGCATCTCGCATTGGGCGAGCTTGAGTATCTCGTCGGAAAAAGAATAGTCGTCGGAATTGAGGTTGATGCTGGTGTTGCCGTTGTTATGAGGCATCGCAGATACCCGTGCTTCGGTCCGTGTGTCGTTCTTAGTTCTGTAAGCTACACTAATATGAGCACTACGTCAAGAATTAGCCACATTTAAGCTCGTCGCGGCGGTGAGGAAAGCCGCGAATCCTAAAGAATCGGGCTGGTTGCCACATTCGGGAGAATTAGAGCATTTGTGGTAGGAGAGGCCGGGAGTGCGGAACGCGCGGGACGCGATATCCCGACTCGGCGAGGGATATAAAGATGGCATCGGACAAATTCGTTACCGCGAACGGTCTTCGGCTTCATTACATCGACTACGGCAACGACGGCGCACCGTGGGTCGTATGCGTGCATGGGCTGACCGGGAACGCGCACAACTTCGACGCGCTCGCGCCTCATCTGACGCCGAAGTATCACGTGATTTCGGTTGACGTGCGCGGCCGCGGCGACAGCCAGTGGGGTCCGCCGACCGAATATATCCCGCAAAATTACGTGACCGACCTGGTGCGGATGCTCGAGCAGTTAGGCTGCGAGCGCGCGAGCCTGATCGGCACCTCGATGGGCGGGATAATCTCGATGATGTATGCGGGAGGATGGCCGGAGCGAGTCGAGCGGCTGGTGCTGAATGACATCGGTCCCGAAATCGATCCCGCGGGAGCGGCGCGAATAGCGAGCTACGTCGGCGAGGCGCCGGAGCGCTTCAAAGATCTCGGCGAAGTGGTGAAGTACTACAAGGAGAATTATCCGCCGATGGCGAAGCTGGCGGACAGTGTTGTCGCCGAACAAGTGAAATGGTCGGTGAAACCGGGGGCGGAAGGCGGCCTGGTCTGGAAGATGGATGCGAACGTGCGGCGGCCGCTTCGCGGCGGGACCGCGCAGCAGCGGCTCGATTTGTGGGTGCCGTACGCGCGGATCGTGTGCCCGATTCTGATCGTGCGCGGAGCAGACAGCGATGTCCTGGAGCGTGCGACGGCGAACCGGATGTGCACGGTGCACAAGCGGGCGAAAGCCGTCGAGGTGCCGGGAGTAGGGCATGCGCCGTCGCTGACGGAGGCGGAATCGAGCGGGGCGATCAAGGAATTTTTCGGGCTGTGAGGGTGACCGGCGCCTACTTTCGCTGTATCAGCTCGATCCTGTAGCCGTTGGGATCCTCGATGAACGCGATGGGAGTGGTGCCGTGCTTCATCGGGCCGGGCTCGCGCACGACGTTGACGCCTTTTTGCTTCAAGTCGGCGCAGGTTTTGTAGATGTCGTCGACGCCGAGCGCGATGTGTCCGTAGGCGGTGCCGATTTCGTACTTTGAGGTTCCCCAGTTCCAGGTCAATTCGAGCACCGCGGTTTCGTTCTCGTCGCCATAGCCGACGAAGGCCAGCGTGAACTCGCCGCCGGGGAAGTCGTGCTTGCGCAGGAGTTTCATGCCGAGCTTGTCGCAGTAGAACGTGAGCGACTCGTCGAGGTTGTTCACCCGGAGCATCGTGTGCAGAAGGCGCATGCGGTTATCCATTCGTTCCCGGAGTCCGACTTTCCGTAATCGCTAAACTATTGTCAAACGGGCACGGGTGACCCCTGCACCGCAGGGCTGAGCCCTGCACTCAGTGTTGAGGCCACCCGCCGTTGGCGGGCGCGGCCCGTGCTAACGGCTTGATACTGCGCTGCCATCGCCACGGCCAGGGGGCTGGTCTGCCTTTGCACAGCGCGGGTCGAATGTTTTAAGTTCAAGCGCGACAGGCGCCTTGCGGTCAGTGGGGTGATCGTCATGGCCGGCACGGGAGCTTGGGCCGTGCCAGGAGAAATGCGCGATGGACTTCAATTTCAATCCCGAAGACGAAGCGTTCCGGATGGAGTTTCGTGCGTGGCTGGACGCCAACAAGCAGTTTGCGCCGCGCTCGCGCGAGATGTTGATGGCCGAGGGCAAGAACGCGTTCGAAGAACAGAAGCGCTGGGCGAAGAAGATGGCCGAAGGCAGATGGCTCGCGCCGAACTGGCCGGTTCAGTATGGCGGGCGCGGCGCCGGTATCCTGCAGGCGATCGTCTATAACGAGGAACTCGCGCGGGCGGGTGTCGCGGCGCCGATGATCGGGATGGGCACCACCATGTTCGGGCCGACGCTGTTGCATTGGGGGACCGAGGAGCAGAAGCAGCGCTTCATCCC
>NZ_JBEKFG010000031.1:0-36842 GCF_050013435.1 Binatus sp. (SeqCode) | reverse complement strand
TTCTCAGATGATTATATTTTCCTCGGTTGACACTAGTAAATTGCTAGTTCAAAGTAGAGAAAGCCGGAATCGATATAAGAGTCGAGTCCCGACTTGATCCAGTTCTACAGTGGCCCTTCCGCTCGCCTTTGACCACGTTTTGCTAGACCAACGCCATTTGCATGATCGCAAGGCTTGAGGAGGCCCGCATGGCGCAACCTCGTCGCTACCTTGTATCCGCCAATCTATCAGCCAGCGCGGGAAAATTGAGCTTGCTGGCCGGAGTGACCGCCGGCTTCGCGTACTCGATCTTCGCGAGCTTTGTTGCCAATGCGCTCACGCCCGTCACCGGATATCTCGTCGAAGCGGATTCCTTTCGCCGCTCCGTATCCGGCCGCTACCAGGAAGTGCTCAGCCTCAACGGCGCCATTTCCACCTTGCTGGTATCGCTGGCCGTGTTCGTCGTGGTTTGGTGGTCGACGCGCGTGATTCTGGAGCACTGGCAGCGTGAGGATTGGGGGCGCATCGGTTCAATGGACCGAAGCTTGTCGGACGGACCGTTGCCCATACCGGTGGTAATCGAACCGCCGGCGTCCGCAGCTAACAAGTAAAATCGCACAAAATCGGAATTTCGGTTCAATAAAAGGAGAAAAACCAATGAGTGGAACAACTGACAAGGTTAAGGGACGCGTCGAAGAAGCGGCTGGCGTATTGACTAATGATCGCAAGCTGAAAAATCGCGGCAAGTTGGATCAAGCCACCGGCAACGTCAAGGATGCGATCGGAAAGACGATCGACAAGGCGGTTGCGGCGATCAATCACGACAACAAGCGCTAGTAAGTCGCGAGGTCTCGAAAAATAAATGCTATATACGATTCTGCTCGTAGTAATTGTACTGGCACTATTCGGCGCGCTTCCGATTCATTCTTTCAGTAGCCAATGGGGTTACATGCCCAGCGGCCTGATCGGGACGATTCTGCTCGTGTGGCTGGTGCTGTTCGTCCTGCGCCAGGCCTGAAGCCTCCGCATGCTGCGAAGCGACGAGGTGCTGGCGAGCTTCCCAGAGATGAGCAGAAGTTTTCGTCGCTTTCGCTTGCCGTGTCAGTAGTCGCCGCTTCAAGTCCGGCCACCTCGACCAGCTAAATACCTGTCAGTTCGGAAATCACGCGCCTGGCCGAAGGGCCGAGGAATTTGCACGGCCCGCTCGCGATACCTTAACCGTTGGCCGGCGTATCTATAAAATGACGCCGGCAATGGCGATTGATCTCGAAAATGTGCGCGAGCGGATAGTGCTCGAGCAGCTCGAACGCCGCGGGATAAAAGATCCGCGCGTGCTCGCCGCGATGCGCACGGTCCCCCGTCATCGCCGTCGCGCCGCCAGACCCACGAAGCAGGAATCATGGCTCAACTGACATTCAACATGGCTGTGATGCAATTCCTGGTAGACCACAGGAATGTTCTTCTCACGAAATTATTTCTGCTTGCCAGTTTCGCCGGGCAAGTCGAGGGATACATCCTGATCGTGACACTAATCTACGTCATGTTCGATAAGACGCTGGCTGTCCGGCTTGCGGTATTGCTGCTGCTGACGATGTGTCTCAATCACGTCCTGAAGATAACCATCAAGAATCCTCGGCCATTCGTCCATGAAGGCACCTATCTCCAGAAGTGGGCGGTATCAACCGAGAATGCGAAAGCAATTGCGACGGAGTATTCAACGCCCTCTGGTCACGCCATGGCCGGTTCGGCTTTCTACTCTTATCTCTATGCGTTTGTCGAAAATCCCGTCGTCAGAGTCATCGCAGTCCTGGCGATTCTTGCCACTGGATTTTCGCGCCCCTACCTCGGTGTCCACTATCCCGGGGACATTCTCATTGGTTGGGTGATTGGACTGCTCGTCGCCCTGGTGGCGATAAAACGCGCTGACGAAATCAGCGAGGGATGGGATAAGCTGTCATATAAGTATCAAGTGGCGATCGTTGTTGCCTCAAGCTTGATTCTCTGGCTCGCCACCATAGCTATCAACGGCTGGCGCATCGACGGCCAGCCCCGCGCATTTTTGGGCTATGCAGGATTCTTGACGGGTATCGTCATTGGCCGCCCCATTGAGTTGAGCACTGTGAACTTCGATCCCGGAAGCTCCACGCTACCGGCGAAAATCCTGCGATTCGCGATATCCGTTGCCATGGTGCTGGTGTCACTGGTCCTTCTCGATAAGGTTTTCGGAGCAATAGCCGATGACTTCTCGGTCCTGGGATACCTGTTGCAGTACATTCGCTACGTTATCGCCGGCGTCATAAACATATTCGTCGCGCCGCTATTTTTCACAAAACTCGGATTGGCTGAAACGAGCACTTTTGAGGCCTGCTGAATCGAAAAACGGCATTCTGTCATCTCCCGCGCACCGGAAATGACGGAATTCTCCGCCTCGGCAAGCCTGCTCGGATACCTTAATCGTTGCCCGGCGTATCTGTATAATAGCGGCGGCTATGGCGACCGATCTCGAAAACGCGCGCGAGCGGATGGTGCTCGAACAACTCGAACGCCGCGGGATAAAAGATCCGCGCGTGCTCGCCGCGATGCGCGCTATCCCCCGTCATCGGTTCCTTCCCGCGGAACTTCACGAGCACGCCTACGATGACGGTCCTCTGCCAATCGGCGACTCTCAGACTATTTCGCAACCCTACATGGTTGCGCTCATGAGCGAGGTCGCCGAGCTCCAGGGCACGGAGAAAGTTCTGGAAATTGGCACCGGTTCAGGTTATCAGGCTGCGGTGCTCGCGCGTCTGGCGCGCACCGTCTATTCCGTCGAGTGCAACGCGCATCTTCACGATCGCGCCCGCGCGCTTCTCAACTCGATGGGCTTCAGCAATGTCTATCTTCGATGCGCCGACGGTTCGGATGGATGGCCCGAGGAGGCGCCCTTCGACGTCGTGATGGTGACGGCGGCGATGCCCGGAATTGCTCTTCCGCTGCTGAATCAATTGACCGCGGATGGGCGATTGATCGCGCCGATTGGCGAAGATGAACTCCAGACCCTGGTGCGTATCAGCCGCAAGACCGGACATTGGAGCGAGGAATATTTCGGCGAGTGCCGATTCGTAAAGATGACGGGCAAGCACGGCTTTCAAGCTTAGCGCGCGGGATTCGCGCGGCTCGCAGGATGCGGTGCGGCGGGTAGCGGTGGTGACGGACGGCGGATGATGTGATCGCGCAGCGGATGACAGGGACGCGGTGGATTTCGCGCGCGCGCGTGGCGATCGCGCTCGCTGCGTCGCTCGCGCTGGCGGGATGCGTTGGCGGCTCGCCGCCTTCGACCTACGCTCCCGCCGGTGCGCAAGTCCCGGTCACGCACGTCGTCGTCGCGGGCGAGACCCTTTACCATATCGCGAATGAATACGGCGTCAGCGTCGGGCGCTTGATGGTGGCCAATGGACTCAGCGATCCACGCGAGCTGCGCGTCGGCCAGGTGCTGACGATCCCGGGCGCGTATCGGGCCGCGTCGATCGGGACTGCGTCCCGAGGGGTACATCCGTACACCGGCGAGCGGGCGTCGCGCCAATTCCAGTGGCCCGTGTCAAAAGGCGTGGTGTCGTCGGGATTCGGAATCCGTAACGGCGCGATGCACGACGGCGTCGATATCGCGGCGCCGGCCGGCACTCCCGTCTATGCCGCCGACAGCGGCGTGGTGATTTTTTCGGGTACGCTCCACGGCTACGGCAACGCGGTGATCATTCGTCACGACGACGAATACGCTACGGTGTACGCTCACAACGAGCGCAACCTGGTCAACGAGGGCAATCGGGTCGCGCGCGGGCAGGAGATCGGGGAAATCGGGCGCACCGGGCGCACTACCGGAGCCAATCTCCACTTCGAGGTGCGCCACGACAACGTTGCCAAAGACCCGCTCGCCTATCTGCCCGAGCCGACATCCTCCGGCGGAATCAGCTTTGCCGCGGCCGGCGGCAGCTAGTATCTTTGACCGTCGCCCGCGGGCCTGCCCGAAACCAGTGCGACGGAATCAACCATGACCATCGAAGAAATCAAGAAACTGATTCGTAACGTCCCGGACTTTCCCAAGCCCGGAATAATGTTCAGGGACTTCACCCCGCTAATCGCCGACGCGCGCGGTTTCGCCGCGGTAGTCGATCAGTTGGCGCAGCCTTACCTCGGCAAAGTGGACGTCGTGCTCGGAATCGAGTCGCGCGGCTTCATCGTCGGCGCGCCCGTGGCGTATCGATTGGGCGTCGGCTTCGCGATTGCTCGCAAGCCCGGCAAGCTTCCATCCAATACTGTGGATCAGGCCTACGACCTCGAGTACGGCAGTGCGTCGCTGCAGATGCATCAGGACGCGCTCGAAGGCCTGGGTCGCGTGCTGCTGGTCGACGACCTGCTGGCGACGGGCGGCACGGCTGCTGCGGCGCTGCAACTGGTGCAAAAGATCGGTGGCAATGTGATCGGATGCGCGTTCGTGGTCGAGCTCGACGCGCTCAAGGGACGCGAGCGCCTGGCGCCGGTCAACTGCTTCTCGCTGGTCCACTATGATTAAGCGATGCGGAGCCCGATAGATAATCGCGAACCGCGTGCGGCTGCGGATTCCGATCGGCGCCGCCTGCTAGTTGTCCTCGGCGTCACGTCGGTCTATTTCGTCACCGAACTCGTCGGCGGCTATCTGACGGGCAGCCTGGCGCTGCTTTCCGACGCGGTCCACATGCTCACCGACATCGCCGCGTTGTGCCTGGGGCTGCTGACGCTGTGGATATCGACGCGGCCCGCATCGTCGGCGAAAACCTACGGCTATCTTCGCGCGGAAATCCTCGGCGCGTTGCTCAACGGACTTTTTCTCTGGCTGCTGGTGGTCTTCATCTGGATCGAAGCGGCCGGCCGGCTGCGAAACCCGCGCCCGGTTTCAGGGCTGGGCGTGATGGCTGTCGCGATCGTCGGAATCGGCGTGAATGCCTTCTCCGCGTGGATGACCTCGACCGACGCGTCCGGCGGCCCAAGGCGTGGGATGGCTATCCGCGCGGTGTTCGTGCACGTCATCTCCGATCTCGTCGGCTCGGTGGGCGTGCTCGCTTCCGGCGCGCTCAACTATTTCACCGGATGGACGCAGGCCGATCCCGCCGTGAGCATATTGATCGGATGCCTGGTGCTGTACGGTTCGTGGGGTCTGGTGCGCGAGGGCGTGGACGTCCTGATGGAATCGGTGCCGTCGCATATTGATCTCGACGAAATGCGCAGCGACCTGCTGGCCGTCAGCGGTACCGAAGAAGTTCACGACCTTCACGTCTGGTGTCTGACCACCAGGCAGATCGCGCTGTCGGCGCACGCGGTGGTCGCGGCGGACGCGGATCGCGATCGAGTGCTCGCCGAGATGTGCCACCTGCTGCAGACCAAGTTCAACATCCACCATCTGACCTTGCAGCTTGAACGCGACAATCGCCGCGAACACGAGCCGGAACATTTTTGATTCAACCTCATTCCTCATTCAACCCGACGATGCTGCAAAGGCTCAACTGATGGCCACCTCGGAACCGCGCGGTCCGGGCGTGGACGACGCGGGCGCGCCGGAGTTGTACGACGAGCCCTGGGTCGTCCCGCCATTTCAGCCAATGCGGGCGATTGGCGCGGTCATCCTGATCGCGTGCGGCTTCGGCCTCTATGAATATGTGCTGGTGTCGTTCTGGTCGGTGCCGTGGATGGGCATTCACGAACGAATTCCGTGGCCCGCGTTCGCGATCGCGGCGGCTGCGATAGTGCTCTCGATTGCGGGGTTGCGCCTCGCGCTGGGACTCGATTCGCCGCACGCCAAACTCGGATTCGGGCTGCTCGCATTCCTGGCGTGCATCGTCGTTGGAGCGGGCGGCGGCCGATTCGTCAGCTACGCAATGCGCGGGACGCTGAATCCGCCCTTCACGCTGAAGCTCGCGGTCGGACAGCGATTCCCAAGTTTCGCGCTCGTCGATCAGAACAACTCGATCCGGCGCGGACCGGCGGCTTCCGACGCGCGCGCAACTTTAGTTTACATCTATCGCGGAGACTATTGCCCGTTCGCGCGGTTCGAGCTCGCCGAACTGACCGCACGTGCCGGGGATTTTCGCCGCGCCGGCATCGATACGCTTGCCATCAGCGCCGATCCCATCGAGAGGTCGAAGATGCTCGCGGGATTTCTCCGCACGAAAATCCCGCTGCTGAGCGACAGCGGCGAATCGATCCTCGCACCGCTCGGTCTCGTGCAACATCATCGCAACGCCGAGCCCGACAACGCGATACCGGCATTTTTTATCGTCGATCGAAATGGCTTCGTGCGATGGATTTTTACGTCGCGCTATTATCGTGAACTGCCGCGGCCGGATACTCTCCTCGATGCCGCAAAGTCGGTCATTGCCGGCGAGTCCACGACGGGTCAAGCGCCGACAGCATCGCCGCAGTAGCCAGGGCCGGCGAATCGGCGCCAAATATCGCTCCGATCGACGCGACTCCTGCGGGCCGCGCGGCCGGATCGGGCGATGCAAACAATTCGCGCGTGCGATCGGGCGTGATGCCGCCGAGGGCGAAGACCGGGATTGCGCCCGCGCCGCATGCCGCCCGAAGGCCGCTCGCACCCCACGCGGATCCGGCGGCCGGCTTGGATAGCGGATCGAAGACCGGGCCGAAAACCGCAAAGTCGGCGCCTTCGCGCGCGGCGCCGGCTACGTCGGGGGGCGAGTGAGTCGACACTCCGATGAGTCGGTCGGGCCCGAGCAGCTTGCGCGCCATGCTGACGCCGATGGAATCGGCGGGAAGATGAACCCCGTCGGCATCCGCGGCGATTGCCACATCGACGCGATCGTTGACGATCAGCGGCGCACCGGCGCGCGAGCAAATTGCGCGAAGGCGCAGCGCCAGTTCGTAGAGAGCGCGCGCGGATAAATCTTTTTCGCGGAGTTGCAATGCGACGGTTCCGGGCGGCGCGGCTGCCCGCGCCACGGTCAGCGCGGCTTCGCACGCCGAGATGAGATCGCCGCTGCGGACGGCGCGGCGATCGGTGATCAGATAAAGTCGAAAGCTGACGCGCGGCCGCGACGACAAGGCTGGCTACCCGATCAGGCCGGTCAGCGGGCTGGAGGCGGTCGCGTAGAGCCTGCGCTCGATTCGGCCGGCGCGAAACGCCAGGCGCCCCGCCTCGACCGCGAGCTTCATCGCACGCGCCATCGCAAGAGGATCCTTCGCGCCCGCGATCGCGGTGTTCATCAGCACGCCGTCGCATCCGAATTCCATCGCCTCGGCGGCGTCGGAGGCGGTCCCCACGCCCGCATCGACGATCACCGGGACCTTCGCCTGCTCGATGATGATCGCGAGGTTGAACGGATTGCGGATTCCCAGGCCCGAGCCAATCGGCGCCGCCAGCGGCATCACCGCCACGCATCCGATCTCCTGGAGCCTCAGGCAAGTCACCGGATCGTCGGTGACATACGGCATCACCTTGAATCCCTCCTTGACCAGCACGCGGGCCGCTTCGATCGTCGCGGCGACATCGGGAAACAGGGTCCGGGTGTCGCCGATCACCTCGAGCTTGACGAGATCGCCCACGCCGACCTCGCGCGCGAGGCGGCAGGTGCGAACCGCCTCGTCGGCGGTGAAGCATCCGGCGGTGTTGGGAAGAATCTGGTAGCGCTTGGGATCGAGATAGTCGAGCAGATTTTCCTTGCCGCGATCGGTGATGTTCACGCGGCGCACCGCGACGGTCACTATTTCGGCGCCGCTGGCTTCGACGGCAGCCCTGGTCTCGGCGAAGTCGCGATACTTGCCGGTGCCGACGATCAGGCGCGAGTTGAATTTCATCCCGCCCAGTTCAAATGGAGTGTCCTGCATATTTACTTTCACTGCCTTGCGGGCGGTGGTTATCCGCCGCCGACGAAGTTGATTATCTCGACACGGTCGCCCGCCCTTACAATCGTCTCATCGTAGCTGGCCCTGGGCACGATCTCGCGGTTGAGCTCGACGGCCACGCGGCTGCGGCGCATGTTGAGGCGTTCGAGCAGGGCGGTCAGGGGGATGTCGGCGTCGAGAGGGTACGGGTCGCCGTTGAGTGTGATTGCGGTTGCGATGGAGTCCGACATTTTTGAGCCGCTTCCCTCGTATTGGGAAGCGGCCCGGGCGCAACCGTGAAGGTTGCGCTGTCGGCTTCCCTACGCCGGCATTACCCGGATCAGGTTCGAGGGGTTCCCGCAGGATCTCAGTGCGTAACGCACACCCCCAGCCCAACGCGACTATACGATCAAGCTGCCGAGATTGTCAAAAACGCGCACGCCGCGCGCGGGGCGGGCAGGGGTCCGGAAATCACTCGCGGGTCTCAGGCACGGGTGGACGCGTGGGATAATCTGGTGTACAAATATGCACAGGCGTTGCAGTAGTGGAATTTGAGTGGGATCCGAACAAGGCAGCCAGCAATCTTCGCAAGCACGGAGTCCGCTTCGCAGAAGCTGTTGCCGTGCTTGAGGACCATGCAGCGCTGAGCATGCCAGACGACAGTGCTCTGGAAGACCGCTTTGTTGCCCTTGGCATGGACTCGCTCGGAAGGATTCTGGTGGTAGTTTACGCAGTTCGCGGCACTGGAATCAGAATCATTTCGGCGCGCAAGGCGACGCGACGGGAGCGGTCGCAGTACGAGGGAAAACACAGATGAAAAGGGAATACGATTTCAGCAAGGCCAAGCGTGGCCCGGTTGTGCCTACGGCGCCGGGAAAGACTCGAATAACGATTCGCCTCGACAACGATGTCATCGAGCATTTCCAGAACATCGTGGATCGCGCTGGCGGTGGGAACTACCAGACGATGATCAATGCCGCGCTGCGCGAATATATCCAGGGCGCGCGTCTGGAAGCGGTGGTACGCCGGGCGGTTCGCAAAGAGGTCGAGGCAATAAGAGCGCATGCTTCATCCTCCGCTGCTGCACGTCCAGCTAAGAAGCAGAATAGAGGGGAATCGCTAGCCGCAATTCAACTCGAACTCGCTTTAGAAGCGCGTCGAGGCTCTGGGGCAACAACAACATCGGTTCCGGTCATGCAAAACGCGGGAGCAGTACCTGATCCAACGAAGACAATTCAGAAACAAGCTTTCGGCGCGAAGATAATTTATTTGTCTGAGTATAAACAAAAAGAATTCGGACATGGTGAAGGTGATTTGCCAAAGATGGGAGTATACTAATGCCAGACGAAGCAAAGGCACAGCCAGCTACACGATTCGAGCGTACGGAAAACTTCGCTTCATCTTACGCAAATGGCGTATCGTTTGAGCCAAGTGCATGGGATTTAAAGGTCATTTTTGGCCAACTTGATCAGGCATCTGGTGCAACTATCGTAAAACAGCACCTCGCCGTCACTATTCCTTGGGCGCAGGCGAAACTCGCGCTTTTCTGGCTCCGTATTCAAGTCGAAGCCATGGAAGAACAGACCGGAAAAATTCCGCTCCGCAAAGACGTACTTCCGCCCGAACCGCCCCCCCTAACGGCTGAGCAGAAAAGTGATCCTGCTGCGAAAAGGTTTTACGAGGCGTATGTGAAAGCCCGCGAACAGTTCATCGCTAGTCTGTAAGCTAGTCTGTAAACGGTAAAAGGCGTTTACTTCGACCAGCGTTTCTGGGCGGCTTTTTGGGCAATCTCTCGGCGTTTTTCAGGGCTAAGCCGCTCGGGTCTCGCCGGAGTCAGTTCTAGGCACCGCACGATCTTCGGTGTACGTTCGGGCGTATCGCGGTCAGGCCGACGACACGTGGTTGCGTTGCCCTCGCGCGCGCGCGCGATAGTCTGTCGGGTGCACGCGGCGGATCTGCATCGCGAGCTGGCGCACGACGGAGCGGCATAGGGAGTGGACGAACTGACTAAAGAAAACGAGGAGGAACGGAAAAGATGAGACACGCAACACTCATTCTCGGCGGGCTCGCCCTGTTTTGGACAGTCCAATACAACCCGCCAACCTACATCAATCCCCAGCCTGGCGGCGGCTATATCATCACCCAGCCCGGCGCGCCAACCTATCAGCCTCCCGTTTACGTCAATCCCCAGCCTGGCGGCGGTTACATCGCGACCCAGCCGGGCGCCCGAATCTACCAGCCGCCTACTTACTATAACCCGCAACCGGGCGGCGGATACATCGTTACGCAGCCGGGTGCCGGGAACTCCGGCGCATACGGCGGACGATAACTAACGAGCCGTCCAAGTATCTCGCAGCGCATTTGATACCGGCGGCCGGGGCGAAGATCGCTCATTGCGGCGGGCTCGTGAGGTGAAGTAGAGAGAGAATCTCGCCGGGGACGCGGCCGTCCGGCTCGCGGCTTTGGACCCATGCTTCGGCAAGGCTCAGGTGCACAGGCGGATTGCAGGCGCAGCACTTGATCGCGCCGCGGGGCGACAGCCAGAACCATCGCGAGCCGCAGGAGAATGAGGGAGATCACACCATGAGCAGGGGGCTGGATTCTGTGAAGAAGAAGATGCTGGCGGACCGCGAAGTCCGGACGGCCTACGCCGCATTGAACGAAGAATTCGCTCTTGCACGCGAACTGATCGCCGCGCGCGTTCGCGCTGGTTTCACACAGGCCCAACTGGCGCATCGCATGGGTACGACTCAATCGGCCATAGCACGGCTTGAGAGTGGCGCTCAGTTACCCAGCGTCAAGACGCTACTGCGCTTCGCGAAGGCCACAGACTCGCGGCCCGTCCTTAAACTACGGGCAGCCTGAAAGAATGAAGACTCGGACTGCCATTCGGACTCTGAAGAAACCCGATTCGCTGGAACCTTTTCTTGCCATCCGTACTGAGCGCGAGTACGACGCGGCGGTCGAGCGCCTCAACTCGCTGGTGGACGACGTTGGCGACCATCCCAAAGACCCGCGTTATCGCCTGATCGAAACCGTAAGCGTGCTGATCGAGGCGTACGACCGGGAGCAGCACGGCCTGCCGGAAGCTTCCGGCATCGAGGTGCTTCGCTTCCTGATGGAGCAGCACGGCCTCACTCAAAAGGATCTGCCCGCGGTCGGCAGCCAGGGCGTAGTCTCCGAAGTCTTGGCTGGCCGCCGCCGTCTCAACGTGCGGCAAATTCAGGCGCTTGCCGCGCGCTTTGGAGTCGATCCGGGGGTCTTTATAGATGCGAGCCGCAGCGTTCCTCGTCAGCACGCGGAGCGAATGATTCACTGATCCAAGGTGGTTCTGATTTGGTCGGGGGGGGGCGGGATTTGAACCGGCGAGCACGCGCACTGCGTGCGGCGGCTAGGAGCCGGTGCCGGTCAGGCTCACATTATACGGGCTTTGCGGGTCGGGGCTCGCCGTGACACTGAGCGTCGCTGAGCGCGCGCCAGCGCCGCCCGGCGTGAAAGTCACGATGCAGGTGCAGCTCGACTTGGCCGCGAGCGTGCCGCTGCACGTCCCCCCCGTCACTGTGAAGTCGCCCGCATTGGTCCCGGTGATGCTCTTGCTGAGCGTCACCGCCACCGGCTGCGCGTTCTTCACCTTGACCTTCTTGCTTTTCTTTGCGCTCAACTTGACCGTGCCGTAAGCGATCCGGTCGGGCGATACCGCCACGTCGGCCAATCCCGTCCCCGACAGCGCCACTTTCTGCTCGCCCATCCCCGCGTTGTCGTGGAGCGTGAGGGTTGCGCCGCGCTTGCCGGACGCGCCCGGCGTGAAGCTGACGATGGTCGTGCAAGTCGAGCCCGGCGCCAGACCGATGCCGGCCGACGGGCAGGTCGAGGCGCCCGCATCGAGCTCGACAGGATCGCTGGATGACACGCTGGTCACGAACAGCACCTCGCGGCCGGTATTCTTGAGGGTCAAGTCCTTTGTGACCGTATGGCCGACGGGTTCGCTGCCGAATGAGAGCGAAGCATTAACCGATATCACGGTCGCCGGTGTCGGCGTCGCCGCCGGCGAGGCATCCCCGGGCAGGAGGGCGATGTACATAGGCGCGGATAATTCTGTCTGCGAACCGCTGATGGTCGCGGCCGGCGCGACGTCGCCGTTGCTCCCCGGCGGGTAGACAAACACGCTGGCGGCGTAGAAGTCCGCCACATAAATGTTGCCGCTGGAATCCACCGCAATGCCGTATGGCCACAGCAGGCCGTCGTTGGCCCCGTAGCCGGGGAGATTGGCGATGGGAGGGACGTCGCCGTTGCTTCCGGCCGAATAGACAAACACACCGCCGAAGAAGGAGGCCGTCACATAGATGTTATCGCTGGAATCCAGCGCGATGCCGATTGGGTACGTCAGCTGGTCGCTGGTTCCGTAGCTGGGGATGGTCGCGCTGGGGGTGGCGTCGCCGGTGCTCCCCGCCGCATAGACAAGCACGCCGTTTTCGTCGGCTACATATATGTTGTCGCTGGAATCGAGCGTGATATCGGTTGGGCAGGACATCGCCGAACTGCTGATGGTGGCGATGGGGGAGACGTTGCCAGTGCTCCCGGCCGCATAGACAAACACCCTGGCGGGGCCGCCACATGAATTGTTACCGGTGTCCGTCACATAGATGTTGCCGCTGGAATCCACGGCGATGCCGAGAGGATCCTTCAGGCCGGTGTCGGATCCGCTGATCGTGGCGCTCGGGGCGGCGTCGCCGGTGCTGCCGGCTGGATAGACGACCACGCTGGCGGGGCTGTCATTGGCCACATAGATGTTGCCACTGGAATCCTGCGCGACGCCTTGTGGCGAACTCAAGCCGGTGATGGCGGCGCCGGGGGAGACGTCGCCGGTGCTGGCGGCGGGATAAGCCGTCACGGCGTTGGTGTGGCCGTCGGTAACGTAAAGCATCGGGGTCGGCGTCGGGGTGGGGTCGGCGCGCCCTGAAGAACTATGAAGGCCGACAATCGCAAACGCGGCCGCAGCCACGAACGCTACCGCGCCGATCCGTGCTTTTCCCGCGTGCTTGTTCATTTTCTTTTCCCCAGGTTCAACGGGGAAGCCATCCGATACTACATCAATGAGGCTAATAGAGCCCGCGCCGCGGCGCAATCAAGATTTACGTCTCTGGCGGAAATTGCCGTTGTCGATTCGCGCGACGAGGCAATTGAAGGAGGGTTTTTTGGCGGGAAGCGGCTGAGGATGAAACGTGGGGTGGCTATTTCAATCGATCGTCAGCGCAGGAGAGCGCGCGGACTCGGTTATCGCAAAGAGGGTTAGTTGGTCGGGGTGGCCGGATTTGAACCGGCGACCACTCGCACCCCAAGCGAGTGCGCTACCAGTCTGCGCCACACCCCGACGCTGGGAACATTATATTTTCGCTGCCGCCAAGACCACACCCATCCGCGGACGAGCGGGAGCAGTGAATCAGCTCTTTTTCTTCGGCGCGACGCGCGGACGCCATTGCACGAACGATCGCAGATCGACCTGGAACGTCCACGCGCTTTTCGACTGATCGATCAGATGGACGATCTCGTCGCATATCGCCGCGGGCGGAACGAAGTGCGCCGGGTCAACCTCGGGCATCGACTCCCGCACTCGCGCACTGTCCACGGCGCCGTCCACGTCGAGCGCGGCAGCATGCACGCCGAGATGCATGAACTCGTAGGCGACAGACTCGGCGATCGCGCGCTGCGCCAGCTTCGACGCGTTGTAGGCGGAGTATTGCGCCGGTCCGCTGCGCGATTCCGATCCCAGCACGAAAATCACGGTGCCGGCCTTGCGCTCGGCCATCTTGCCGATGACGGCCTGGGTGCAGAAGAACGGTCCGTAGGCGTTGACCTTGAGCTGGAAGTCGAAATCCTCTTCGGTGATTTCGGTGAAGCGCTTGCGCAGATAGGCGCCCGCGTTGTTGATCAACACGGAGATCGGTCCGAGTTCGCGCTCGACGGTCTCGACTGCGGCGATGACCTGATCGCGGCGCGCGACGTCGGTCGGGGTCACGACTGCCTTGCCGCCCTGGGCGCGAATTAATTCGGCGGTTTCGTCGAGCTGCGACTTGGTGCGGGCGATCAGCCCGACCGCGTAGCCTTCTTTTGCCATTCGAAGCGCGATGTCGCGGCCGATGCCGCGGCCTGCGCCGGTTACCAATGCGACTTTTGCTTCCGACATAGGGCGGAATCTTAGCCGCTGGCGGCCAGCGTGCAAACCTCCGCGCAAGCGCATCGCGGCGTTCGCCTTGGCACTCGACGAATCGAGTGGTAGGTTCGAATTATGAGCACGCGGCCGGCGCGATTGATCGTTGCGATATTCGCAGCGTTCGCGATGACCGTCCTGGTGAACGCGCGCGCAGCGTTTTCGCAGGATGCCGAGGATTCCGCCGCGGTGGCCGACGTCAGTTTGGCAGGACCCGGACCTGACCTCGATGCCGACGTGGAAACGGCCGACAAGGTCCTGGAGATTCCCCAGGCGGCGTGCGCCACCGACGACGTCCCAGTCGCCTGCGCCGATGGCAGCGATGAGGACGCCGCCGGCGGCGAGGGTATCAATGCGTCGTCGCCGGGTGCGCCGGCATCTCTCGATGACGACACGGCAGACGCCAGCTCGTCCAATCAGGATTGGGGCACGCTCGCCGATTACCAGAACCAGCCGGCTTACGGGGTTCCCAACGCGGTGTATGGTTCCACGGTGATTGTCGTGGCGGGAACGATGAACAGGCCGTGGCAATTATCCGCGTCGCCCTTCGCGGCGATGAGCAACCCGATGATGCAGGCCGCGCGCCCGCCACTGAGTCCCGGCCTGTTGATGAATTCTCCCTGGATGCCCGGGTTCAACCACCCGTTGGGCAATCCGACGATGGGGATGATGATGACTCATGGGTCGTTCGGACCGCATCATTTCGGCTTCCATCATTGACGGCGCCTGGGCAGCCGTTTCGTTTGCACTGAGTTCACGCGCTATTATCTTGGCCCGATTGCGCCGCACTCGACGGCGATGGTCGGACGGAGATTTGTCATGCTGATAACGGTGGACGTCGGCAACACCGATACCGTGATTGGAATTTACGAAGGCGAGCGCCTGCGCAATCACTGGCGCATCTCGACCGTTCCCGACCGCACCACCGATGAACATGGCGCGCTGCTCAGCACTCTGTTGGCGGCGGCGGGGCTGGAGGGGGTCCTCAGGCCTGAAGGGGTTGTGATCGCGTGCGTGGTCCCGCCGCTGAACCAGGTGATGGAGCAAGTCGCCGAGCGCTATTTCCATTGCGCCGCGCTGATAGTGGGGCCTGGAATCAAAACCGGGATGCCGATCCTCTACGAGAATCCCAAGGAAGTGGGCGCAGACCGAATCGTCAACGCGGTCGCCGCCTACGAGCGCTACGGATGCGCATCCATCGTCGTCGATTTTGGCACCGCGACCACGTTCGACTACGTGACCGGCAAGGGCGAGTACGCCGGCGGCGCGATCGCTCCGGGCCTGGGCGTCTCGATGAACGCGTTGATCGAGCACGCGGCGAAGCTCTATCGCGTCGAGCTGGTTCGTCCGCGCGAGGTCGTCGGCCGCACCACGGTCGGCTCGATTCAGTCCGGGCTGATCTTCGGCTACACCGCGCTGGTGGACGGGCTGGTCGGGCGCATCCTGAAGGAACGCGGCGAAAAGGCGCGCATCATAGCGACCGGCGGTCTCGCCCAGCTTATCGCGCCCGAGAGCGAAACGATTGAAGAGGTGGACGAGTTTCTGACGTTGAAAGGGCTCAGGCTGATCTTTGAGCGCAACCGGCGCTAGTTCTTGAGGGACCTTTGATGAGCAAGCCCGGGCGAGTCGTGACCGATTCGATGATCGGACTCAAGATGCCGGATTACGCGCGGATCACCCCGCGGGTTGCGACCGTGCTCGGCCAGAATCCGAATCCGTTTACGGGACCCGGCACGAACACCTACATAGTTGGCACCTCGAAGCGGCCGCTGCTGCTCGACACGGGCCAGGGGGTGGCGATATACGCCGACCTGCTGGAAGCGGCGCTCAAGGAACTCTCCGGCAGTGTCGAACTCGAACGGATCGTCCTGACTCATGCGCACGTCGATCATCTGGGAGGCGTGCGCCAGGTGATCGAAAGATTCGGCGAGCTGGAAGTATTGAAGATGCCGTGGGAGGGCCACGATGCTCCCGCGGGCGCGATTTCCGCGATTGGCCATGGCGCCGTAATTCAGACCGAAGGCGCCACCCTGCGTGCGGTATTTACGCCCGGGCACTCGCCCGATCACTTGTGCTATTATCTTGAGGAAGAGCGCGCATTGTTCACGGGGGACGTCGTGCTGGGCGCAGGTACCACAGTCATTCCCGACGATACTGGCGACCTCGGCGAGTATATGGATTCGCTCAGGCGCTTGCTTGAGCTTGAGCTCGAGACGATTTATCCGGCGCACGGCCCGGTCATCCGCAATCCGAAAGAGAAGATTCGTGACTACATCGCGCATCGCGAATTGCGCGAACGCCAGGTGCTCGAGGCGCTCGCGGACGGTGCGGGACCGCTCGAGGTGATGGCGATCGTGAAGAAGATCTACGTTGACGTTCCCGAGTATCTGCATCTTGCCGCTGCAAGCTCGGTCCGCTCTCATCTGCGAAAGCTCGAGCGAGAGGGCCGCGTGGTGGAGCATGAAAAGCGCTGGAGTGTCAGTTAGCAAAGCGCGGATGCATCACGCTTTTGGCGCATCGATCGCCGCGATGCTGCTGGTTGCGTTCTTAAGCGCGCCCGCGGCAGCGCAGTCGGGCGCCGAAACCACAGCCTCCGAGACGTGGAAGACGGCGGCCGCGTCAGCAGCAGCGTCAACCTCAACCGCGGGATCCGGCGCCGGCGCACCGATCGCGGAAGCTCCTGTGGCTTCGCCTCCGCGTACTGCCGTCGCGCCATCCGCGGATTCCGCGACCGCCGCCGGCACCTCGAACATCGTTGCGACGCCGCTCGACATGGACAGCGCGCAGCCCGGCACCGCGGAGATTCCGCCCGCCAATCCTGCCGACGCGTCGCAGCAGCAGCAGCCGAGCCCTGCTGATTCGCAGTCGTCCTATCAGAGCAATGAAGTCCTGCGTTATCAGGAGGAGCAGAGCGGGATGCCGCCCGAGCAGCTCAGGAGCTTGCAGGAGTTCGACAGCGAGGGCGAGCTTTCGACTCCATTCGGAATGCAATTGCGTGAAGCAAAGCGCACGCTCAAATCCGGCGAAGAGGCTGACGGCTTGCTGATTACGGTCGTCGCGAAGGGCAGCCCGGCCGCGGCGGTCGGCTTACATGCCTACAGTCACGGCGTCCATGACGCGCTTACCGGTGTGGTGGTCGCGAGCTCGATGGTTCCGTTCGGGCAATTCGCCATTCTGCTGCTGCCGGTGCTTGACTATGCGCAAGTCGGCGAGAGCTACGACATGATCATCGGCGTCGATGGCTCGCGGGTGACAAACTTTCTCGACTTTCAGGACCGGATGCGCGACCTTCAGCCGGGCGAGTTGATCTACTTAAGCGTCGTGCGCGACGGCAAACGCCTGCAGGTGACGATGCCGGTGCCGGCCAACGTATTGCAAGCCACCAACTGATCGAGCTTCCCAAGCTTTACGCGCCCGGCGACTTTCTCTATATTGTTGAACTCGTCCGTCGAGGAAGATTTTTCCGGCGAGACGGGGTTGAGTTGAGTGCCTCCCGTGCGGAGGCGATGACATTTGGCGTCTGCTCGCGCCTGGATCCGATGTTTGGACCGGGACTCCGAGTGATTCGAGCGCTCGTTCATTCGAGGTCGCTCTGATGCGGGGTTGCCGGGTACGCGGCAGCCCCGATTTTGTTGGAGCGACAGGATCGATTGGGAGAGAATATGACGCAAGACAAAGTTCGCGTGCCCGATCTCGCGCGCATGAAGGCCGCGCGGCAGCCGATCACGATGCTGACGGCGTACGACTTTCCATTTGCGAGAATCTTCGACAACTGCGGCGTCGATCTGCTGCTCGTCGGCGATAGTCTCGCCATGGTGGTGCGCGGCGAGGCCAACACCCTGGCCGTCACCATCGACGAGGTCATCTACCACACCCGTGCGGTAGCGCGCGCGCGACGCCGTGCGCTGGTCGTCGCCGACATGCCGTTCCTGTCGTACCAGGTAAGTCCCGAAGAGGCGTTGCGCAACGCCGGCCGCCTGGTCAAGGAAGGCGGCGCCGAGGCAGTGAAGCTCGAAGGCGGTGTAGCGATAGCCGAAGCGGTGGCGAGAATCACGGCGGTCGATATTCCCGTGATGGGACACGTCGGACTGACGCCGCAGTCGGTTCATCGGATGGGCGGGCATCGCGTGCAAGGCCGCAAATCCGGCCGCGCTCCCGGATGCCGCGAACGACTGCTTGAAGACGCCGCCGCACTGGAAGCCGCGGGCGCATTCGCGATCGTGGTCGAGGGCGTGCCGCCGTCGTTGGCGCGCGAGATTACCGCCCACGTCGCTATCCCGACTATCGGCATCGGCGCCGGGCCCGATTGCGACGGCCAGGTGCTCGTTATGCACGACATGCTTGGCTTGGGCGAGTCGTGCGCGCCGCGCTTCGCCAAGCCGTTCGCGCATTTGTGGAACGAGGCCGCGGCGGCCGCAAGCAGCTACGTACGCGAAGTGAAGGAGCACGCGTTTCCGGCGCCGGAGAATTGCTATGCCGAATCGAGGAGCGCGGCGCGATGATGGTCATTACTTCACCCGGCGAGATGACCCGCTTCGCCGAGAGCGCTCGCGCCAGCGGCAAACGAATTGCTTTGGTTCCCACGATGGGGTTTCTGCACGAAGGGCATCTGGCGCTGATGCGCGAGGGCCGGCGGCAATCCTCGGTTCTGGTCGCGTCGATTTTCGTCAATCCCACCCAGTTCTGCCCCGGCGAGGACTTCGCGCGCTATCCGCGCAACTTCAAGCGCGACTGCGCGATGCTCGAGACCGCGGCGGTGGACGTGGTGTTCGCGCCGGAGCCGAGTGCGATGTACTCGACCGACGCGCAGACCTGGGTCGAAGCGGGCGAGATCACCAGCGGTCTGTGCGGGGCGCATCGCCCCGGCCATTTCCGCGGCGTGACGACGGTGGTCGCCAAGCTGTTCAACATCGTCAAACCGCATCTGGCGGTTTTCGGCGAGAAGGACTTTCAGCAGTTGCGCGCGATCCAGCAGATGGTTCGTGACCTGAACTTCGACGTCGAAATTATCCCGGTGCCGATAGTGCGCGAGAAGGACGGCCTCGCGATGAGTTCGCGCAACGCCTACCTGTCGCCCGCCGAGCGCGAAGACGCGCTCGCGCTGAGCCTCGCGATCCGGGCAGCCCGCGAGAAGCATCGCGCGGGCGCATGCTGCGCCGAGGAAATAGTGTTTGCGGCGACTCGAGTGCTCAACCGGCTGAAAGGCGTCGCAATCGAGTACGTCGAAGCAGTGGATGCGGAGACGCTCGCGCGCCATCCCTCGCTCGATCGTCCGATTCTAATTGCGATAGCGGCGCGCGTCGGCAAAACGCGGCTAATCGACAACGCGGTGCTCCAGCCGTAAGCGCGCCGGTCGCGCCCGGTCAGGTCATCAGGAGAATCAGGAGGCCGTTGGTTATGCCACTGCCACTGCCCGATCGCGCCGGGATTTCGGCCGAACTTTGATCTCGACCCTTTGGTCAAGTGCCGCTAGAAACCGCATGATTCGCTCAAGCGAAAATCCGTCGAGACGCCCTCTGAGCAGTGCAGATATTTTAGGCTGAGTTACGCGGAGGATCTGCGCAGCTTCGACCTGGCTGCGTCCTCGCTTCTTGATAATCGCGGAGATTTTGAAAACCAGGTCGGCTTTTGCCTGAAGCACGTCGGCGTCCGCTAGTCCGAGATCGTGGAACACATTGCCGCTGCCTCTGGTCAGCATCCGCAAAATATCCCAGAATTGGGATGAGGCGTCAAGCTCCGTGCCGGCTTCGTCTCAAGGGAATGAGCGAAACCTATTGAATGCGAACAATCCCAGTCAGGACATCAGGAGAATCAGGAGGCCGCCGGTTACGATGAAGCCGCCGCCCAGCAGGATTCGGTCGTCGGGAATCTGCCTGAAAAAAATGAACGAGATAACCTGCGACACTACGAAGAAGACCGCGATGTAGATTCCCATCAGCCGATTGAAATCGAGACCGCTCAGATTGACCAGCACTCCGTAAGCGAAAAGCACGAGTCCGCCCGCCGCGAGCCAGTAGACCGGGCCGCGAAGTCCTACCCGCACGAGCGCGTCTCCGCCCACCTCGAGCGCCGCCGCAAGCACCAGGATTGCGAGAGTCTTTAGGATCAAATCCGGGCTGGCCTAATAATAGTCAACCGGGTCGATCTGCCGCTTCGCGCCCCAGTAGAAAAGCATGTTCTCAGTGAGTCCCTGCCAGGTGAACTTTCCCGGCGGCATCAGCAGCCGCTTGAACATCGACTTGAGCGAGTAGAACTCCTTGGTGCATCGCCACACGCCTTCTTCGACTTCCTGCGGCGACATGTTCTTGGGCACGAACATGCAGCGGAAGTTGTTGGTGTAGAGGTCGGCGTCGGGGATGATCACGCGGCCCTCGTCCTCGAGCTGCGTGCGCATCGGGGTACCCACGCGCGGCGTGACGGTGTTGAAGAAGGCCTCGGGCGCCTTGACCTCGTGCAGGAACTTGAGCGTGTCGTCGAAAATTCCCGGATGGTCCTCTTCCAGCCCGAACAGGAAGTTGAGCGAATAGTAAATCCCGTATCTTTCGAGCTTCTTGAGCAGTTTCTTGTAATGGCCCGCGTGATTCTGAATCTTGTTCATCGACAGCAGGCTGTCCTGGCTGATCGATTCGACCCCGATGTTGACGTGGAAGACGCCGGCCTTGGCCGCCAGCTCCAGCAACTCATCGTCGTGATTCGAGTTGATCGTCCATAGGCACGAGAAGCGGATGTTGAGCGGCTCGAGCGCCTTGAAAAGCTCGCGCGCGAACTTGTGCTTGCCGGTGATCTGATCGTCGATGAACTGAAAGCGCTTGAAGCCGGTAATCTTGACGACCTGCTTTATCTCCTCGACGATGTCCTCGATCGGCCGGGTCCGATACGCGCCGTCGTAGAACACCGGAATCTCGCAGAACGAGCATCGATAAGGGCATCCGCGGCTTGCCTGCACCGGCACCGCCTTGAACAGATAGCGATTGAGCTTGAGCAGCTCGTGGCGCGGGCGCGGCAGGTTCTTCAGATCGTGCAGCTTGTCGGCCTTGTAAATCGGTTTGAGTTTGCCGTCGCGCCAATCCTGCAGCAGTTCGGGCCATACCAGGTCGGCCTCGCCCTTTACGACCGCGTCGCAATGCTGGAGCGCCTCTTCGGTCTGCAGCGTCGCATGGAATCCGCCGAACACGACCGGGATGCCGCGCTTGCGGAACTCGTCGCCGAGCTGGTACGCGCGCAGCGACGCGCCGATCGTGGTCGTCATGCCGACCAGGTCCCATCCGCCGTCGAAATTGATTTCCTCGAGACGCTCGTCGCATAGCGTTACGTCGTAATCGTCGGGCGTCAGTCCCGCCATCAGCGGAATCATCAGCCCCATGATCAGCCGCCAGCGGGTCTTATGCGGGGTGCCGTCGAGATGGACGGTAGTGGGTTGCACCAACAGAATTCGAGGCTTCTTTCCGTTCATACTTCCTCTGCCTGCGCAGGGTTTGATCCGCCTTGCTACAGGCTTTCAGATTTCATTGACGATTCGGTCCGGCCGGTAATCCATATCAGCGCCAGGGCAAACACGTAACTGCCGAAGGCAGTGCCCCAAGCGAAGTACTCTAGCCGATTGGCGATTGCCAACACTACTACCAGGTAGGCGAAATCGCGCCCGCTCCATCGATCGACTTTGTCCAGCCACGCCGCCGCCTGTGCGCCTTTTATTTTGAAGGCGCGCCAGGTCGCATAAGCGCACATTACAAATCCGCCGAGCAGGATCGGAATCAGGTACAGGTAAGCGCGGCTGTGATCCACCCGGTAGCATCCGACGAGCAAGCCGATGAACACGCCGACGTGCACTATATTGTCGGTGAGTACATCGAGTTTGCCGCCGAACTCGCTCTCGACCATTTTAAGCCGCGCCAATTCGCCATCGACGCCATCGATCGTGATCGAGATCAAAAAGAAAATTGCCGCGAACAGCCGCATCCAGTAATTCGGAACCGAGAACATCCAGGCGCAGGTCAGGCCGAACGCCGTGTTGGCGACGGTGACCATGTTGGGCGTGACGCGGGTTTGCGCGAGCCAGTAGCTGATTCGCCACGAAATCCGGCGGTCAACCCATCGCGCCATCGGCGCGTCTTTGTGTGCGGATTCCTCGCGAATCGATTTCGCCAGCCGCAGTTCCGCTTCTTCGCGATCCTCGGGCCGCCCGTTCAGCGCGAATGGCAGCAGACTCGCAGCCGGCGCCGCGAGCCGCGCCGAAATTCCCCCGCGCTTAAGGATCTCGCCGATCGGACCGGTCGCGATTTCGCCGCCACGGTCGCGATCGGTGCTGAATTCCCGATGTACCGATCGCGGATCGGAGGCGTGGGCGCCGAGGATCCGGGCCAGCTGCGACTTCGCAAATACCAGGTTTCCCGAAAAGGACACGCACGGCGATGACGGGTCGATGGCCAATCCGTCCGCATCCCGATGATTCAGAATCTCACTGAACGATTCGACCATCGAGACCGAGTCGCTGCCTTTGAACCGGCCCATTGCGCGAGCGACGTCCGGATACAGCTCGCGTGGCGCCGCCACGACAAACCGTTTGATCCCGGCGCGTTCGCAATTGATCATCAGCCGCTCTAACAGCGGGCGGCCGAAGACCGCGTTATTGGCGCGATCGGGTGCAGCGATTAGAGCAGTCTCAATCAGCAACGTCTTGTTTGAACCCGGTTTTCCCCGTCTTCTGTAATGGCGTCACGGTAACACAGCCGTAATGTGAGCGAAAGTAACTCCGCTACTAACTTCGATCCCTGAGTATGAGTTTGACCCCTCTAGTGAACTTATTTCATCAGTGTTCTGAAGCATATCGTCTATCGAGACCGCGCTGCTTTCCGATCGCCGCAAACTTTTAACCGGAATCGAACTAGAGGCCGCCTACCGGGGCTGATAGACTGACCGATTCATGGCCACGATTACCTCTCTGCTATTCGATTTTGGCGGCACGCTCGACGGGCCCGCGCATTGGCTCGATCGATTTCTCTCAAGCTACCGCGCCGCCGGAATCGAAATTTCGCGCACCGAACTCGACCTGGCGTTCGAGCACGCAACGCGAATCGGGTACGGCGCGACCAGGATCGTGGCGCGCTTCGGGATGACGGACCTGGTGCGATTCCTGGTCGGCCATCAATTCGAATTCCTCCGAAAAAGCGGACCGGACCCGCTTGCCGCGCTACTTAACGACTCTGGCGCCGCGGGACTTCATCGCTACGTCGAGCGCGTCACGAACTCTTTCGTCCGCGAGACGTCTGCCGGACTGGCGCATAGCCGCGACGTCCTTGGCATGCTCGAGGGCCGCTTCAAAATGGGCGTCGTTTCGAACTTCTATGGAAATCTCGATGGCATCCTGGCGGAAGCGAAGCTGGATCGATTCTTCGACGCGGTTGCCGATTCGTCGCGAGTTGGAATTTTCAAGCCCGAGGCGGGCATCTTCGAAGTCGCGCTGAAAAAAATGCGTTGCGCGCCCGAATCGACCGCGATGATCGGCGATTCGCTGGCCAAGGATTGCGCACCCGCACACAAACTCGGAATGCGGACCGTCTGGCTGCGCACCGACCCGCAATCGCAATGCGGCAACGGTGCCGGCGGGCGGGACACGGCAGCCGACCTCACGATCCGCTCAATCGACGAAGTTGCGCAAATTCAATGGTGAAGGGATTGCAAGGAGCGATTATCGCCGCCGGCCGCGGCGAGCGGCTGCGCAACTCGACGCGCGACGATATTCCCAAGCCGCTGGTCAAGCTGGGCGGTGAGGCGATGCTTTTGCGCCAGGCGCGCGCGCTGATCGCGGCGGGCGCGTCCTCGGTGGTTGCGGTGATCAACTCCGAGACGGCACGGGTTGCGCGCGAAAACGAAATGGCGCTCGAGATGCCGGCGTCGATCAGGCTCGTCGTTCGCGACACCGCCAACTCGATGGAAACGATGCTGGCGCTGGGCGAGGTGGTGGAACCGGGATGGTTCATCGCGGCGACCGTGGACGCCGTAATTCCGCAGGCGGAATTGGCGCGTTTTGTTAATGAGTCGCGCAGAAAAATTGAGGATTGCCGCGAGAAAAAATTCGCAGGCGTATTGGCCGTCACGCGATGGCGCGGCGAGGCCAGGCCGCTTTTCGCCGAGGTATCGGAAAATGGCTTGATCCTGCGGCTCGGCAACGGACAAACTTCCATGGTGACGGCAGGACTCTATTTCCTGTCGACCCGAGTTTTTGATTACGCCGCTGACGCGCGCCGCGCGGGACTCGACGCGCTGCGGCGCTTCCTTGCGCTGATAATTGAGCGTGGGATGCAACTGGATGCGATCGAGATCGAAGGATCGATCGACGTCGATGAAGCGTCGGACCTTGACGCCGCGCGCGTCGCGATACGGAAGATGCCATGAGCTATCGAGCTTTGGGAATTTATCGGGAACCCGAATTCTCACCGGGCAAGGTCGAGGCTGACGCCGCGATTCTTGACGCGACCTTGCTGGAACTGGAGCGCGAAGGCGTCGAGATTCAGGCGATGGATGCGGTCAGCTTTGCGATGGCCACGCCGATCCGCGCCGACGTCGTACTGCCGATGTGCCAGGGTGCGCGCGCGCTCAAGCGTCTGGCCGAAGTCGAGCAGGCGGGAGCGATCGCGATCAACTCCGCGCTCTCGATTCGCAACTGCTACCGCGATCTGCTTGCGCCGGGGCTGGAGCGGGCCGGAGTGCCGACCCCGCCGGGCGCGTTGGTGGAGGCCGACGAGCCGCTTGATGCGCGCAAGCTTGCCGGGCTGGATTTGTCGGCGGGCGTATTCGTCAAGCGCGGCGACCTGCATGCGCTCGCCCCTGAAGATGTGCAGCGGGCGGCCGATCGCGCCGAGGTCGAATCGATTCTCGCCGATTTCGTACGGCGCGGAATCCGCTTCGCCTACCTGCAGCAGGAAGTCGTGGGCCGGGTCGTCAAATTTTACGGCGTCAGTGGAGTTTCCTATTTCACCGCCCATCCCGAAGACGAGGAAGTCGCCGAAGCGGCTCTGCGCGCGCTGTCGGAAGCGGCTTTGGCGGCAGCCGCCGCGCTTGGGCTCGAGGCATGGGGCGGAGACGCGGTCTTGAGTGGCGATCGTTTTGCGATTATCGACTTTAATGACTGGCCCAGCTATAGCCGGGTGCGCCGACCTGCCGCTCGCGCGATCGCACGGCGCGCGATGAGCCTGCTTGGCCGCTCGCGCTAGACGCGGCAAGAAATTCAAACAAGGAATCGGACTGCGACCATTCTGATGACAACCACTGACGGAAAACTTCCATCAATCAAGACCTCGGTTCCAGGCCCCAAATCGAAGGAGATCTTCGACACCGAACAAAAGTATATCGCGCCGGGGCGCCAGCGGATTTCGCTGCTGGTCGGCATCGCGTTCGATCACGGCGAAGGCGCGACGCTCACCGACGCCGACGGCAACACCTTCGTGGATTTCTTCGCCGGCGTCGGGGTCGCGAGCCTCGGCCATGCGCATCCCGCACTGGCGCAAGCGCTGGCGCGCCAGGCGTCGCGCCTGATGGTCGGCACGTTCGCGACCAAAGAGCGCGCGGCGGCGTTCAAGCTGCTGGCCGAAGTCGCGCCCGCGGGACTCCGTCGCGCACATCTATATAGCGGCGGCGCAGAGGCGGTCGAAGCCGCGCTTCGGCTGGCGCGTTCGGCGACCGGCAAGCACGAAGTCGTGAGTTTCTGGGGCGGCTTCCACGGCAAGTCCGGCGGCGTGATCGGACTTATCGGCGACGAATCGAAGCAAGGCTACGGACCGCTGCAGGGCGGCCAATATACCGTGCCGTACGCGGACTGCTATCGATGCCCGTTCAAGCTGAAGCATCCCGAGTGCGGGCTTTACTGCGTCGATTTCGCGCGTCAGCAAATCAAGATGAGTTCCGGCGGCGCGCTCGCCGCGATCGTCGCGGAGCCGATGCAGGGCACCGCGGGCAACGTGATCCCGCCCGACGACTGGATGCCGGCGGTCAAATCGGTGGCCAAGGACTTCGGCGCGCTGCTGATCGCCGACGAGATGATCACCGGCTTCGGACGGACCGGAAAATGGTGGGGCGTCGAGCACAGCGGCGTTCGCCCGGATATCGTCACCGTCGGCAAGGGGATGGGCTGCGGATATCCGGTTTCGGGCGTCCTGCTAAGCGACGAACTGGGCAAGGCGGAGCCGTTCTCAAAGCCGAGCGCGTCGTCGTCGAGCTACGGCGGAAATCCGCTCGCGGCGGTGGCGGTGGCGGAGACGATTGGCGCGATTCAGAAACAGCACCTGGTCGAGAACTCGCGCAAGGTTGGCGCGATGATGCTGTCGCGGCTGGTGCAACTCAAGGAAAAGTACCAGTTCATCGGCGACGTCCGCGGCAGGGGATTGATGATTGGCGTCGAGCTGGTCCGCGATCTCGAGACCAAGGAACTGCTCGGCAAAAAAGTCACCGAGCTGATATTCGCCGAATGCCTCAAGCGCGGGCTGGTGATCATGGGCTACTTTCCCAAGATTCGAATCAATCCCGCGCTGGTTATTACCGAGGCGCAAGCCGAGGCCGGCATCGCGATCCTCGACGAGGTGTTCGCGCACGTTCGCGACCACGTCGATTGGCGCCACGCGTAAGCGAGTTTGTTTCGATGGCCAATCCCAATGGCAACGCGGCGCTGTTTTTCGATCTCGGTGGCACGCTGGTCAGGCTCAACGACACGCGCGAGATTCCGCTCGACGCAAACGGTGAGGTAGTAGTCGAACTGCTTCCCGGCGTGGCTGAAAAGCTTCGCCCGATACACGACCATCTGATGTTTGTCGTGACCAACCAGGCGGGAATCAGGCGCGGCCGGCTCACCGCGGAAAAAATGGAGGCCGCGCTCACCAGGCTCGACCATCAGCTCGGCGACATCCTGACCGCGTGGCAAATCTGTCCGCATACCGACGACGACAAGTGCACATGCCGCAAGCCCAAGGGCGGAATGATCACGGAGCTTGCCGACCTGTACGGCGTGGATTTGGCATCGTCGACGATGGTGGGCGATCAGGAAGTCGATAGGCTGGCGGGCGAGGCGGCAGGCGTCGCCAGGTTCGTCGCGGCGAAGGACTTCTTCGGCCAGGGGTGACCCCTGCACCGCAGGGCTGACCCCTGCACCCAGTGCTAAGAGCAGGGGTGCGGGAGTTCGTCCCTCCTAGACGTTTTTTAGTGTCATCCTGTTTTGTGTCATCCTGAGCGAAGCGAAGGAACCCGGATCCGGGATTCTTCCCCTTCGGCAGCACTCAGGGCTTCGGCTCAATCACAGCAGCTTTTGCTCAGAATGATACATGGAGAAGATACGGGCTGGCGGCCATCGCGGGCCCCATGGTGCGCACTGGGGCGAGCGTTACTCGGCAGCAGGACCGCCCTTTAGCGATGAGGTCACTTCGTCGGCGCTGAGACCAAGCAACGCGGCAGCGTTCTTCCAAAGCCATTTTTCCTTTACCGTCGGCTTGAGCGGCAGCGCGTCAAATTCGCCCAGCAACTCGGTCGGGCTGCGGCCGATCAGAAACGCACCGGTGCCGTAAAGGACCTTGTCCGCAATGGTGCTCTGGCCGTATTGCAGTAGCGGCTCCCATCCCGCGCCGGGGGTCAGGAAGTACTTCGGCCGATGAGCTGCCAGTTCGAGATAGACGTTGGGATGTTTCCACGCCAGCAGACACGCCTCCAGCACCCACGGATAGCCGCCGTGGCTCAGGATCAACTTGAGCTCCGGGAGGTCGCACGCGACCACATCAAAGTGGCGGGGATGGCCCAGGTCGCTTGGCCGGCTGGTGGTCCAGTTGGCGGAGGCGTGGATGCTCAGCGGAATCCCAAGCTCGACGCATTTCTCGTAGAACGGATAGTAGTGCCGGTCCTCCGCGGGCAATCCGATCATGAACGGGCGCAGACTAAGGCCGCGAAAGCCGCGCTCGCGCACCCAATGCTCGAGCTCGCGCAGTGCCTGTGAGCCGCGCATTATGTCGATCCCGGCGAAGGGGATGAAACGAGTCGGATGGCGTTGGGCCAGCGCTGCGACGCATTCGTTGGTGACAAAGGTCTTCCCGGCGGTCGAGGCCTCGTCGAAGCCGGTGATCAGCGCGCGCGCGATGTTTGCCGCATCGAGCTCAGCGAGAATCTGGGCGTCGTCGCGGGCCATTTGAGGCGCCGCGGCCCGGTAGGCATCGAGATCAGGCTCGCGCTTTTGGAAGACTCGCAAATAACCGAGCTGCGCCTGGGGAAAGTTGTTCCCCACGTGCGTCATGATTTCGCGGGTCGGAACCACCGGGGCCCACATGTCGATGACGGGAATCTTTGGCGCCATGGGAACACCTCGTGGCTAATGCGCCGCGGGGCCGGCGCATTCCTGCACCGGCCCCGCGGCAATCGTGTCGGTTAGCGATGGCGCAGAAATCAGTGCGCCGCCTTCACCATCGCGTCGGTGGTGAAGAAGCTCTTGTCCACCGCGCCCATGTTGATGTACCAGCACTCGCGCTCGGGCGTGTCGCGGCCCGGCAGATAGCACATCGAAGCCATCCCCGACTGCAAGTCAGTCGAGCACGCGCCCACCACGAACGAGCGCTTGAACGGATAAATCGCGACCTTTGCATCCGGCACCGGACGGTCGCGAGTGGTCAGCCAGTAGATGTGGTTGCGGAACAGTTGGTTCGAATGGTCGTAGGTGTCGATATACGGCTCGAACCACATTTCGCCGTCGACGTACACCACGGTCTTCGAATCGATCGCGTTGATCTTTCCGGGCCTTGGCACCGCCTGCACCACGTACATGTGGCGAGACTCCCATGCCTCCGGGCACGCGCTGGTGCCGCCGTCGGTGGTGCATCGGATCTCGGGCGAATGCTCGGCGTTTGCGACCGCGAGCATGTTTTTCTCGCCCAGGTACTTGTAGTCATACTGCTCGGTCTTGGGATTGAAGCCTGCGTAATGGTCCGGATCCCAGGTAGTCGCCGAGCTGCCATTGGTGGTGGTCGCCGAGCTCATCTGAGCCTCGTTGAGGCGTCTCACGCGCCGCGTGTTCTTGGCCCAATCCCAGACGTCGTCGCCGCGGTTGGGGTCGTTATAACGGAAGCGGATGAAGCCAGTGCCGCGAATCTCCTGCGGCGACAGGATCGGATAGAGGGCGAACAGCCAGAGGCGGCCGGTCACCTTGAAATCGGGGTCGGTCGGGACCGGCTCGACTTCGGTGCGGCCCACCAGGTCGTAACCCGCGTAATGGCCGATCTCAAAGTTCTCGATCTGGCGCGACTGCGCGCCAGTTTGTTCGTAGGACGTCTCGCAGTCGTAAAAGCGCAGGTCGTAGTCATCGCTCGTGATCGGGCGAAAGACGTTGTTCCAGATGATCTTCTCGGCGACCTGCGGGTCGTTCGGATCGATCAGCGGGAAAGGCTGGCCGGCGACGTAGCCGATCAAGCTCCGATGGTCCTTGGAAAGGAGTACCTGCGAGGAATATTTCTCGGTCGCATCCTGGTACGGCGGTGGCCAATCGACGCGCTGGGACGCTACGATCTTCATGGTCATCCCGTGCTGGACTTTGTAGTAAACGCCCGGCGACACGAGTTCTTTGACCTGCACCGCGTTGCCGGGGGTTATGAAATCACCCGGCTTCACCTGTGCGGAAACGGCCGACACGCCGAACATGAGTGCGAGCGCAAACGCTGTGACGGTCGCGGCGAGCTGCGTCACTCTGTGGGGAAGTCTGATCATTGCCGTACCTCCGATTTGGTCTGTGCGCCAGGGGGGCGCTATAAGCCAATCTGATAACTCGCTCGCACAGGTTGTGCCAGCGCTAATCCCTCGAAATTTCGAAGAGTCATCATTAGAAATCGTAACCTATCTGGTGCACTCTGATACACGGTGCTTCCATTTGCGTCATCTCGGCGGCGCCGATTGCTCTAGGGCAGAGCCAAATGAGAACCTTGATGGCGGGGATTTTGGCGGCTGTTTCGTTGCGCGCTTGCGGGTATCCACGCACCGTCCACAAGTTTGTGCACAGGCCTTGCATTTTTTGCGTATCCGGCTAAACTGCGGTTAGCACTCAGGCATCGCGAGTGCCAATTGACAAACCCCGGACAGTAATTAACTTTCCGACGGCTGGAATCGTCCAGCCAAGTAACACTTATCGCAAGCTAAGGAGGCTGCTGGTCCCCAATGAAAATCAAGCCACTGGGCGATCGAATTCTCGTCAAGCGTATCAAGGAAGAGGAGCGGACCAAGGGTGGAATAATCATCCCGGACACCGCCAAGGAAAAGCCCCAGGAGGGCAAGGTTGTCGCCGTCGGCAAGGGCAAATATGGCGACGACGGCAAGCTGATCCCCATTGAGGTCAAGGCGGGGGACAAGATCCTGTTCGGCAAATACTCGGGCAGCGAGTTCAAGCACGAGGGCGAAGATCTGCTGATCCTGCGCGAGGACGACATCCTGGGAATCATCGAGTAGGCATTTCGGCCTGCTCGCAAGCGAATCCCATTCTGATCCGATGAAACCTTCAATCATAGGAGAGGCAAAAGAACCATGCCTGCAAAGATAGTTCGTTTCGGACAAGAATCGCGCGAGAAGATCCTCAAAGGGGTCAATGTTCTCGCCGATGCTGTCACCGTGACGCTCGGTCCCAAGGGCCGAAACGTCGTGTTGGAGAAGAGCTTCGGCGCTCCGACCGTGACCAAGGACGGGGTAACAGTCGCCAAGGAGATCGAGCTCGAAGACAAGTTCGAGAATATGGGCGCGCAGATGGTCAAAGAGGTCGCGTCGAAGACCTCCGACGTCGCCGGCGACGGCACCACCACGGCCACCGTGCTGGCCCGCCAGATCTTCACCGAGGGCATCAAGATGGTCGCCGCGGGGCACGATCCGATGTCGCTCAAACGCGGAATCAACCGCGCGGTCGAGGCGATCACCGCCGAGCTCAAGAACCTGTCCAAGCCGACCAAGGATCGCAAGGAAATCGCGCAGGTCGGCACCATCTCGGCCAACAACGACTCGACCATCGGCGACATCATTGCCGAGGCGATGGAGAAAGTCGGCAAGGAAGGCGTCATCACGGTTGAAGAGGCGCGCGGACTGGAGACCCAGCTCGAAGTGGTCGAGGGGATGCAGTTCGACCGCGGCTACCTGTCGCCGTACTTCGTGACCGATCCGGAGCGGATGGAAGCGAAGCTCGACGACGTGTTCATCCTAATCCACGAGAAGAAGATCTCTTCGATGAAGGATTTGCTCCCGATCCTCGAGACGATCGCCAAGAGCGGCAAGCCATTCCTGATTATCGCGGAGGATATCGAAGGCGAAGCGCTGGCGACGCTGGTGGTGAACAAGATTCGCGGCACGCTGTCGTGCGTTGCGGTCAAGGCGCCCGGCTTCGGCGATCGGCGCAAGGCGATGCTCGAAGACATCGCGATCCTGACCGGCGGGCGCGCCATTTCCGAGGAGCTCGGGCTCAAGCTCGAGAACATCACGCTGACCGACCTCGGCCGCGCCAAGCGCCTGGTCGTGGACAAGGACAACTGCACGATCATCGACGGCGCGGGCAAGAAGGCCGACATCGAGGGCCGTATCAAGCAGATTCGCGCGCAGATCGAAGAGACCACCTCGGACTACGATCGCGAGAAGCTGCAGGAACGGCTGGCCAAGCTGGTCGGCGGAGTGGCCGTGATCCGGGTCGGCGCCGCGACCGAAGTCGAGATGAAGGAAAAGAAGGCCCGCGTCGAGGATGCGCTGCATGCAACCCGTGCCGCAGTCGAAGAGGGCGTGGTCCCGG
Source organism: Binatus sp. (SeqCode) (assembly GCF_050013435.1). Classification (GTDB taxonomy): domain Bacteria; phylum Desulfobacterota; class Binatia; order Binatales; family Binataceae; genus Binatus. The sequence continues at coordinate 5,031 of NZ_JBEKFG010000031.1, read as the reverse complement.
GCGGCGGCGTCGCGTTGATTCGTGCCTCGAGCGTGCTCGACAACATGCGCGCCAGTGAGGCCGAAAAAGTCGGCATCGCGATCATCAAGAAGGCCATCGAAGGACCGGCCTGGTGGATCGCATCCAACGCGGGATGGGAAGGCTCGGTCGTAGTCGATAAGATCAAGAACAACAAGGGGCCGTTTGGATTCAACGCGGCCAGCGAGGAGTTCGAAGATCTGATGAAGGCTGGAATCATCGACCCGACCAAGGTCGTTCGCAGCGCGCTGCAGAATGCGGCGTCGGTAGCGAGCCTGCTACTGACGACCGAGTGCATGGTCGCGGAGAAGCCCGACGAAAAGGGAGGGGGCGGAAGCGGCGGAATGCCCGGCGGAATGCCTCCGGGCGGCATGATGTAATCGAGAAGTCAGTTGCGCGCGCCAGGTCACTGCCTGGCGACGTGAGTAACATCAGCGGCGGTGCCATCGAGGCTCCGCCGCTGTTTTTCTGGCAGCGGAGAGCCCCTGCACCGGGAGACCGGTCAGCTCCAAAACGCTATAAGCCGATGCGTAAACATTCTAAACGAGTCTTGACTGGTGTCACTGCGATGCAACAAATGGCTCGCATGCAACGATAATCACGGATTCCAATCGCCGTCTGGGCGGGCTGGATAGTGCCCAAATACTCAATGAACTGGCCCGGATTGGCCGCGGTCAGTCGTTAACAAATCGGGGATTAGCGTTGGTTCGAATCTGACATTGTCTTGGCCCCGAGCTTGCTAAATGGTTAGCCCGGGCGCTGCTGTCAGCGCCTTGGGAATTGGGCTGGCGCAGTGCTTGCCCAGGAGGAGCCGCCGATGGCAGTCCGAGCGCTCATTGCGCATAGTTTGGGAACCACGCGTGACATCATGCGTAGTCATCTCGAATGCGGAGGATGTCAGGTGGTTGCGGAAACCGAGACGGTCGCGCAGACCATCGACATTTTTCGCACCACGCGTCCAGATGTGATCGCGCTCGACGCCGGGTTGCGCAGTGCGCGCGGGCTCGATGCGTTAACGCTGTTCAGGACGATTCGCCGCGAGTCGCCAGCGACGTCGATCATGATCGTTGGCGCGCCGCGGTCAGCTGAGGCCCAGCGAATCTTTATGCGCGAGGGCGCGCTCGAATGCATTCCCGGGCCGGTCGACGTGCCCGGACTGAAGCGGGTGTGGCGCCGGCTCTCGGATGTTTATCCCGAGCTCAAACGCACCAGCCAGACCGCCTACCGGACCTGATTCGCCAGCCCACCGTCAGTCCGATTTTCGCACCATCAAGCGTTCGATCGAGACGGGCTGGCCGGGCACGCAATTGACCCACAGCACCCATCCGGAATTCTCGCTCGAGTAGAGCGGCGCCGGCGTTCCGCAATAAAAGGCGCGCGTCGCGCCCTGGGACACGTCGCCTAAGACGTGCACGTGGCCGAGCGCCACGTAGTCGTAGCGCGACCGCTCGATTTCCGCCGGCGTGATCGGCGACGATCGTTCAGTCTCGCCTTCCTCCATGAAAAATCCGTGCGCCAGCGCGATGTTCCAGAGTCCTTCCTCCCGCTCGGGCACGCCGCCGAGCGGCCGGTAGTCAGGTGTATGTTCGACCAGCGCGCGGCCCCATACGCGAGCCGCAAGCTCGGGGAAATCGATTGCTCTGCCCTCGGGCTCGAGAATCAGGTGCAGGTTTTCCGGGATCGCGCCGGGCGCGAGGCCCGCGTAAATCGATCGCTCGTCGTGCGCGTCATGATTGCCGGGAATCATCACGACCGGCATCCGGGCGCGTCCGATCGTTTCCATCGCGAAGCCGAGACCTTCTTCGCTGACGCGCGCCGAATCGAACAGATCGCCGACTATCAGCAGCAGGTCGGCGTCGCGGTCGTTGGCGATGTCGATGACCCGGGCAAATGCGCTGCGCACTATGTCGCGCAACTGGGCGCCGCGCGCGCCTGAGCCGAACGTATCGCTTTCCAGATGAACGTCGGAAGTGTGAACGATCCTCAGTGGATGATGGGGATGCGGCTTAGCTGGCAAAACTGCTTCCTTCGATGCGCCGATCGGATTGCGGGCGCTCGGTTCCGGTCGATGATAACATGCTGTAGAGTCAGAGTTATCAGGGGTCGAGCGGCCATTCCATCGCTCGAACGCAAAGGCCGCGAGGCGCACCAGCATATCGCAGGGGGTCATCTCACTTGATCGTCGTAATGAAATCGCATGCCACCGAAACCGAAATTCAGGCGGTTGTCAGGATGGTCGAGGATCTCGACTACAACGCGCACATCATCCGCGGCGTAGAGCGCACGGTGGTCGCATGCGTGGGCGACGAGCGTGGCGAGAAGCATCAGCTGACGCATCTGGAATCGGTAGCCGGGGTGGAGCGCGTGATGCCGGTGGTGCGGTCGTTCAAGCTGGCGTCGCGCGAGGTGCGGCCCGAAGGCTCGCGAATCAAGGTCGGCAACGCAGAAATCGGAGGCAAGCGAATCACGGTGATCGCGGGACCGTGCGCGATCGAGAGCGAGGCGCAAATCGAAGCCGCGGCCGACGCGGTCAAGGCAGCGGGCGCTCATGCAATCCGCGGGGGAGCGTTCAAGCCGCGGACGTCGCCGTACTCGTTCCAGGGGATGGAAGACGAGGGGCTGGTGTTGCTCGAACGCGCCGGGCGGCGGGTCGGATTGCCGGTGGTGACCGAAATTATGGATCCGCACGATATCGACCTGGTCGCCGAGCATTCCGACATGCTGCAAGTCGGGGCGCGCAACGCGCAGAATTTCTCGCTGCTGCGCCGGCTGGGAAGAATCAAGAAGCCGGTGCTGCTCAAGCGCGGCATGTCGATGAAGCTCGAAGAGTTCATGATGGCGGCGGAATATATTCTGTCGGAGGGCAATCCCAACGTGGTGCTGTGCGAGCGCGGGATCCGCACCTTCGAGACCGCGACGCGCAACACGCTCGATCTCAACGCCGTGCCGCTGCTCAAGGAATGGACGCATCTGCCGGTGATTGTCGATCCGAGTCACGGGACGGGAATCTACTCGCTGGTGGCGCCGATGGCTCTGGCTGCGATCGCGGCGGGCGCCGACGGATTGCTGATCGAGGTGCATCCCAAGCCCGAGAGCGCGCTGTCCGACGGCCCGCAGCAGTTGAAGCCGTCGCGGTTTGCCGACTTGATGAAGGCGCTGGGGCCGCTGGCCGAGGCGGTGGGAAGAACGCTCTAGGCTCACAGGCGTTTGTGCCAGAACTCCACCGGGACGCGCTCCGCGCCATCGACTACTTCCTCGAAACCGACTTTGCGATAGAGTCCGCGCGCGACGCGATTGTCCTCGCGCACTTCGAGGGTGATCCGGCAACAATTCAGTTCGTGCGCCTTGGCTTCGATTCGCTCGAGCAGCATCCGTCCGATCCCGACACCGCGCACGGCTGAATCGACGAAGATATCGTGGATATTGATCAATGGCCGCGCGTTGAAGGTCGAAAATCCCAGGAAACAGATCGAGAAGCCGACCGGCGAGCCGTCGCGCCAGGCTATCAATACGTAGCACGCCGGATGCGCGCGCAGACCCGGTACCAGATCGCGCTTGCTTTGCTCTGACAGAGGCTGGCCGCCCTCCATCGGATCGCGCATGAACGCGTCGAGCATCGTGACCAGCGCCTGCTGATGCTCGGCGCGCGACAGGTCCGCATCGGTGATCGTCACGTTTGTCGCCCGGTCGGCCGTCATGAGATTTTCTTGTCGTCCTTGTAGATTTCCTCCCAATTCTTGAAGCCTTGCGGGTCCCATCGCTTCCACACGCCCTCGCGCTTGCCGTTCTTGTACATTCCGGTCGCGGATATTTTGCCGTTGGTGTACCAACCGACGTGCTCGCCGTCCTGCACGCCGTCCTTGTAGTGATCGATCGACGCCTTCTGTCCGTTGTCGAACCACTGGGTCCATTCGCCGCTCTGCTTTCCGTCGTGGTATTCGCCCTGGAGCATCTTGGACCCATCGTCCCGATAGATTGCGAACGGTCCCTCCTTGACGTCATTGCCGTTGACGGTCTTCACGCACGCGGTCTCGGAGCCGTTGGGCGGCGGTTCGCCGATCGGCCGGGTTCCGGGCGGGCAGGGCGGTGCGGTTTTGCAGGCGGCGAGGGTCGTGGCGAGCATTATGAGTGCGATTTTGGCGTTCATTTTGAGGGTCAGGTTGGGCTCGAAAAGGGCGATTTATACCATATGTTGTGGTTCAGCGATGGGCATACCACCATGGCTAGCTTTGTTCCGTCAAAAGTAATATTTCGTGCGACGGGGGTTCGCCTGACGATTGCGGACGAGTGAGGTCGGCTTGCATGAACGGCATCCACAGCAATTATTTAGCACGTTGAGAGAGAAATGATCAGGCTGAGAAGTTCAGCCGTTACGACGGCATGAGGGAAGAATCACCTGCGCGGTGGGCGGCAGGGCTCAGCCCTGCACCCAGTGTTAAGAAGACGCGAAAATCTGCGCAGCGCATCTTTTCGCGACTACGCGCTGGGCAGGGCTGAGCCCCTGCACCCAGTATTAAGGCCGCGCTCCGTTGTCGCGCGCTGCCCCTACCTTGGGGAGAGCTTTGGGTAACTAACGCCGGGCGCCGGAGCGCCCGTCGAGATTCTTCCCCTTCGGCAGCACTCAGGGCTTCGGCTCAATCACAGCGGCCTTCGCTCAGAATGACAGAGAAGGAAGGAACGCAGGATCCGGGATTCTTCGCTGCGCAGACTCCGCTCTAGAATGACAGAAAGACTCGGAACAAAAACTAGTTTGATCCGGTCGAGCGTGGGACCTGATGTGCGGCGCACCAGACAATTGCGCCGCACAGGTGTCCCTGACCCTCCTTTTGTCTGATTCCCCCTTTCCGCCCCGGAAAGGGGGCCAGGGGGATAGGACGGCGGCGCGCGCCGATGATTTTTTCTTCTGCTTTCCCTTGGGGTTGCCCCGAATGCGTGGACACTCGGGTTAGGCGGCCACAGGTTCATGATGACGTTGCTCGAATTCAGTAGGGCACAGGTAGCCGAGGGCTGAGT